>DASUMQ010000288.1:0-17571 GCA_036277615.1 Steroidobacteraceae bacterium
CGCGGGACCGCCGCGGCCGCGTCCTCGGTGTTGACCGTGATGCGGACGAGCTCGGAGCCGGCGATCGCGAGCGCGCGCACCTGCAGGGCCGTGGCCTCGACGTCGGCCGTGTCGGTGTTCGTCATCGACTGGACGACGATCGGCGCGCCGCCGCCGACCGTGACCGGGCCGATCCGGACGGCAGTGCTGGGGCGGCGGACGATGGCGTTGCTCATGAGGGTCGTGGCGTTTGCAGGCAATTCTACCGGCCCGACGCCGCAGGCGCCGCCCGCGTGGTCTCGACCCAGCGGCGCACGTTGGCGGAGAGCACGTCGAGCGGGATCGCGCCGCTGCCGAGCACGACGTCGTGGAACGCGCGGAGGTCGAAGCTCTCGCCAAGCCGCTCGCTCGCCTCGCGCCGCAGCTCCTTGATGCGAAGCTCGCCGATCTTGTAGGCGAGCGCCTGGCCCGGGTTGCCGATGTAACGGTCGATCTCGTTGACAATGTCGAGCTCGCTCTTGGCGGCGTTGGCCTTGAAGTAGTCGATGGCCTGCTGCCGGCTCCAGCGCTTGTGGTGCAGGCCGGTGTCGACGACGAGGCGGACCGCACGCCACATCTCGTAGGTCAGCTGGCCGAACTTGTCGTAGGGATCGTCGTAGAACCCCATTTCCTGGCCGAGGCTCTCGGCGTACAGGCCCCAGCCCTCGACGAACGCGGTGGCTTCGAAGTCGCGCCGGAACTTCGGCAGCTCGCCCAGCTCCTGCGCGAGCGCGATCTGCAGGTGATGGCCCGGCACCGCCTCGTGGATCGTCAGCACCGGGATCTCGTACTTCGGCCGCTGCTCGGGTTTGTAGAGGTTCACGTAGTAGTAGCCCGCGCGACTGCCGTCGAGCGCCGGGCCCTGGTAGTAGGCCGTCGTCGTGTCCGGTGCGATCTGCGCGGCGATCGGCCGCACGCCGTACGGCATGCGCGGCAGCTTGCCGAAGTATTGGGGCAGCAACGGATCCACGCGCTTCGCCATCGCCTCGTACGCGACGAGCAACTGTTGCGGGTCCGTGTAATGGAACTTCGGGTCCGAGCGCAGGTAGCCCAGGAACGCGTCGAAATCGCCCGCGAAACCGGTCTTCGCGATCACCTGCAGCATTTCCGCGCGGATGCGCGCCACTTCCTTCAGGCCGATCTCGTGGATCTGGTCGGGCGTCAGGTCGGTCGTCGTGTAGAACCGCGCCAGCTCGGCGTAACGCTGCTCGCCGTTCGGCGTGTCCCAGATCCCGACCGTCTCGCGCGACTTCGGCAGGTATTCCTCGTCGAGGTACCGCTTCAGGCGCGTATAGGCCGGCACGATCTGCGTCGCGATGGCCGTGCGCGCGGCTGCCTGCAGGCGCGCGCGCTCGGCGGACGGGATCGTGTCCGGCAGCTTCGCGAACAGCTCGTAGAACGGACTCTTCGTCGGGTCCGTGACGATCTGCGCGTCGAGCTGCTTCGGCAGACGCTGCATCAGGACCTTCGGCGGGACGAGCCCACGCCGGACCCCCTCGCGCATCGACTCGATCACCTGTGCCATCGGCGCCTCGACGCCGTTCATGCGCGCGAGCCACTGCTCGTAATCCTTGACCGAGCGAAACACGACGACGTCGGCGATCCGGTGGATGCTCGTGAGTCCGCTGCGGTGAGACAGCGGGATCAGGTGCGCGCCGTACTCGAAGTTGTCGAGGTTCGCCTGCGTCTGGCGGCGGAACAGGTCCTGGTTCAGCCGATCCGCTTCGCTCAACGTCGCCGCGCCGATGGCTTCGAGGCGGGCGAGTGCCGCGCGGTCGGCTTCGTGCGAGGCCCGCGCGGCGGCGGGCGACAGGTCCGGCCAGCGGTCGTTGTAGCGGGTGTCCCCGATGTAGGTGGCCGTGATCGGGTTCTCGCGCAGCCCGCGCTCCCACTCGGCCTCGAACAGTTCGTGCAGGCGGGCCGCGCCGGCCGATTCGTCCTTGTCCCCGGCTTCGACGGCGGACGGCAATGCGATGGACAATCCGAGCAGCAACGGCGTGACGAGCGACGAACGACGCATGCGACCGTGACCTCGACCTTTCGGGTGGACCGCGCCGCTCCATCCTCGGGACGTCGAGGCGGGGCCGGGCGGGGAAGAGCGCCGATGTTCCGGTGCGCGGCGGGCGTTGGCAAGCCCGACCGGAAAATGGGGACACTCCGAATTTTGGCGAAAATGGGGACACTCCGAATTTCGAGTACACGAAATTCGGAGTGTCCCCATTTTCCGGGGTGGGTTACCATGCGCCCACCCATCGTTAGGCCCGTCCCGAGAGAGGCTCCCCGGAGCCCGCCGAAGGCGCAACCCGCCCGGAAACGCTCAGGCAAACGTACGGCTGCGGCCTGATGGTCTCTGGAGAGCGGCCCGTCGCCAGGCGGGTCCACCGAAGGGGTGCGGCACCCGGACTCGAGCCGGGGCTCGATCTCTCAGGTCAAAGGACAGAGGGGCGGCAGGTCGTCACGGCGGTCTGCCGCCCTTTTTCTTTGGGCCGTGAAAAACGACTGTCCGAGGACGGCACGATGGGACTGCGCACTCCACTGTACGAATCGCACCTCGCGGCCGGCGCCCGCACCGTCGATTTCGGCGGCTGGGACATGCCGGTCAACTACGGCTCGCAGATCGAGGAACACCACGCGGTCCGCCGCGACGCCGGCATGTTCGACGTCTCGCACATGTGCGTCGTCGACCTGCGTGGCAGGCGGGTGCGCGACTTCCTGCGCCACCTGCTCGCGAACGACGTCGCGAAGCTCGCGCAGACCGGCAAGGCACTGTACTCGTGCATGTTGCGCGCGCACGGCGGTGTCATCGACGACCTGATCGTCTATTTCCTGGACGACGACTGGTACCGGATGGTGGTCAACGCCGGCACGCGCGAAAAGGACGTCGGCTGGCTGCTTGAGCAGGTCCCCCCGTTCGGAGTCTCCGTCGAGCCGCGCACCGACCTCGCCATGATCGCGGTGCAAGGGCCGAACGCACGGCAGAAGGCCGCGCAAGCCATCGAGCCGGCCGTCGCCGAGCGCGCGCTGCAGCTCGGTCCGTTCTTCGGGCTCGACGCCGGCACGCTGTTCGTCGCTCGCACGGGATACACGGGCGAGGACGGCTGGGAAATCACGATGCCGGCCGGCGAGGCCGCCACGTACTGGCAGAAGCTGCGCGATGCGGGCGTCCGGCCCTGCGGGCTGGGTGCGCGCGACACGCTGCGGCTCGAAGCCGGCATGAATCTGTACGGCAACGACATGGACGAGACGACCTCACCGCTCGAATCCGGGCTCGGGTGGACCGTGGCCTGGGAGCCGCAGGACCGCGATTTCGTCGGCCGGTCCGCGCTCACTGCGCAGAAGGCGAGCGGCGACGTGCGCAAGTTCGTCGGCCTGCTGGTCGAGGGTCGGGCCGTGCTGCGCACGCACCAGAAGGTCATCGTCGCGAACGTGGGGGAGGGCGAGGTCACGAGCGGCACGTTTTCGCCGACGCTGCAGCGCTCCATCGGCTTCGCCCGCGTGCCGGCGCAGACGGGCGATCGCTGCGAAGTCGAGATCCGCGGCAAGCTCGTGCCTGCGCGGGTCGTGAGGCCACCCTTCGTGCGCAACGGCAAGGCCGCCATCGCGCTCTGATCTTTCACCGCTCGATCCAGCATCCAGACGTCCCGGAGAGCACACCATGAGCAACGTTCCCGCCGACCTCCGCTACCTCAAGTCGCACGAATGGGCGCGCCTCGAGGGCGACGGCACGGTCACGATCGGCATCTCCGATCACGCGCAGCAAGCGCTGGGCGACCTAGTGTTCGTCGAAACGCCCGAGGTCGGCCGCCGTGTCAGCGCGGGCGAAGCGTGCGCAGTCGTCGAGTCCGTCAAGGCCGCCTCGGACATCTACAGCCCGGTGACGGGCGAGGTGATCGCGAGCAACGTCGATCTCGGCGGTCAGCCGGAGCTCGTCAACTCCGACCCCTACGGCGCGGGCTGGATCATGCGCGTGCGCCCGGAAGACAAGGCGCAGTTCTCCGCGATGCTGGACGCGAAGGCGTACCAGGCAGCGCTGGCGGCGGAAACACACTAGCGGAAGGGGTTAGGGGCTAGGGGTTAGGGGATAGTGGCGGCCTTCCGGCCGCTGATCTCTTAACTTACCGCGCCGCTGACTGCTCTCCGACTATCCCCTATCCCCTAACCCCTATCCCCTGGCGAAGCCATGCCATTCATCCCCCACACCGACGCCGACGTCCGCGCGATGCTCGACGCCATCGGCGCGCCGGACCTCGACGCGCTGTTCGAGGAAATCCCCGCCGAACTGAGGGCGCCGGGCCTGCCCGGCATTCCGCCCGAGATGACCGAGATGGAAATCGGCCGGTGGATGACCGAGCTCGCGGCCCGCGACGGCCGCCCGCTCAATTTCATCGGCGCCGGTGCGTACGAGCACCACGTCCCCGCGGCGGTCTGGGCGATCGTCAGCCGCGGCGAGTTCTACAGCGCCTACACGCCGTACCAGGCCGAGGCGAGTCAGGGCACGCTGCAGTTGCTGTACGAATACCAGACGATGATGGCGAGCCTGACCGGGCTCGAGATCTCGAACGCGTCGCTCTACGACGGCGCCTCGGGCCTCGCCGAAGCCTGCCTGATGGCCGTGCGCGCGAATCGCAAGTCGAAGTCGCAGCGCATCCTGCTGCCGATGGCGCTGAACCCGACGTATCGCGACGTGGCGCAGGCCATTGCGGGCAACCAGAACCTCGCGTTCGAACTGCTGCCGTTCGACGCCAAGGGCGGCCAGACCGTGGCCGCCGCGCTCGACCAGTACAAGGGGCAGGACGTCACGGCGGTCGTGATCCAGCAGCCGAACTTCTTCGGCACGCTCGAGGACGTCGACGCGATCACGAACTGGGCGCACGCGAACGGCGCACTCGCGATCGGCGTGGTCAACCCGACCTCGCTCGCCGTGCTCAAGCCGCCGGGCGAGTGGGGCGCGCGGGGCGCCGACATCGCCTGCGGCGACGGCCAGCCGCTCGGCGTGCCGCTCTCGTCGGGCGGTCCGTACTTCGGCTTCATGGCGACCCGCGCCGAGCACGTGCGCCAGATGCCGGGACGGATCATCGGCCGCACGGTCGACCTCGACGGCAAGCCGGGCTTCGCGCTCACGCTGCAGGCGCGCGAACAGCACATCCGTCGCAGCAAGGCGACCTCCAAC
This sequence comes from Steroidobacteraceae bacterium, assembly GCA_036277615.1. GTDB lineage: Bacteria > Pseudomonadota > Gammaproteobacteria > Steroidobacterales > Steroidobacteraceae > RPQJ01. The sequence goes on from DASUMQ010000288.1 coordinate 5,189, forward strand.
ATCTGCACGAACCAGGGCCTGCTCGTCACTGCGGCGACGATCTACATGTCGCTGCTCGGCCCGCACGGGCTTGCGCAGGTGGCGGCCACCTCCATGCAGCGCACCCAGCAGCTCGTGGATGCGCTCACGCGGATCGCGGGCGTGCGGCTCGCGTTCGACAAGCCGCGATTCCACGAGGCAGTGCTGCTGCTCGACCGGCCCGTGAAGCCGGTGCTCGAGTCGCTCGCACATCGCGGCATCGTGGGCGGCGTCGACATCTCGGCGCGCTACCCGCAGCTCGGCCACGCGCTGCTCGTCTGCGCAACAGAAACCCGGACGGTCAACGACATCGAAACCTACGCGCGCGTGCTGGCCGAGACGATGCGCAGCAGCGCGGCGGCCGCCTGAACTGGCAGGACAACCGAACATGCACGAAAAGCTGATCTTCGAACACGCGGCGCCCGGCCGCAGCGCCGACGCGCAGTACCCGCGGGTGCCGGTCGAGGCGACGGTGCCGACCTCGCTGCTGCGCGCGAAGCCGCCGCTGCTGCCGGAAGTCTCCGAGCTGCAGGCGGTACGGCACTTCACGCGACTCTCGCAGCTCAATTTCTCGATCGACACGCACTTCTACCCGTTGGGGTCGTGCACGATGAAGTACAACCCGAAGGCCTGTAACCAGTATGCGATGCTGCCGGAGCTGCTCGGGCGCCATCCGCTCGCGCCGGAGTCCACCGGCCAGGGCGTGCTGCAGGTCCTGTTCGAGCTGCAGGAGATGCTCAAGGAAGTGACCGGCATGCGCGGCGTGTCGCTCACGCCGATGGCGGGTGCGCAGGGCGAATTTGCCGGTGTCGCGATGATCCGGGCCTACCACCGCAACCGCAAGGACCTCGCCCGCACCGAGATCATCGTGCCCGACGCGGCCCACGGCACGAACCCGGCGACCGCGACGATGTGCGGCTGCACGGTGCGCGAGATCCCGACACTGTCGAACGGCGACATCGACCTCGAGGCGCTCAAGGGCGTCGTCGGTCCGCGGACGGCAGGCATCATGCTGACCAACCCGTCGACGATCGGCGTGTTCGAGCGCCGGATCCGCGAGGTCGCGGGGATCGTCCACGGCGCGGGCGGCCTCTTGTACTACGACGGCGCGAACCTCAACGCGATCCTCGGCAAGGTCCGTCCGGGCGACATGGGGTTCGACGTCATCCACATGAACCTGCACAAGACCTTCTCGACGCCGCACGGCGGCGGCGGGCCGGGGTCCGGTGCGGTCGGCGTGAGCGAGCGGCTGTTGCCGTTCCTGCCCGTGCCGATCGTGGGTCGCGACGGCGACCGTTTTCGCTGGCTCGACGAACAGGACGTGCCGCAGACCATCGGCCGGCTCTCGAACTTCATGGGCAACACCGGCGTGCTGCTCCGCGCTTACGTCTACATGCGCATGCTCGGTCGCGACGGCATGCAGCGCGTCGCCGAGTTCGCGACGCTCAACGCCAACTACCTGATGGCGCGGTTGCAGGCGGCCGGGTTCGAGGTTGCGTATCCGGAGCGTCGCGCGAGCCACGAGTTCATCGTGACGCTGCGCAGGGAGGCGCGCGACTGGGAAACCAACGCGATGGACTTCGCGAAGCGGTTGCTCGACTACGGCTTCCACGCGCCGACGACCTACTTCCCGCTGCTCGTGCCCGAATGCCTGCTGATCGAGCCGACGGAAACGGAACCGAAGGAGGAACTCGATGCGTTCGTCGACGCGATGATCGCCATCCGCAAGGAGGCCGAGACCGAGCCCGCGAAGCTCCAGGGCGCGCCGTGGACGCTGCCCGTGCGGCGGCTCGACGACGTCCGCGCCGCGAAACACCTGGACCTGACGTGGAAAGCGCAAGCCAGCGGATAGTGAACAGGGGATAGGGGATAGTCGGAAGCGCACGTTGTGCGCAAACGGTCGCGCGAATGCGCGTGTCTCCGGCACTATCCCCTAACCCCTAACCCCTATCCCCTCGTCGAAACGGACGCCCCGGCCAAAGACGTACCCTAATGACTGCCCTCATCTGCGGCTCGATCGCTTTCGACACCGTCATGGTCTTCCACGGCCGCTTCCGCGAGCAGATCCTCGCGGACCGGATCCACATGCTGAACGTGTCGTTCCTCGTGCCGAGCATGCGGCGCAACTTCGGCGGCTGCGCGGGCAACATCGCCTACAACCTCAGGCTGCTCGAAGAGGACGGAGTGCCGATGGCGACGGTCGGGCACGATTTCGAGCCGTACCGGCGGTGGCTGAAGGCCTGCAACGTGAGCCTCGACTTCGTGCGTGAACTCGACGACCAGTTCACTGCACAGGCGTTCATCACGACCGACCTCGACTCCAACCAGATCACCGCGTTTCACCCGGGCGCGATGGCCAAGTCGCACCTGAACCCGGTACCCACCACGGCCGGTGTGACGCTCGGCGTCGTCGCCCCGGACGGCCGTGACGGCATGTTGCAGCACGCCGCCCAGTTCGCGGCGGCCGGCATCCCGTGGCTGTTCGACCCGGGACAGGGCCTGCCGATGTTCGACGGGCCGGAGCTGCTCGGTTTCCTGCGCCAGGCCACGTGGGTCGCGGTCAACGACTACGAAGGCCAGATGCTGCAGGAACGCACCGGGCTGAGCGCGGCCGACGTTGCCGCGGAAGTGCAGGCCTACGTGGTGACCAAGGGCGCCGAGGGCAGCGTCGTCTACGCGGACGGCCGGGAGTACGTGATCCCGGCGGCCGGGCCGGACGAGGTCAAGGACCCGACCGGCTGCGGCGATGCATATCGCGCCGGCCTGCTGTACGGGCTCATGAATGAACTCGACTGGGAGACCACGGGTCGGATAGCTTCATTGATGGGAGCGATCAAGATCGCCCACGCCGGCACGCAGAGTCACCGATTCGACATGAACGAGTTCAAGACCCGCTTCCGCGCGGCATTCGGCCGCGAACTGTGACCCGCCCCGAGCACGCTGCGGCGTCGCGGTTGCGCTGGCTGGCCGCCGTGCTGACGGCCGCCCTCGCTGCGAACGCCGCGTTCGCGCAACCCGAGCCGCCGCCGACGGTGCAGCCCGCGCCGGCGACCGGGATCGGCCGACCGATCGAGGAGAACCCGGCCTGGGATCGCACGCTCGAGCGCATCGCGGCCTCGGTCGTCTCGATCGAGATCGACCAGACCCGCGCGTTCGACACCGAATGGAACCAGTCGAGCCAGGCGACCGGCTTCGTCGTCGATGCCGAGCGCGGCCTGATCCTGACCAACCGGCACGTCGTGACGCCGGGGCCCGTGGTCGCCACCGCGATCCTGCAGAACCGCGAGGAAGTCGAACTGCGCGCGGTCTACCGCGATCCGGTCCACGACTTCGGCATCTACCGCTACGATCCGGCGAAGCTCCGCTACGTCAAGCCCGCGGCGCTGCCGCTGTATCCGGAAGGCGCGAAGATCGGCACCGAGATCCGCGTCGTCGGCAACGACGCGGGCGAGCAGCTCTCGATCCTCGCGGGCACGCTCGCGCGCCTCGACCGCGAGGCGCCCGAGTACGGCGTCGGCAAGTACAACGACTTCAACACGTTCTACATCCAGGCGGCCTCGGGCACCTCGGGCGGGTCGTCGGGGTCACCGGTCATCGACATCCGGGGCCGCGTGGTGGCACTGAACGCGGGCGGCAGCAACGGCGCGCAATCGAGCTTCTACCTGCCGCTCGGCCGCGTGCAGCGCGCATTGCAGCTGATCCAGAAGGGGCAGCCGGTCCCGCGCGGCACGCTGCAGACCGTCTTCGCCTACACGCCGTACGACGAACTCGTGCGGCTCGGCCTGCAGCCGGAAACCGAGGGGGCGTCGCGGCGCGCGCACCCGGAACTCACGGGCATGCTCATCGTCGACGAGGTGCTGCCGGGCTCGACCACCGAGGGCAAGCTGCAGCCGGGCGACATCCTGACGCACGTCAACGGCCGGCTGGTGACGACGTTCGAGCCGCTCGAGGAAATCATCGATGCCGCGGTCGGGCGGACGGTCGACATCACGGTCGAGCGGGGCGGCGAACGCCTCGCGCAGACGCTGCCGGTCGGCGACCTGCATGCGATCACGCCGGCCGAATACTTCGAGTTCGGCGATGCCGTGGTGCACGCGCTCTCGTACCAGATGGCGCGACACTTCAACGCCCCGGTGCGTGGCGCGTTCGTCGCCAATCCCGGCTACGTCCTCAACGCGGCGGGCGTGCCGCGCGGCGCGGTCATCACGAGCGCCGGTGGCAAGCCCGTCGCGACGCTCGATGACCTCGTGCAGGTGGTCGCCGCACTGCCGCACGGCGAGCGCGTCACGCTGCGCTACTCGACGCTCGACGACCCGAAGGGCTCCGAGACGCGCGTGATGCGCATGGACCGCACCTGGTTCCCGGCGCAGCTCTGCCGGCGCGACGACCAGTCCGGACTCTGGCCGTGCGAACCCAAGGCGGGCCCGGGGACGCCGGCGGCGAAGCAGGAACCCGCACGGACATCCTTCGCGGCCGGCAATGACAAACTCGCGAACGGGATCGCGAATTCCCTCGTGCTGGTTTCGTTCGACATGCCGTTCTCGGTCGCGGGCATCACCGAGCGCAACTACCACGGCACCGGGGTCATCGTCGACGCCGAGCGCGGCCTCGTGGTGGTCGATCGCAACACCGTGCCCGTGGCGCCGGGCGACGTCCAGCTCACGTTCGGCGGCTCGGTCGAAGTGCCGGGGCGCGTCGAGTACGTGCACCCGCTGCACAACCTCGCGATCGTCTCGTTCGACCCCGCGCTGCTCGACGGCTCGCCGCTGCGCGCCGCACGGTTCGACGGGTCCGATCTCACCCCGGGCGAGCCCGTGACGGTCGTGGGCCTGAGCGCCGACTCGCGGCTGCGCTCGCTCGCGACTTCAGTCGCGCAGATCGACGACGTGACGTTCCCGTTGTCGCGCACGCTGCAGTTCCGCGACGCGAACCTCGAGGTCGCGACGCTCGTGAACTCGCCGGCCGATTTCGACGGCGCCATCCTCGGTCGCGACGGCCGGGTGCGCGCGCTGTGGTCGACGTTCGCCACCGAAGGGGCGCGCGACAGCGCACAAGTGGGGCGCGGCATGCCGGCCTCGATCGTGCTCGAGGCCGTCGAGGCGGCGCGCTCGGGCAGCCCGTTGTATTCGCTCGAGACCGAATTCGAGGCGATCCCGATCTCGTCCGCGCGCGAGCTGGGCCTGCCCGCGGCGTGGGTGCCGAAATTCGAGTCGCGCAACCCGGAACATCGCCAGGTGCTCGCCGTGGCGCGAGTGGCCGCGGGATCGGCCGCCGCCGGCGTGCTCAAGGAAGGCGACCTGCTGCTCGCCGTGAACGACGAGACGCTGAACCGCTTCCGCGAGGTCGAGCGGGCGACGCAGGCGCCGCGCGTGCGGCTCACCGTGCTCCGTGACGGTGCAGAGCAGGTGCTCGAAGTCGAGACGGCGCCGCTGCTCGGCGAGGACATCGATCGGATGCTGCTCTGGTCGGGCGCGGTGATCCATGCACCGCATCGCGCGATGGCGATGCAGCGCGCGATCCCGCCCGAGGGCGTGTTCGTCGCGTATTTTTCGTACGGATCGCCGTCGACCCGGCACGGGCTGTACGCGGGCCGGCGCATCATCGAGGTGGACGGCAAGCCGACGCCGGACCTCGACGCGTTCATCGCGGCAGTCCAGGGCCGGCCGGACCGCTCGTCGGTGCGTCTCAAGACGGTGACCTGGAACGGCACGACCGGCGTGACGACGCTGAAGCTCGACCAGAATTACTGGCCGACGTACGAGCTGCGCCGCACGCCGACGGGCTGGGAGCGCCGCCCGATTTCGTGAGCGCCTGAGCGACCTCGCCAGTTGAGAGGTTCCTAACTGCGCGGAATTCGGCGTTTGCGTATGATTCGCGCCCTATGGTGACCGCCCGGCTCCCGCAGGACGAAATCGACCAGGCCGTCGAGGCCTTGCGCGAAGGCGAGGTGGTCGTGTTCCCGACCGAGACCGTCTATGGGCTCGGCGCCGATGCGCAGAATCCGGATGCGGTCCGCAAGATCTTCGAGCTCAAGGGCCGGCCGGCGACGCACCCGCTGATCGTGCACATCGACCACCCGCGTGCGCTCGAGCGCTGGGCGCTGAGCGTGCCCCCGGAGGCGGCCGCGCTCGCCGAGAAGTTCTGGCCCGGGCCTTTGACGCTCGTCCTGCGGCGCGCGCCCGCGGTCGACCTCGCGATCACGGGCGGGCAGGACACGGTTGCCGTCCGCATGCCGGCGCACCCGGTCGCCCAGCAGCTGCTGCGGGCGTTCGGCAGCGGCATCGTCGCGCCCTCCGCGAACCGCTACGGCCGCATCAGCCCGACTCGTCCGGAGCACGTACGCGAGGAGTTCGGCGACGCCGTGCGGATCGTGCTCGACGGCGGCGACTCCAAGATCGGCCTCGAGTCGACGATCGTTTCCTGCATCGACACCGTGCCGCGCATCCTGCGGCCGGGCGTGCTGACGCTCTCGCAGCTGCGCGTCGTCGTGCCTTCGCTCCAGCCTGGCCCCGACGCGCTCGCACCGCGCGTGCCCGGCAGCGACACCAAGCACTATGCGCCGTTCACGCCGCTCAGCATCGTCGCGAGCCGCACGCTCGAGGAAGTCGTCGGGCAGCTCACCGAGACCCACGAGAAGGTCGCCGTGCTCGCGATGCGCCCGCCGCGCGTGGCGAACAAGTTCATGACGTGGATCAACGCCGGCCGTCGCGCCGACGTCTATGCACGCGAGCTCTACGTCAACCTGCGCACGCTCGACAAGTCCGGCGCCCGCGAAATCCTCGTCGAGGAAGTACCGACGGGCGAGCAGTGGGACGCCATCCGCGACCGGCTGCGCCGCGCCGCCTCCGCGGAGAACGTCGTCTCCGCCGACCCCGACATCGCGGCGCTGCGCGCCGACCTCGGCCAGGACGTGTAGAGGTTCCTCGACCCTTGAGCAAGGCGCAAGACCTGCGGGCCCTGGTCGCGCAGCACGGCACGCCGCTGCTCGTCGTCGATTGCGACGTGATCCGGCGCCAGTACCGGGCGCTGCGGCGCGCGCTGCCGCGCGTGGATCTCTACTACGCGCTCAAGCCGTTGCCGCACGCGGCCGTGGTCGCCGCACTGCACGGCGTGGGCGGCCGCTTCGACGTCGCCACGACCGGCGAGATCAAGCTCGTCCGGTCGGCGGGCGTCGCCGCGGACCGCTGCATCCACACGCACCCGATCAAGTCGGACGCCGATATCGCGTCCGCGCTGCGGTTCGGCATTCGCACGTTCGTCGCGGACAACCCCGACGAGATCCACAAGTTCCGGCGGCACCGGCGGCGTGCAGAGTTGCTGCTGCGGCTGTCGTTCCGCGACCCGACCGCGGTCGTCGACCTCTCGCGCAAGTTCGGCTGCGAGCCCGCGGCCGTGCCGCACCTGCTCGAACTCGCGCGCGGGCTCGGCGTGCGCGTGCGCGGCCTCTCGTTCCACGTCGGCTCCCAGGTCGGCGACCCCGCGAAGTACGCCGAGGCCATCGGGGTGTGCCGTGAGCTGATCGAGCACGCGCGGGGCAGCGGTCTCGGCACGCTCGACGTGCTCGACATCGGCGGCGGGTTCCCGATCGGTTATCGCCGCGAGCCGGTCCCGATCGGCGAATTCTGCAAGCCGATCCGGCAGGCGCTCAGGAGACTGCCACGCGAAGTGCGCGTGATCGCCGAGCCGGGGCGCTTCATCGCCGGCCCGGCCGGCACGTCGGTGGCGCGCGTCGTCGGCCGTGCGCAGCGCGAGGGACGCTGGTGGTACTACCTCGACGACGGCATGTACGGCGCCTACAGCGGCCAGCTCTACGATCATGCGAGGTACCCGATCGAGGTGCCGGACCGTGACGGCCCACGGCACCCGAGCGTGCTCGCCGGACCCACCTGCGACAGCATCGACGTCGTGCGCGAGGACATGCCGCTGCCCGAGCTGCAGATCGGCGACCTCGTCGTCGGTCGTCTGATGGGCGCCTACACGTGGGCGACCTCGAGCGAGTTCAATTTCATCCCCCGCGCGAAGGTCGTCGCGCTCAACGTCGACGCCAAGCCTCGCGCATGAGGATCGAGGTCGTCGACCACGTCGCCGGCGCCGCGCGCGCCCGTGGCATCGCGCTGGTGATCGACGTCTTCCGCGCGTTTACGGTGGCGCCACACCTGATCGCGGCGGGCGCGGCGCGGGTGATCCCCGTCGCAGCGGTCGAGGACGCACTGGCACTGCGCGAAAGGTTGCCCGGCGTCGTGCTCATCGGCGAGCGCCACGCCCGCAGGTTGCCCGGTTTCGATGCAGGCAACTCGCCCACGGAGGTCGCCGCGCTCGACGTCGCGGGCCGCCCCGTCGCGCACACGACGCACGCCGGGACGCAGGGCCTGGTGGCCGCAACCGGGGCCGACGAGGTGCTGGCTGCGAGCTTCGTCAATGTCTCCGCGCTGGTCCGCTACGTCCGTGCGCGTGCGCCGGACCAGGTCACGATCGTGCGCATGGGCCACGAGGCGCGCGAACGCTGCGCCGAGGACGATCTCTGCGCCGAGGTCCTGGTCAACCTGTTCGAGGGCGGGCGAGCGCCGTCGACGGCAGCCATCCGCGAACGCCTGCGCGATGCGCCGGCCGCGAGCAAGTTCTTCGACCCCGCGTGTGACTGGGCGCCGCGCCCGGATTTCGACTATTGCACGGACGTCGACCGCTTCGATTTCGTGCTGCGGCTGCGCACGGCGACGGACGGGCTGCGCGAGCTCGAGCGCATCGACGCGGCGGAGGCGGCATGAGCGCCGCGGTCGCCTCGGGCTGGCACCCGTTCGGCATCCCGTTCGAGTTCCTGCTGTTCGCGTCGACGCTGCTCGGCGTTGCACTGCTGCACCATCGCACGCTCGAGGTGGCGCTGACGGGGCTGGCCTCGATCACGCTCTACAAGCTGTTCGCGGTCGGCTTCCACGGCGTGCCCGGGATCGGCGGCCTGCTCGCACACCTGCACGAGGAGTGGGTGATCCTCGGCAACCTGTTCGGCCTGCTGATGGGGTTTGCGCTGCTGTCGCGGCACTTCGAGCAGAGCCACGTTCCGCGCCAGTTGCCGGACTACCTGCCGGACGACTGGCGCGGCGCGTTCGTGCTGCTGGTCATGGTGTTCGTGCTGTCGAGCTTCCTCGACAACATCGCCGCGGCCTTGATCGGCGGCACGGTCGCGGGCACCGTCTTCCGCCAGCGGCTGCACATCGGCTACGTCGCCGCGATCGTCGCGGCGTCGAACGCGGGCGGCTCCGGCAGCGTCGTCGGCGACACGACCACGACCATGATGTGGATCGACGGCGTGAGTCCGCTCGACGTGCTGCACGCGTATGTGGCGGCGGGCGTCGCGCTCGTCGTCTGCGGCATCCCGGCGTCGCTGCAGCAGCAGCGCTATTCGCCGATCCTGAAACACGGACTGGAACACGTCCCGGTCGACTGGCCACGGGTCGCCATCGTCGCGCTGATCCTGGTCGCGGCCATTGCGGTCAACGTTACGACCAACGTGCGATTCCCCGAAGTCTCGAGCGCGTTCCCGTTCCTGGGGTTCACCGTCTGGGTCGTGCTGCTGGCGACCGCGGGCTGGCGCCGCCCGGACTGGTCCGTGCTCCCGGCGACGCTGCGCGGGACGATTTTCCTGCTGAGCCTCGTGCTCTCGGCGTCGATGATGCCGGTCGAGCGGCTGCCGCCGGCCTCGTGGCCGACGGCGCTCGGGCTCGGGTTCGTCTCGGCGGTGTTCGACAACATCCCGCTCACGAAACTGGCGCTGGAGCAGGGCGGCTACGACTGGGGCGTGCTGGCCTATGCCGTGGGATTCGGCGGCTCGATGATCTGGTTCGGGTCCTCGGCCGGCGTGGCGATCACGAACCTCTACCCCGAGACTCGTTCCGTTGGTGCGTGGCTGCGGGCGGGCTGGCACGTCGGACTCGCCTACGTCCTCGGGTTCGCGGCGTTGCTGCTGGTCCTGGGGTGGCAACCGCACGAGGCGCATCGTCCCGAGGCCCGAGCCGTTGAATTCGCCGTGCCCGACGAGGTGTCCCGGCCGTGATCCGCAACATCGTCTTCGACGTCGGCGGCGTGCTGCTCGAGCTGCGCTACGAGCCCTTCATTCGCTACCTCGCCGAGGCCGGCGTCGACATGCGCGACCTGCCGCGCTGGCTCGCCCAGGTCGACATCGCGGGTCACGAACGTGGTGAGCTGAGCGGCGAGGCGCTGCTCGCTCGCATCGCCGCGATGGCCCCGCGACCGCTCGACGCGGCCGACCTGCAGGCGCGCTGGCTCGACATGTTCGAGCGCTCCGAGGAAATGTTCGCGCTCGCCGCGGGGCTCATGGACGAATACCGCGTCTACCTGCTGTCCAATGCCGGAGACCTGCACTGGCAGCACTTCGACCGTCGATACGGGCTCGACTCGCTGGTGCACGGCGCCTGTGCGTCGTTCCGGGTCCGCGCCATCAAGCCCGAGCGGGACATCTACCGCCGGGCCGAGGCGATGTTCGGGCTGGACCCCGCCGCGACCGTCTTCATCGACGACCTGGAGCCGAACGTGGAGGGCGCGCGCCAGTGCGGCTGGCACGCGATCCTGCACCGGCAGCCGCGGACGACGCGCGAGCAGCTGCAGGCGCTCGGCGTGCGCCTGCCGGCGCCGTTCGCATTCGACAAGGAGCGCTGACGTGCCGACGACGCTGCCCGTGGTCCCGACCACGATCGTGCTGCTGATCGCCTCGAACGTGTTCATGACGGTCGCGTGGTACGCGCACCTCAAGAACCTGAGCGGGCGCGCCTGGTACGTGGCGGCGCTCGTGAGCTGGGGCATCGCGCTGTTCGAATACCTGCTGCAGGTGCCGGCCAACCGCATCGGGCACACCGCGCTCACGCTGCCCCAGCTCAAGATCCTGCAGGAGGTGGTCTCGCTGTCGGTGTTCGTGCCGTTCATGCTGTATTACATGCGCCAGCCCATCAAGCTCGACTACCTCTGGGCGTCGCTCTGCATGCTCGGCGCCGTGTATTTCATGTTCCGCAGGTGACATCACCATGAGCACGCTCGACACGGCGATCCACCGGCGCGTCGCGGCCTGCCGCGCGGGCACGGATCCGACGCGGATCGCGCGGCTCGCCTCGGGCTGGGCCGTGCTCGGCGAGCCGCAGGTGCTGCGCGGCTATTGCCTGCTGCTGCCGGATCCCGTGGTGCCGCACCTGAACGCGATGTCCCCGGCCACGCAACAGGCGTTTCTCGCCGACATGGCGCGACTCGGCGACGCCGTGCTCCGGGTCACCGGGGCGGTGCGAATCAATTACGCGATGTTCGGCAACCTCGAGCCAGCGCTGCACGCGCACGTGTTCCCGCGCTTCGCCGACGAACCCGACTCGCTCGCCACGGCCCATCCCTGGGCCTATGACTGGAAAGCGGCGCCCGGATTCGACGTCGCGCAACACGGCGCCCTGCTGCGACGGCTGCAGGACGAACTCGGCACGTAGCGTCCGTCGCGGCTGCGGCACGGTTACGGCGACGCTCGCGCCCGCGGCGTTCGCATTCGGCGCCGCGATGATCGTCGGCATGCTGGTCACGAACGTCGTCGCGCGCGTCAACGGTCCCGACGGCTGAAACCGGCGGCGCCGCGGGCTCAGAAGGCCGCGAGCATCTCCCCGCTGCGCGCCGCCACGGCGGTCCCGCCCACGCCAGCGAACGTCACCGGCAGCGACTCGCTGCGCAGCCCGACGTTGCGCAGCACGACGAAATGCAGGTGCGGCCCGCTGCTGAAGCCCGTGTTGCCGGAGTTTGCGATGTACTCGCCGCGGCCGACGCGCTGGCCCGGTCGCACGCGTACCGTGTCCAGCTGCAGGTGTGCATAGATGGCATACGTGCCGTCGTCGTGCAGGACCTGCACGAAGTTGGCCTCGCTCATCGACGCGAGTTGCAGCCCGCTGCGGAAGTGGTTGCGCGCGACGTTGATCACGAGGCCCTCGCGTGCGGCGTGCACGGCCGTGCCGACCGGCATCTCGATGTCGACGGCGTTGCGGCTCGCCGCGTCGGTGTGCGTCACCGCGTCGGGCGGCGCCTGCGAGACACGGAAGCGCTGCGCGAGCGCGAATGGGGCGCGGTAAGGGGCCGCCGGGCGGTGGGTCACGTTCGGCTCACCGACGACGTAGCCGTACTCGTAACGCACTTCCGACGGACCATCGGTGGCCGGCACGTCGAGCAGCGCACGCTCTGATTCCGCCGCCAGCACGTCGTGCCCCGTCCGCAGCCCGGACGACGTCTGCGCCTTCACGGCGAACTCGACCGTGCACTTGCAGGGGTTCACGGCGACCAGCGCGATGCCGTCCGCCGTCGACCTGGGCACGACACGCATCTGCGGCGCCGCG
>DASUMQ010000289.1:0-8630 GCA_036277615.1 Steroidobacteraceae bacterium
CCTGCACGCGGGCCGCGGCGACGCGAAGATCCGGGTTGTGCGCGATCGCTTCGGTCACGAGGGCCTCGAGCCGCGCGTCACCGAACGACGCGAGCCAGGACGTCGCGACCGCACCGCTCACTTCGCCGCCCGTCCAGGCGCCGGGAACCTGCAGCGCCGGCAGCGCCTCGGCCCGATAGTCGGCGGATTTCGGCGGCGGCGCGAGCGCGCAGGCCGACATCGCGACCGTGACCGCGAGCGTCACTGCGTTGCCCAGACCGAGTTTCATGTCAGTGCAGCTTCAACACGAGGTAATCCGTGTACGCACCGACGCGCAGGATCACCATGCGCACGATGTGGATCATCTTGCCGTGGTTGGTGTACACGGCGGCATGGCCGGCCGCGCCGGCGGCGATCAGCAACGGCTTGTCCGCCTCCTCGCCGTCGAACTTGACCGCGAACCGGTTCGGCGGCGCGGTCAGGACGCCAGTCATCGGCAGCGTGCCGCTCTGCTGCATCTGGCCGGCGCCCGTCGCCCAGATGATCGAGTCGACCTTGGCGCGGACAACGCGGCCCGGATTGGTCTTGAGCGTGAACTCCGCGTAGTTGCCGGGTTCGATCTGGTGCAGCTCATTCTGGTGGTAGAGCGCCACGACCTGCCCGTCGGCCTCGACCAGTGACATGACGGGATTGAAGGGCATACCGGCGACGAACGCGCCGGGTCGCAGTGCAAGGTTGATGACGTAGCAGTCGCACGGCGACCGCACGGTGGTCTGTTCCAGCTCCCACTCGGCGTTCGCCAGGTCGGCCTTGATCTTCGCCACGGAGGAGATGTCGCCATTGACGGTCGCCGCGAGCTGGGCGCGCACCTGCGCCTCGTTCGCGACCGAGGCGCCCAGCTGGGCCTCGAGGTCCCGCAGGTTGGCTTCCGCCTGTTCCAGGTCGAACTTGTTGCCTGCGCCGGTGGCGGCCAGCTCCTGGTTCTGCTGCACGCGCTTGCGTGCGAGGTCGAGCCGCGTACGCAGCGCCCCAGTGTTGCCCGACGCCGACTTCAACTGCTCCTGCAACTGCTCGTTGCCGCCCCGCGCGCCGACGAGCTGCGCCATCAGGCTGTCGACCGTGAGCTTGTACGGAGTTGGATCGACCCGGAACAGCACGTCGCCCTTCTTGACCAGCCGGTTGCCTTCCTCGACCGGCACTTCGATGACGCGGCCGCGCACCTGCGAGACGATCGGGATCGTGTACTTGAACACGCGGACGTCCGCCGACGACGGCGCAAAGATGTTGAGGCACAGGATCAGCGTCGCAATGCCGATGATCGGGATGATGGCGACCGTGACCTGCGACACCGTGTTCCACGGCAGCCACTTGAACTTGAAGAAGATCAGCCAGACGAAAAAGCTGTAGATGCCGAGCAGGAGGATTTCCATCAGCGCGCCTCTTCCGCATTGATGGGCAGGCGCGGTTCGAGCGCGGCCAGCTGCGAACGGATCACTTGCAGTTCCTCCGGCGCGTCGGAGCGCGCGATCAGGCGATCGAGGTCGCCCCGCAGCTTCGCCACGTCGTCGCGCAACGTCGCCTCGAACTCCGGCGCCTTTTCGGCGAGACGCGTGTAGTAGTCGTCCGCCTTGTCGCGGCCATAGGCCATCCTGTAGAGCACGGGCTTCGAGTAGGCCCAGAGCCACGCGAGCGGCCACAGCAGGCCGCCGAACACCAGCGAGAGCAGGCACAGCACCTGGATCGCCTCGGTCTGCGGGTGATGACGCTTGTGCGCGATCTTCTCGGGCAGCACGTGCACCATCCAGAACAGCACGATCAGCACGATCGGCACGACGATGATCACGACGAGCGCCATCACGTTGGCGGCCGTGGCGAGTGCATCCCCCGACAGGAACGAAGCCTGTGCGACCGGCGTGACGAGCAGTGCCCCGGTCAGCACGCCCAGCGCCCGCACGAGCGGGACCGGTCGCTGCAAGAACGTCTTCAACATCGGATCTATGCTCCCGTGTGCGACCGTCGCACGAAATTGTCCATCACGCCGACCACGGTTGACCAGACCAGAGCCTTACGGCCGTGCCCGCCTGACGCTACGCGGACGATCGCAAGGTCTATTCGAGAGTTCGGTCTGCCGCGGGACCGTGATCACGACCGTCGATGGGACAGGCCGGGGTCCGGTTGGGGACCCCGGCCCGTGGATGGCCGGGCGCGTTTCAGAGGGGGGGCCTGTCGCTCGGCCATTTGCAGCGCCCGCAGCAATGCCACGCCTGGTCGCGTCCTCGATGCGCGGGCCCTTGATGACGGCTGCCGCAGCGGCCGCCCGGCACAGGGGCACGGTGGATGCTCGTACGCTCCGCACAAAGATCGTGGCCCCCCGGCCGATCCGTTCCTATGATTCGGTCGTGGCGCGTCACAGCAACCACCAACCTCGTGCGGCAGTGTAGGATTTTGCATCCAAAAGGAGCTTTTGCTTTTGTGACAAAACGAATCGACAGCACACGCAAGGGTACCCGCCGTCACGTCGCGGACGCGGACGTCGTGCCGCCGGTGGCCACCTTGCGGGTCAGCGCGGCGTGGGGGCTGCCTGGCCTGCTTGCGGAGCACGGAATCCCGTTCGTGAGCGCGCTGGAAGACGCCGGCCTCGAGCGCTCGCTGTTCGAGCACCGCGACAACGTGTTCACGTATCCGCAGCTCGAGAAGCTCTTCGCCGCGTGCGGGCAACGAATGCAGTGCGACCACGTCGGCCTGCTCGTCGGCCAACGCTCGCGTCTCGCCGACATGGGGCTCGCAGGCGAAGTCGCGTCGTGTGGCGCCACGGTCGGCGACGGCATCCGGGCGTTCATGGACAACTTCAACCTGCACGACACCGCGGCGACCTGCACGCTGATCGAGGCGGGGCGTCATGCGCGCTTCGTCTACACCGTGCTCGAGCACGGCATGCGGGACACGCGACAGTTCCAGTTCGGCGGAATCACGATCGCGTTCAACATCTTCCAGGACCTTTGCGGGCCCGATTTCCTGCCGAACGAGGTCACGTTCGCGAGCCGCATGCCGGCCAACGCACGCGTGTTCCAGAAGTATTTCCACGCGCCCGTGCACTTCGATACGGACGAATCGTCGCTGGTGTTCGCGCGGCACTGGCTCGACAAGCCTCTCCCGCCCGTCGAACCGGAGCGACGCGCGGAAATCGAGGCCGCGGTCCGGCGACACCACGAGTCGATGCTGGCGGACTTCCCCGCCATCGTGCGTCGCATCGCGCGCAAGCAGCTCCTGCTCGGCAATTTCACGATGGACGACGTCGCGGCGATCCTGTCCATGCACCGCCGCACGCTCGACCGTCACCTGCAGGAACGAGGCGTGCAGTACGGGGAACTGGTCGAGGCGGTGAAGGAGGACGTGGCGCGGCAGTTGTTGCGGGACACGGCGATGCCGATCCAGCAGATTGCCGCGACGGTGCGGTTTTCCAGCGCGGCGAACTTCGCGACCGCGTTCCGGCGCCGGGTAGGGATCACACCGAGCGCCTATCGCCGGGCCTAGGCGGCGACGTCAGCCGCCGAGCGGGATCGCGATCGCCACCAGGAACACGCCCAGCAACGCGAACACGAGCCCGGTCAGCCACGGTTGCGCGAGCGTGTGCTTCTGCGCGTGCCGGTGCCCGACGTAGAACAGCAGGCCGATCAATATCGCGTTCGACACCCGCAGCGCCAGGCGCGGATCGTCCATGAGCGCGAACGGCAGGATCGCCGGAAAGCTGCACGCGAACACCAGGAGCCCCGCCGCGAGGCCGCCCATGACGTCCTCGCGTCGCACCCGGTTGGGCGTCAGCCCGTTGCGGCGCGCGCCCTCGACCATGGCCGAATAGAGGTCGCGGCGCACCCCCTCCGGCGTCACCGGGGCGAGCATCGGATCCAGCTCGCTGCCGAACAGCGCGCGCGCCTCGTCGCCGTTGCTGGTCGCCCGGACCTGCGAGACGAGCCTGCGCAACCGGCCGCGCTCGAAGAGTTGCCCGAGGACGTAGAGGACACCGTCGATGATGCCCCAGGCCAGGTTGCACCCGAGGATGCCGATCAGCATTTCGCGCGCGCCGTCGCGTCCCTCCTCCTCGATCACCAGTCCGGCGCCCAGCGTGAACGTGAGCGTCATGATCAGGCCGAACAGCAGCTCGCCCATGACCGAGCCCGGGTCGAGGTACTTGGCCGTGAACGAGCGCACGTGCCGGGACCGGTGCGTCAGAACGAGGCGCTGTAAAAGATCATCGGGCCGTCGTAGGTCCAGTCGAGGGAACCGTCAAACCGGTCCTTTTCGACGTCGACGTCGATCTTGAAGCTGTTGTACCCGATGCCGACACCCAGCCAGGACTTCGGCTGCCAGGTCAGCATGAGCCGGTAATCCTGCACGCTGCCGTCGTATTCGTCGATCGAGAGCGCAAAGAACTGCGCCTGGGCATCGACGTAGAGATTGGCCGGGAACTTCCAGAGCCCACGCAGCCCGATCACCGGGAGCGGCGCGTTGACACTGGCTTCGTTCGAGAGATCGAGCGACTGTCCGGTCGAGGTCGATTTCGCCCGCAACCCCGCGTCGAAGGTCGTGTAGTGCAGGCCGATCGAGCCACCGAGTTCGTAGGTGTCCCGGCGCAGGAACGCATATTCATAGGCCAGTTCGACGACGCTGAACTTGAGCTCGGCCTCGAGCTTGGCGTTGACCGGGTAGGTGTCGCCGCCCCATTCGATTTCCTCGTCGATCGTCTTGCGACGCTCGCGGCTCATCGCGAACGCGATTGCGCGGACCTTGTGCCGTTGCGTGTCGCCGAAACGCCAGTCGGCGTCGAGACGCACGCGGGTCGCATCGCCGCCACCCATCACGCTGTCGAAATCGACCCGGTCGCCCCGGACGGTCTCGCCGTTCAGCTGCACCGTCGGCTCGGTCGAGATGATGAAAGTGCCGACCGCAAGATGAAACGGGTCGGTCAGAAGGTCGGGGGCATCGTCACCCAGAGCCGTCGTTGACGCGCCCAAGCCGGTCGCGGCAAGCCAGGCGCAGCAGGCGAGCCTGACCGTCGCACGCGTCGATCCGGCCGTAATCTTTTGGCACATAAACAAAACCCCCGGCTTGGCGTTGTGGGTAACTACAGTGGATCTTATGCCCAAGTCCCGCGAAGATAATCCGCAATCTGCGCACTTGGGAAGAGCGCTACGAAGAACGGCAACCCCGTCGTGACGGGGACGATGCGATTGCACCCTGCGTCGATGCGGCATCGATCCCAGATCGGCGAAGCACCCTAGGTCCGGAGTAACAACATGTTGGCGTACTTTGTCCGGCCGCGCGTCGCCTGCGCGAGCGCCCTGCTTACGGTCGCCGCAGTTGCTGCAGGTGCTGCGCCGCCGCCCGCCGTCGCAACGGAAGCGGGCGTAAGACCACGTCTCGGCCTGGTTCTTGCGGGAGGTGGCGCCAAGGGGGGCGCGCACGTCGGCGTACTGAAGGTGCTCGAGGAACTTCGTGTGCCGGTCGACTGCATCGCAGGCACCAGCATGGGTGCCCTGATCGGCGCCGGGTATGCCTCGGGAATCGCTGCGGAGGACCTCGAGACGTTCCTCACGGGCATCGACTGGAAGGCCGTGGTCGGCGGCGTGGGTGGCCGCGACCTGCAGCCGATCGAGCAGAAGCGGGCCGGCGTCACCTACAGCAACAACTTCGAACTAGGCCTGAAGCAGAAGCGGGTCGTGATACCCGGCGGCGTGGTCAACACCGCCAGCATCGAGGACCTGCTGCGCACCTACGTGGCCAGCGCGCGGATGCAACCCGATTTCGACAAGCTGCCGATTCCGTTCCGCGCCGTCGCCACCGACATGGTCACGGGCGACATGGTCGTGCTCGAGGACGGCGATCTCGCGACCGCAATGCGTGCGAGCATGGCGATTCCGGGCGCGTTTGCACCGGTCGTGACCGAGGAGCACATCCTCGCCGACGGCGGCATGGTCCGGAACATCCCGGTCGACGTCGCGCGCGACCTCTGCGCGGACAACGTCATCGTGGTGAATCTCGTCGAGCCGACCGTGGCCCGCGAAAAGCTGCAGACCGCGACGCAGCTGCTGAGCCGTAGCAACGGCGTGATGATCGAAGCAAACGAGAAACTGCAGCTCGCGACGCTGACCGACCGCGACGTGCTGATCAGCGTCCAGATGGGCGACATCACGACGGCCGATTTCGAGCGCGTGCCGGAAACCGTGCCGCTCGGTGAAGCGGCCGCGCGCGAGGCGGCGCCGATGCTCGCGAGATTTTCCGTGCCCGCCGCGCAGTACACCGCGTGGCGCACACGCGTGACGTCCGAGCAGGCCATCGAGGCGAAGCTCGCGGACGTCCGCTACACCGGGCTCGAGCGCGTGAACCCGGAATACCTGAAGTCGATTGCACGAGTGAAACCCGGCGATACCGTCGACATCACGAAGATCAGCGCGGAGGCGCGACGCACGTCGGCGCTGCCGGATTTCGAATCCGTGGAGTACCGCCTGGTCGGCGACCCGGCCAGCCCCACGCTCGAGTGGCTGCCGCAGGAGAAACGCTGGGGCCCGGACTACCTCAAGTTCGACCTGGGCGTGTACGGGTCCGCGGGCGGTGACCTGGGCTTCATCGTCTACGCGAAGCACACGCGGACCTGGCTCAATTCCCTCGGCGCCGAATGGCGCAACGAGATCCAGGTCGGCTACGAGAACGGCCTGAAGACGAGCTTGTACCAGCCGCTCGACGTCGCCCAGCGGTTCTTCGTCGAACCGCGCGCAAATCTCACGTTGAGCCGCGAGGACATATTTTTCGACGGCGAACGCATCGCCACGTACAGCTTCGGCGACATCGGCGGCGCGCTCGACGTCGGCGTGAATTTCAGCCGACGCGCGCAGGCGCGCGTGGGTTACGGCTACACGCACCGAACCGTCGACGTGGACACGGGCTCGCCGCTGCTGCCGGAAGGCGACTTCGACGATGCCGGAGTGACGGCCGTCCTGACCTACGACAGCCGCGACACGGCGTTCAATCCGACCCAGGGCATGGCCGGCATGATCGAATACCTGCGCAGCGACGAGTCACTCGGCGCCGAGCGCGACTGGGAGCGCATCGAGGCGGGGTTCGGCATGGCACTGCCCGTCCGCAAGGACGTCGTCTGGGCGACCGTGGCCGGGGGCACCGATCTCGGCAGCACCCTGCCCGGCGACCGGATGTTCATGCTCGGCGGACCCGGCAGTTTTCCCGGCTACGAGCTCGGTGAGCTGCGGGCGAGCGCCTACTGGTCCGCGGCGGGCAGCTATCTCTGGAAGCTGACCGACATCATGTCGTTGCGAGGCCAGGCGCTCTACGGGGGCGTCCGCCTGCAAGTGGCGCAGACCTACGATCGCATCGATCTCGTGGACGACGGTGAGGTCTACGGCGGCTCCGTCTACATCACGGGTCGCACGCAGGCCGGTCCGCTGACGGTCGGGCTCGGCACCACGAGCTCCGACGCGTGGAGCCTGTGGCTCTCGATCGGCCGTCCGATCGGCCACGGCACGATCCTCGAGCGCGGAGTCTTCCGCTAGGCCCCATGACGATGCGGCAGCCGCGCTGGCGCTTCCTGCTCGTGACGGCCACGTTGTGGGCGTGGATGTTCATCGCCCCCCATGCGGGCGAGCGCTGGGGCGTGCAGTTGCTGCTGCAGCTGTTCCTGATCCACTTCATCGTGGTGACGCTCTGGGCAAACCCGCGCTGGGGCGGCATGCGCAAGGTTCTGATCGGCTTCTGGCTGCTGTCGCTCGCGAGCGCAGTGTCGATGATCATGCCGCTGCCCGACGCCTCCGATCGACTCGCACGCTCCGCGCAGTGCATTGCACTCGTCCCGCTGCTGGCGCTGCTCGCGGGCGGCATCCTGCGCTACGTCTTCACTCGTCGGCAGCTCGACGCGGACGGGATCTTCGCGACCATCGCGGCGTACGTACTGATCGGGATCGTTTTCGCGCAGATCTATACGTTGCTGGCCGTCTGGGACCCCGCGAGTTTCAGCGCGGCCGTGCCGCTCGCCGAGCGAACGCCTGAGCAGCTGCACGCGGACTTGCTCTACTACAGCCTGATCACACTTGCCACCGTAGGCTACGGCGACGTGCTGCCGATGTCAGAGACGGCACGCACGTTCGCCGTGATGGAGGCCACGGTCGGCCAGTTCTACATCGCCGTGATCGTCGCCGTGTTCGTCGGCATGTACGCCGCCGAACGGCAGCGGCGGGACTGATCACGAACAGATGACTCGCCAGAAGGAACGCTCCATGAGTCGAGTCGCGCACGCAGTTCGCGCGAATCCGCTGCTCTGGCTGCTCGCCGCGGTGCCTGCGGTGTTCATCGCCAAGCAGGTATCGCCCGGGTCGCATACGACATTGTTCGTGCTGGCCGTGCTGGCCATCGTGCCGCTTGCCGCGCTGCTCAGCCATGCCACCGAAAGCGTCGCGGCAAAGACCGGCGACTCGGTCGGCGGCTTGTTGAACGCCACGCTCGGCAACCTGACCGAACTCGTCATCGCGATCACGGCGCTGCGGGCGGGGATGTTCGACCTGGTCAAGGCCTCGATTGCGGGCGTCATCGTGACCAACTCGCTGTTCATGCTCGGCATGGCGCTGCTGCTCGGCGGATTGAAGTAT
>DASUMQ010000290.1:0-3108 GCA_036277615.1 Steroidobacteraceae bacterium
AAGAACTTCAGCAACTGTTCCGCATCTCGAATCCCTTCTTCGAACGCGTTCCTGGCCTCGGACATCGGATTCCCCATTACGTAAGCGATGAATTGTTAGTCCGGCGCAGGCAACGAATTCAAACTCCCGACGGCGATTGCGTGACAGGCATCACTGGACGCCTGCGGAAATCTCCACAAAACCTCCAGCCGTTCTCCAAGCAGTGACGGGGGCGCGCGCTTAGCTTTGCGCGCGTCGTTCATAACCACCGTCATGCAGAAGGAGACACACCATGGACAACTCGACGACGACTGCAAACTGGATCCCGCTGCCCGGCACGCGCTGGATCGCAGGTTCGATCGCTGCCCTCATGCTCGTGGCCGCCGGCTCGACCAAGGCCGACGTAATCGCCGACTTCAATGCCGTGGCCGCGCGCACGGCCACGCCGTCGGTCACATACCCCGCCGTCACGCCCGAAGAGAAGCGCACGCTCTCATTCGTCGACCTCGCCACCGTGCACCTCGCGATGTACGACGCCGTCGTCGCGATCGAGGGAGGCTACGAGCCCTACGCGATCCGCCCCGTGAGCCCGGCGCAGGGCGCGTCCGCCTCGGCCGCCGCGGCCGCAGCTGCGTGCACCGTGCTGCAGGGTCTCTTCCCGAACCGCGCGCCGCAATACCAGGCGGACTGCGCGCCGTACCAGCCCGGCGCGTCGACCGACGCGTTGACGACCAAGGGCATCGCCCTCGGCGTCGAGGTCGGCCAGAAGATGCTGCTCGAGCGTGCCACCGACGGTCGCAATACCCCGCTCGACTACGTCGCCGGCGGCGCCGCCGGCGATTTCGTGCCCGCGGCCCCGGGCAACCCGGTCTGGCACTTCGCGCCGAACATGCGGGCCTTCACGCTCTACTCGCCGGCGCAGTTCCGCGCCGACGGCCCGCCGGCGCTGACGAGCGCGTCGTATGCCGAGGCGTTCAACGAAGTGAAGGCACTCGGCCGCGCGGGGGGCACCGCGTTGACGCAGAAGCAACTGGAGAGCGCGCGGTTCCACACCGAGAACCCCAACCTCTTCTGGCCGCGCGCGACGCGTGTGTTCCTCGACCGGCCCACGCTGGTCGAGAACGCCCGGCTCGGGGCGCTGCTGCAGGTCTCGATCGGCGACGCGATCCTCGGTTGCTTCGACTCGAAGTACTTCTTCGACGCCTGGCGGCCGCGCAACGCGATCCCGGCCGGGGACGTCGACGGCAACCCGACGACCGGCGCCGACGGCGGCTGGACGCCGCTCGCCACGAGCCCGAACCATCCCGAGTACCCGTCAGGGCACAGCTGCATTGCGGGCGCGGTGGGCGAGGTGGTCAAGGCCTATCACGGCACGCCGCAGGTGCGTTTCAGCTGGAACAGCACCGTCACCGGGACCACGCACGAGTACGGCTCGGTCACCGAGATGGTTCGCGAGATCAAGAACGCGCGAGTCCACGGCGGCATGCACTTCCGCTTCTCGAACGACGACGGCGCGGCGCTCGGCGCGCGCACGGCGCGCTGGGCGGTGCAGAACTACCTGGGTCCGCTAGGCCCTCGTTGACCTCACGGCCCTCTCTCGCTCGCGCGGGAGAGGGCCTCTGGTCCATCACGGCACGCCCGTGACCTGCTCGCACTGGAGCGCGGTATCGGCGTTCACGTGCGCACTGCCGATGCAGACGTCGCGCTCGGTGCCGCCGTCCAGGACGTCGTCGCCGTTGCCGCCGGAGAGGAAATCGTCGCCGGCTTCGCCGAAGAGCTGATCGTCGCCGTCGGCGCCACAAAGCGCGTCTTTGCCGCCGCCTCCGTAAACCACGTCGTTGCCGCCGAAGCCGTGGATGACGTCGTCACCCGACGTCCCATGAAGCGTGTCGTTCCCGCTCGTGCCGAGAACGCCCGCGATGATGCCGGCGCAACTTGCACGGCGATCGTCGGGCCCCGCAAAGCGCTGCGCGAAGTTGTTCTCGCTATGGCCGGTGTCGTCGGGATTCGGTCCACTGCGATGGAAGGCGACGATGAAGTCGCCGTTGGCGTCCATGGCCACGGCCGATTCGCGCGGCCCGGTCTGTTCGAACGCGTATTCCCGATCCCGCGTCAGCGCAACGCCGTTCGCTGCGTACAGCCGCACGTGCACGTTGGTGTTGCCGTAATCCGGTGCCTGGCCGATCCAGACGATGACGAAGTCGCCGTCGTCGTCGACATCCACGTCCACCTCGTTGGCGAAGTTCGTGGTGCCGGGCGCCGCGACCCGAAACTGCGCGCCGCGCGCGACCGCCTGCGCGGTGAAACGGCGGGCGAACACCCCGACCGATTCGGAACCCGTCGCGATGTTGCGCCAGCGCGGGTAAGCCACCGTGAACGCGCCGGTGGGGTCGGCCGCGACGTCGATGTCGGCGCCCGGGTGACCGGCCGCGGTCGAAGCGGCAACGGGGAACACCGTGCCGATCGCATTGCCGAGCAGGTCGAACCGCTTGCCGCGGATCGAGATCGTGCCGAGCTGGTCCTGGACACCTTGGAGCCAGACGACGACGAACTCGCCGTGGTCGCCCATCGCCACCTCCGGGAAGATCCAGCTGTCCTGCGTGCTGGAGCCGGCCACGAAGAACGCCGGGCCGCGCGCGGCACCCGTGCTGTCGTAGCTGCGGCCGAACGCGCGACGAACATCCTTCGCCAGGGCATAGGTGTGCCAGACGATCACGAAGTTGCCGCTGCTGTCCACGGCGACGTCCGGCTTGGTCGGAACCTCCGGCCAGCGGCCCGGCGGGCTCACGGTCAGCACGCCCGTGAGTGCGGAACCGTTCGCCGCAAAGCGGCGCGCAACGATCGCTTCGCCGTCCGCGCGATATCGTTGATGCCAGGTCACGACGAAGCGGCCGTCGGGCGCCATCGCAACCGCTGCCGCATCGTCGGCGGTCGTGCCCTGCGGGCTGACCCGGAATTCGTCGCCGAGCGGCGCGCCGTCGGCGGCGAACCGCCGCGCCCAGACGCCCTCCATGCCTTCGTAGCCCCCGTACTTCGACCAGACGACCACGAAATTGCCCTGCGCATCCGCGGCCACGACCGGTGCGATATCGCTCGCGGCGCACGCCTGGCAGACGGGGAAGGGGTATC
>DASUMQ010000291.1:0-12032 GCA_036277615.1 Steroidobacteraceae bacterium
CGGAGCCTCCAGGGATGGATTTACGGCGTCCCGGCTAGAAATCCGTCGGGCGGCGGCGCAGGGCGCGCGCAGCCCGTCTTGGCTCAGGTTAGTGAACTTGCCGCGCGGTCGCGGATGACCGTGCTGCGCGGCGCGAGGTCAGGCTCGCCGAGGCGATCGACGATCATCGCGCGCGCAGCGTCACGAAGTTGCTCCGGCGTCTCGCCGCGCCCGCCGATCGCCGCCAGCACTTCGATGACGATGCGCCCCGGGCGTGGCACGTACGTGTCCGTCGGCAGCGCTCGTCTTGCACCGTGAATCACCGCGGGAACGACCGGAGCGCCGCCGCGCGCCGCGGCGACGAACGCGCCGACGTGGAAGCGCTTGAGGCCGATCGTGGCGTCGAACGTGCCCTCGGGAAAGAAGACGAGCGAGTGGCCCTGCTCGGCGCGTTCGACGACGCGTCGCGCGTCCCGATGACGCCCGCCACGCGTGTGCCGATCGACGAACTCCGCCCCGATGCGCCTGAGCAGCAGGCCGACGACCGGCATCGATGCGGCCTCCCGCTTGATCACGAATCCGAAGCGCGGAGGCAGCGCCGCCTTCATGACGATGCCGTCGAGGTAGCTGCCGTGGTTCGCCACCAGCACGCACGATCCCTCGGGCAGCCGCTCGAGCCCCGTAGCGCGCACGCGCAGGCCGGCCAGTGCGAGCCACGCACGTGCGCAAGCCCGCGTGATCGCTCGCCGCCACGACAGCCACGGGACGACCAGCGCCAGCACCGCTGCGACGAGCATCAGCACGGCGAACGTCGACAGCGACCAGATCGCGTAGAAGACGCGCGCGACCTGCGCGGGGAGACTCGGGCGCGTGCCCGACGCGGCGCTGGTGGTGGAAGGCAAGCCCGGCGCCGGGTCGTGCGAGGATGATTTCGCGGACAAGTTCGCAGTGGTCCGTGCCAAGGTGCGGGACGATCCTGTCGAAGACCGTTCGACGGCCTCGACGATCGTGCCCGAGGTGGAGACTTTCTGTGAATCAGTTCCGGTTATGTTAACGCCCACCCCGATCTGTGAGCGATGTCACGACGACGTCTGACGACCGCCTCGCATACTGCGCGCTACGCAAGACCGCGAGGTTCCATGAGCACTGCAGTGAAGCCGAGCTATCTCTCCCGCACGCGTCAGGCCGGTGGCGGCGGCGCGTCGTCGCGGGAGGGGCCCGGCCCGATCGACCGGTTCCTCGACGCGGTCTGGATGGAGCGCGGTCTCTCGCCGAATACGCTCGCCGCCTACCGCGCGGACCTCAGCGCGCTCGAACGCTGGCTCGACGAGCACCACGTGCGCCTCGAGAACGCCCAGCGCGGCGACATCCTCTCGTTCATGGCCTCGCGCGTCCAGGCGGGCGCACGGCCGCGCTCCACGGCGCGCCAGCTCTCCAGCTTCCGCCGCTTCTACCGATACCTGGTTCGTGAAGGGTCGCTGCACGAGGACCCGACGGCGCAGATCGCGATGCCCAAAGTGGGGCGTTCGTTGCCGAAGTCGCTCATGGAGGAGGAAGTCGAGGCCCTGTTGGCCGCTCCTGCCGTGAGTGACCCACTCGGGCATCGCGATCGGACGATGCTGGAAGTGCTGTATGCCACCGGCCTGCGCGTGTCCGAACTGGTCAACCTCAAGCTCGGCCAGGTGAACCTGAACCAGGGCGTGCTGCGCATCGTCGGCAAGGGCGACCGGGAGCGACTGATCCCGCTCGGCGAGGAGGCCGTGCAGTGGGTCCAGCAGTTCCTGCAGGGACCTCGTGTCGAGATCCTGCTCGAACGCCAGACCGACTACCTGTTCCCGACGCGCCGGGGCGATCGCATGACGCGCCAGGCGTTCTGGCACATCATCAAGCGCTACGCACGCAAGGCCGGGGTGGACAAGGAACTGTCCCCGCACACGCTGCGGCACGCGTTCGCCACCCACCTGCTCAACCACGGCGCCGACCTGCGCGTCGTGCAGATGCTGCTCGGCCACAGCGACCTGTCGACGACGCAAATCTATACGCACGTCGCGCGCGAACGACTCAAGGACCTGCACTCGCAGCATCATCCGCGCGGATGAGGTCGCAGCGCCTGCACGGTCCTGCGAAGATCCGCGGGTCGGTTTTTCGGACTGGTCTGCTAGACTCGCCGCCGCCGCGCGCCGTCAGCCCGTTGAACCCCGGCGGACGCGGGTTGTCCTAGAAGCAGCCGCCACGACGGGCGCTCGGTGCTTCGACCGAGGCAAGCTGAGGAACCCACGGGCCGCCAGAAGTCGCTCGCTCGACCAGGCATTGAACCAAGAGGGACGCTTTCGCATGTATCGCACGCTGCCACGGGTTTCGCACGCCACGACGATCGCCGCTCTCCTGCTGGTGACCGGCCTGGCCGGTCTTGCCGCCGGCACGGCACGGGCGGCCGGTGAGAACCAGGGCGCGGCGCAGAAGCCTGCGAACCGGACCGCGACGGTCAAGGCCACACCGCCGGTGCCGGTGCCCGCGGACGTGCGTGCTCGCGTGATCGCCAAGTTGCCGGGCGCCACGCCGGAGGACGTCGCCGTGTCGCCGATCCCGGGACTCTACGAAGTCACGATGGGTGGGTTGATCGCTTACGTGAGCGAAGACGGCAAGTACCTGGTGAGCGGCAACGTCTACGACCTCGACTCCCAGATGAACCTGACCGCATCGCGCCGCAACGCTGCGCGCGCGAAGGCGCTGTCGACGGCCTCCGAGAGCCAGATGATCGTGTTCGGACCGCAGAACGCGAAGATGACGGTCACGGTGTTCACCGACATCGATTGCGGGTTCTGCCGCAAGTTCCACAGCCATATCGCGGACATTAACAAGTCTGGCGTCCGCGTCCGCTACATGATGTATCCGCGCACGGGCCCCGGCACCGAATCGTGGAAGAAGGCGGAGCAGGTCTGGTGCGCCGCGGACCGGCGCGACGCGCTCACGCGCGCGAAGCGCGGCGAGACCGTCAAGGCGAAGGCGTGCGGCGACGGTGCGATCAAGACGCAGTACGAACTCGGCTCGGACCTAGGGGTCGAGGGGACGCCGGCGATCTTCACGCAGACTGGCGATTACATCGGCGGCTTCCTGACGCCGGAGGAACTGGTCCAGTCCGTGCAGGCTTCGCAGAAGGCGGCGGTCGCCGCGCGCTGATTCGTCGGTCGCTTCAGCGCTCCAGTTGCTGGAGCTTGTCCGGCCGCCCGTCCCATTCCTTGGCGTCGGCGGGCGCCTCCTTCTTCTCGGTGATCACCGGCCACTGCTTCGCCAGGTCCGCGTTCAGCGTGCGGAACTGCTGCTGCCCGTCGGGCAGTTCCTCTTCCGAGAAAATCGCCTCGGCTGGGCACTCGGGCTCGCAGAGCGTGCAGTCGATGCACTCGTCCGGGTCGATCACCAGCATGTTCGGGCCTTCGTGGAAGCAGTCCACCGGGCAGACTTCCACGCAGTCCATGTACTTGCACTTGATGCAGTTTTCCGTGACGACGAAGGTCATCGGGACTTCTCCGGACGAAACGATGTGGGAGCGGGAATCGAAAACGCGAATCGTACCTAACCGGCCTGTTTCCTGTAATCCAGCGCGGTGAAATGATGCCCTTCGACGCCGCGCCGGCGGTCCTCGAAATAACGCCTCAGCGCGAACTCCACGCTGCGGAACGCGATGTCCTGCCACGGTATCTCCGCTTCGTCGCAGAGACGCACCTCGAGGCTTTCCGCAGTTGCGCCGAAACGCGGCTCGTGCATGCGCGCGCGGAACATCACGTGCACCTGGTCGGCGTGCAGCACGTGCACGACGGCGAGCAGCGAACCGATCTCCACCTGCGCCAGCGCCTCCTCGAGCGTCTCGCGCCGCGCGCCCTCCTGCGTGGTCTCGCCGTTCTCCATGAAGCCCGCCGGGATGGTCCAGTACCCGCTGCGCGGCTCGATCGCGCGCTTGCAGATCAGGATGCGGCCGTCGTACTCGGGCACGCAGCCGACGACGAGCTTCGGGTTCTGGTAATGCACCACACCGCAGGCGCCACACACGTAGCGCGGCAGGTGGTCGCCTTCGGGCGTGCGCAGGGTGACCAGTTGGCCGCAGCTTGAACAGAACTTCATCTGTAGATAGAGACGCCGGGCAGGGACTTTGGTGCCGGGAGGGGGAATCGAACCCCCACGATGTCGCCACCGCCGGATTTTGAGTCCGGTGCGTCTACCAGTTCCGCCATCCCGGCCAGAAGGGCTGCGAAGCTTAACCGATTGTCGCGCGACGCGGCAGAACGGGCGCCAGATCATGGGCTTATGCGAGCTTTGCCAACCCGGATGCCTGCGGTCCAGACCCTTCCCGGACACTTCGGAGGACGGAACTCGCGGCCCTTCGCCCGGTCAGACGGACGGCCGCTTCGCAGCGGACACCCGCCCACCGCGAGGAGACCGACCAGGAATGCGACGGAGCCTGCGCAGCCGCCTCGCGACGCTCGTCCTGCTGGGCGCTGGTGCACTGCCGGGCCTGCCCGCCGTCGCCGCCGGCGTCGAATCGAGCCTGTTCGCGCAACTCCGGGCCGCGGCGCCTGCTGCGAACCCCGACGTGCTGGGCCTCGCGGCGCGGGCCGCGGAGTGCGCACGTGCGCAGGGCATTCTCGACGGCTTCGGCCACCTCGCGGTCATCGACTACTCGCTCCCGTCGACGCAACCGCGGCTCTGGGTGTTCGACCTGCGGCGCCAGCGACTGCTCTTCGAGGAACTGGTCGCGCACGGTCGCAACACCGGCGCGGGGTTCGCCGAACGGTTCTCGAACGTCGAAGGCAGCAGGATGTCCAGCATCGGTCTCTACCAGACCGCGGACACCTACTACGGCAGCAACGGCTACTCGCTGCGCCTGCGCGGCCTCGATCCCGGCTTCAACGACAATGCGCTGGCGCGTGCGATCGTCATGCACGGCGCGCCGTACGTGAGCCAGGCGATCGCGGACCGGATCGGACGGCTCGGACGCAGCTGGGGCTGCCCCGCCGTGCGCGAGGAGGTGGCGCGCACCGTGATCGACACGCTGAAGGGTGGCGCGTTGCTGTTCGCCTACTACCCGGATCGCAAGTGGCTGGCCGAGTCGCCGTTCTTCAAGTGCGCCGGCGAGGGTCTGGCGAACCCGGCTCGCGCCGTCGCGACGGCCGCGACGCTGCCCGCGAACCGCGGCTGATCGCCCCGGTTCCGCCCGACCCCAGGCCACGCGACCTTTTGCGCGGCTCGCGCATCTAACCTCGCAGAATGTCCGCGTTTCCCGACATCGACGTCGTCGAGTCCGAGCTGCTCCAACGCGCGCGGGCCGGCGACGACGGCGCGCTGGAGCAGATCTATCGCGCGTTCGAGCGCCCCGTGCGCACGCTCGCGCGGCGCTTGCTCGCACATCGTGCCGCGGCCGAGGACGTGGCGCAGGACGTCTTCGTCGACGTCATCACGCGGCTGCACCAGTACGAAGGACGTGGCTCGTTCGCGGGCTGGGTGCGGAGCATCGCGGTTTCGCGGTGCCTGATGCACCTGCGATCGCCCTGGCAGCGCAGTCGGCGCTGGCTCGGACGCCGGCTCGGCGACGACGATGGCGAGGCGGGCAGCGCCGAGGAGTTCTGGCCGATCGACGAGGCAGGCTCGGCGCACGCCGCCCACGAGAGCGGCGACGCGATCGACCTCGAGCGGGCTCTCGCCCGCCTGGGCGACACGGCGCGCACCGTCGTCTGGCTGCACGACGTCGAGGGCTACACGCACGCCGAGATCGGCGCGATGTTCGGAGCGAGCGCCAGTTTTTCCAAATCGCAACTCGCGCGGGCGCACGAGCGTCTCCGTGTCGAGCTGCAATCCGAAGGGGTCGGGTCGTCATGCATGCCCGTGTCGAGCATCTATTGAGCCTGCGCGACGGCGAGCCGGTCGACGCGGGCGTGCGCGCCCACGTCGAAAGCTGTCCCGAGTGCACCGCGGCGCTCGCCGAAACGTCCAGGCTCCGGGCGCGACTGCGGACGCTCCCGCCGGCAGCACCGGACGAACGGGGCTGGAATCGGGTGCGCGAGCGGCTCGCGGCCCGTGGTCGAACGGCTCGCACCCGCGTGCGCTTCGACCGGGCCGCCGTTGCGGCGTCGCTGGCGGTGATCGCTGCCGCCGTCGCCTGGCGGGTCAGCGACGCACCGGCCACGCACGGGGACGCGACCGCGGCGCGGCTGGTGGCGCCGCTCACCGCGCAGGAGGCGATTGCGCTCGATCGTGTCGCCCAGCTGCGCACGCAGTCGGCGGCGCTCGAGGACGCGCTTGCGCTGCTGGGCGAGCGACCGGCGGTGCAGCGAGCCGGCACGGCCATGCCGATCGACACGCTGGAGGCGCAGGTGCAGTGGCTCGACCACCGGATTTCGGCGAGCGGCGACGCGCTCGAGGCGGAACAGCTCTGGCGCGAGCGCGTCGACGCGATGAATACGCTGGTGCGGTTGCGGTACGTCGAAGCGCAACCCATCGCGATGTGATTGCGCGCCGCGCGCGGGTGCAAGGACCACGACGAACAACGGAGTCACCGATGACGATGATCAGGAACGAGTCGATGGGCGGGACGATCACGCGGGCGCGAGGCGTCGAACAACGGCGGCTGCAAGCCGCACGGTGGGCCGGGCTGCTGCTGCTGGGGCTGGCCGCCGTGATCGCGGTGCCGGCGCACGCGGTGGAGCAGACGCCACAGGAGCGAGCGGCGCTCGAGCAGCAGCTCAAGGATGCGCAGTCCCGGCTCGACGACGCGGCACGCGACGTGGCCGACCTGTCCGGCAAGCTCTACGGCCGTGATACCGACGTGCTCAAGTTCCGACACGGCATGCCGAAGCCTCACGGTGCGATGCTCGGCATCAACATCGGTGGCGAGCAGACCCGGGCCGACGGCGTCGAGGTGATGAGCGTGAGCCCGTCGGGACCGGCCGAGGCGGCCGGCTTGCGCAAGGGCGACGTGATTACGGCGGTCGACGGCAAGCCGCTGCGGAAGTCGGGGGATCGCGGCGCCGGCCGCCAGCTCGTCGAGCACCTGCGCGGCGTCGAGCCGGGCCAGGTCGTGAAGCTCGACTACCTGCGTGACGGCAAGAAGCAGAGCGCGTCGGTCACGACGGTCGCGGCCGAGCCGCCCATGATGCGCATCGTGCGCGAGCACCTGCCGATGCTCGAGGGCGTGGAGCTGCCGCCGGACTTCGAAGCGTTCCTGGGGGGGGCCGGGCGAGGTTTCCGTTCGCTCGAGCTCGTACCGATTACGCCGAAGCTCGGCCAGTACTTCGGCACGGACAAGGGGTTGCTCGTCGTGCGCGCCCCGACCGCTGCGGGCTCCAGGCTCGAGGAGGGCGACGTCATCCTGACGATCGGCGGCCGCACGCCCGAGAACCCGCGGCACGCGTTCCGGATCCTGGGCTCGTACCAGTCGTCGGAACCGGTCAAGGTCGAAGTGCTGCGACAGCGCAAGCGCCTGGCGTTCGAAATGCAGGTGCCGCAACCGGCCGAACCCCCGGCACTCCGGCAGGCGCCACAGCCGCCGCGTCCGCCGGCGCCACCGGTCGCACCGACGACTCCCGCCGCGCCGGTGACCGGTTCCGTGTCGTCCTGACCGCGGCGCCGGGGCGCGGCACCCGGCCGCACGAGGTGCGGTAGCATGCGCGCCCCTATGCGGCGCGCCGACTTCCACTTCGACCTGCCCGACGAGCTGATCGCGCGTCACCCCGCCAGTGAGCGCAGCGCCAGCCGCCTGCTGCACCTCGACGGGCGGACCGGGGCGATCGTCGACCGGCAGTTTCGCGACCTGCCACGGCTGCTGAGTGCCGGCGACCTGCTCGTCTTCAACGACACGCGCGTCGTGCCGGCACGCCTGTTCGGCCACAAGCGCGACAGCGGCGGCAAGGTCGAAGTCATGCTGGAGCGGCTGCTCGGCGGCCGGCTTGCCCTCGTGCAGTTGCGCGCGAGCAAGCCGGTGCGCCCGGGCGCGGTGATCGAGGTTGCCGGGGATTGCCTGCTCACGGTCGAGGATCGCGCCGAGGAGTTCTGGCGCGTGGCGTTCGACCTCGAGGCACACGAGGTGTTCGAGCGGTACGGCGAAATGCCGCTGCCGCCCTACGTCAAGCGCGCCGCGGAGCCCGCTGACCGCGAGCGCTACCAGACCGTCTATGCACGTGAGCCCGGGGCCGTGGCGGCCCCGACCGCCGGCCTGCACTTCGACGCGGGCGTGCTCGACGCCTGTCGTGCGGCGGGCGTCCAATTCGCCCGGGTCACCCTGCACGTCGGTGCAGGCACGTTCCAGCCCGTGCGCGTCGACGACCTGGCCGAGCACCGCATGCACGCGGAAATTTTCGAGGTACCGCAGGCGACCGTCGAAGCTATCGCGGCGACGCGGGAGCGGCGCGGTCGCGTGGTGGCCGTCGGCACGACGGCCGTGCGTGCGCTCGAGAGCGCCGCCGAGGCGGGGGAGGTGCGCGCCACTACCGGCGAGACCCGCCTCTTCATCACGCCCGGGCGCACGTTTCGGGTCGTCGACCGGCTGATCACCAATTTCCACCTGCCCGAATCGACGCTGCTCATGCTCGTGAGCGCTTTCGCCACCCGCGAGCACGTGCTGAGCGCCTACGCGCACGCAATCGAGCACGCATACCGGTTCTTCAGCTACGGCGATGCGATGCTGGTCGAGCCCGCGCCGGCCGCGCTCGCGCCGAGGAGCGGCGGCGCGTGAGGTTCGAACTGCTGGGCACCGAGGGCGCGGCGCGGCGCGGACGCCTGCACCTCACGCACGGTCCGGTCGAAACACCGGTGTTCATGCCGGTCGGTACGTACGGCACGGTCAAGGCCATGACGCCGGAGGAACTGACCGGCCTCGGCGCGCAGATCGTGCTCGGCAACACGTTCCACCTGATGCTGCGTCCCGGCCCCGACGTGATCCGCGGCCACGGCGGACTGCACGGCTTCATGCACTGGTCGGGACCGATCCTGACCGATTCGGGTGGTTTCCAGGTCTTCAGCCTGGCCGAGCTGCGCAAGATGTCCGAAGCGGGCGTCACTTTTCGCTCGCCCGTGAACGGCGACGCCGTGTTCCTGAGCCCCGAGATCTCGATGGACGTGCAGACGGCCCTCGACTCCGACGTCGTGATGGCCTTCGACGAGTGCCCGCCGTATCCGGCGACCGAGGCCCGGGCGCGCGCGTCCATGGAACTCTCGATGCGCTGGGCGCGCCGGAGCCGCGACGCGTTCGACGCGCTCGGCAACCGCAATGCGCTGTTCGGGATCGTGCAGGGCGGCACTCACCTGGGATTGCGGCAGGAATCGATCGCGAAACTCACCGACATCGGCTTCGACGGCTACGCCGTCGGCGGCCTCGCGGTCGGGGAGCCGGCCGACGAGCGCAGCGCCGTGCTCGCGGCGCTCGAGCCGCAGCTGCCGGCGAACCATCCGCGCTACCTCATGGGCGTCGGCACCCCGACCGACATCGTGCAGGCCGTGGCGCGCGGCATCGACATGTTCGACTGCGTGATGCCGACCCGCAACGCCCGCAACGGCCACCTGTTCACCAC
Source organism: Steroidobacteraceae bacterium (assembly GCA_036277615.1). Lineage (GTDB taxonomy): Bacteria > Pseudomonadota > Gammaproteobacteria > Steroidobacterales > Steroidobacteraceae > RPQJ01. The sequence continues at coordinate 9,537 of DASUMQ010000291.1, forward strand.
CCAGGGCGTCGTGAAAGTGCGCAACGCCGGCCACCAGGCCGACACGTCTCCGCTGGACCCGAACTGCAGCTGCTACACCTGCCGCAACTACTCGCGCGCCTACCTGCGTCACCTCGACCGCTGCAACGAGATCCTGGGCGCCCGCCTCAACACCATCCACAACCTGCACTACTACCTGACGCTGATGGCCCGGATCCGCGCGGCGCTCGAGTCCGGGCAGTTCGCCGCCTTCCGCCAGCAGTTCCTGGCGGGTCCGGAGGCACGACCGGCCTCCAGCTCCGCCCCCGGGGACTGAACGCTCGGGTATAATCGGCGGCCTTTTGCGGGCCCCCGGATCGCGGGGCCGACTACGGGAGTTTCCTGATGGACTGGTTGATCGCGAGCGCCCACGCCCAGGCGGCCGGTGGCGCGCAGCCCAATGCGCTGCTGCAGATGCTGCCGCTGCTGCTGATATTCGTCGTGTTCTACTTCCTGCTCATCCGGCCCCAGGCCAAGCGGGCGAAGGAGCACAAGGCCATGGTCGCCGCCCTCGCGGTGGGTGACGAGGTCGTCACCTCGGGCGGCATCCTCGGCAAGGTGACCGAGACCGGCGAGCAGTTCCTGACGGTCGAGATCGCGAACGGCGTGCAGGTGAAGGTGCAGCGCCACACGGTCGCGAGCGTCCTGCCGAAGGGCACGCTGAAAGCCGTCTGAGCCAGCCTGGCTTCCTGGAGTCCGTTCGATGCATAACTATCCGGCCTGGCGCATCTGGCTGGTCTTCGTGGTTCTCGTGTTCGGGCTCCTGCTGGCGCTGCCGAACTTCTTCGGCGACGCGCCGGCACTGCAGCTGTCGCGCAACGATCGCACGGCCGTCGGCGAGGCCGGACAGCAGCAGGCGCTTGCCACGCTGCAGTCGAAGAACGTCCCGGTAGAAAGCTCGTATCTCGAAGAGGACCGGCTGGTCCTGCGCTTTCGCGACGTCGACGCCCAGATCAAGGCGCGCGACGCCGTCCAGGAAACGCTCGGGCGCGAGTACCTGCCGGCGCTGTCGCACGTGCCGCGCACTCCCAACTGGATGCGCTCGCTCGGCCTGCAGCCCATGAGCCTGGGCCTCGACCTCCGCGGCGGCGTGTACTTCCTGTACGAAGTCGACGTCAAGGGGGCCGTCACGCAGCTGCTCGCGGGCATGGAGCGCGATTACCGGCAGCTGCTTCGCAATGAGCGGATTCCGTTCACGGGCATCACCCACGACAACGTCGACACGGTGCGGATCACGTTGCGCGACGGCGACGAGGTCGATCGCGTCGCAGCGCTGCTGCGCCGACAGGACGTCAACAGCCAGATCGACGTCAACAGCCTCGGCGAAGGCGGGTCGGTGACGGTCAAGCTGGCACCGGCCCAGATTTCGCAGCGCCAGGATTTCGCGATCCAGCAGAACATCACGACCCTGCGCAACCGTGTCGACGAGCTGGGGGTCACCGAGCCGATCGTCACGCGCCAGGGCAAGGACCGTATCGTCGTGCAGCTGCCCGGCGTGCAGGACCCGAACGAGGCACTGCGCGTGCTCGGCGCCACGGCGACGCTCGAGTTCCGCCTGGTGGACGACCAGAACGACCCGCTGCTGGCCGACCAGAACAAGCGCGCTCCGCTCGGCACCCGTCTCTACCACGACCGCTCCGGCCGCCCCGTGCTGCTCAAGCGTGAAGTCATCGCGTCGGGTGAGCAGCTCACCGACGCGAGCTCCGGTTTCAACCAGGGCGAACCGGCCGTGTACGTCACGCTCGACGCCCGCGGCGCCGCGCAGATGCTCGATGCGACGCGCGAGAACCTGGGCAAGCCGATGGCGGTGGTGTTCATCGAGAAGAAGCGCGTCGCTGAGGGCCAGCCGTGCAACGGCACCCGCGTCGCCACCGAGTGCACGACCGAGGAGGTCATCAGCGTCGCGACGATCCGCGGCGTCTTCAGCAGCAATTTCCAGATCACGGGCGTCATGGCGAACGAAGCGCGCGAACTGGCGCTGCTGCTGCGCGCCGGCTCGCTCGCCGCGCCGCTCTACATCGTCGAGCAGCGGACGATCGGCCCGAGCCTCGGCCAGGACAACGTCGAGCGCGGTTTCAAGGCGCTGGTGATCGGCCTGATCGGCATGTTCATCTTCCTCGCGTTCTATTACCGGGCGTTCGGGCTGGTGGCGTGCCTCGTGCTGCTCTCGAACATGTTCCTGCTGGTGGCGCTCATGTCGCTGCTGCAGGCGGCGCTCTCGCTGCCCGGCATCGCGGGCATCGTGCTGACCATCGGCATGGCGGCCGACGCGAACGTGCTGATCTTCGAGCGCATCCGCGAGGAATTGCGCAATGGCAACAGTCCGCACGCGGCGATCAACGCCGGCTTCGAGAAGGCATTCTCGGCGATCGCCGACTCCAACGTGACGACGCTGATCGCAGGCGTCGTGCTGTTCACGTTCGGCACCGGGCCGGTCCGCGGCTTCGCCGTGACGCTCTGTCTCGGCATCCTCACGTC
>DASUMQ010000292.1:0-6330 GCA_036277615.1 Steroidobacteraceae bacterium
ACTCGAGTCGATGCATCGCGAGGCGCGGTTCGCGGCGATGCAGACGGCCACCGCGAACGCGCGACGGCTCGGCCTCGGGCGGCGGGAATTCCTGGTCTCGGCCTGCGGCGTCGCGACGTCGCTGCTCGGCATGAACGACGCATACGCGAAAGCGGGACGCACGGGCGGCTTCTTCGACGTGCCGAGGCTCGCAGCGCTGGAGGAGGCGGTGGCACGGACCGCCGTCGCGGGCAACGAGTTCATCTTCGACGTGCAGGGCCATTTCGTGAACCCGACCGGCGCGTGGCTCGAGGATCTCCCCGCAGGCGCACGGCCGATGCGGGGCTTCACCTCGGACCCGCGCTGCGAGCCGCACGCGGCCGGGCCGGGTGAACTCGACTACCTGCGCTGCATCGGACCCGATCAGTTCGTGAAAGACGTCTTCATGGACTCCGACACCGATCTAATGGTGCTGTCCTTCGTGCCGTCGACGCCGGAAGGCGAGCCGCTCAAGATCGAGGAGGCCGAGGCGACCGCGCGGATCGTCGAACGCCTGGAAGGCACGCATCGGCTCTACATCCACGGCCGCGTGAACCCGAACCAGCGCGGCGACCTCGAGCGCATGGACGCGCTGGCGGCACGCCACCGGATCGCCGCGTGGAAGACCTATACGCAGTGGGGCCCGGACCAGAAAGGCTTCTGGATGGACGACGAGCCCGGGCTTGCGCTGATCGAGAAGGCTCGCAAGCTCGGCATCCGCAACATCGCGATCCACAAGGGCCTCTCGTTCGGTCCGCAGTCGTACGAGCACTCGACCTGCCGCGACATCGGCCGCGTCGCGAGGCGCTACCCCGACGTGAACTTCCTGATCTACCACTCGGGGTTCGTCGCGAACGCCAAGGAAGGACCGTACGATCCGGCGCGCACCGACGGCGTCGACGCGCTGGTCACGAGCCTGCTGCAAAACGACGTCAAGCCCGGCAGCAACGTCTACGCGGAGCTCGGCTCGACGTGGCGCCTGTGCATGCGCGACCCCGACACCGCAGCGCACACGCTCGGCAAGCTGATCAGGCACTGCGGCGAGTCGAACGTCCTCTGGGGCACGGATTCGATCTGGTACGGATCGCCGCAGGACCAGATCCAGGCGTTCCGCACGTTCCAGATCGCGCCCGAGCTGCGAGTTCGGTACGGCTACGCCGAGATCACGCCCGGGCTGCGCGCGAAGATCTTCGGGCTCAACGCCTTGCGGATCTATCGCGTGCCCGACGACGTGGTCGGTGCCCACCTGAAACGCGACAAGGTCGCGCGCGCGCGAGCAGAGTACCGCGAGCAGCCGGACCCGTCGTTCGTGACCTACGGGCCGAAGACGCGACGCGAGTTCCTGAACCTGCTGGCGCGCGGGGGAGGCTGAGCCCGGGCGGCCGCACGCACGTCATCGTCGCCCGCGACGGACTCACTACCAGCGCTCGATCCACGGGCGCAGGTCGAGCTCGAACGTCCACGTGTCGCGTGGCTGCCGGTGCAGGTACCAGTACGCATCGGCGATGTGTTCGGGCGACAGGATGCCGTCCTGTTCCTTTTCAGCGTACTTGGCCGGGAAGTTGTCGCGGATGAAGGCCGTGTCGATCGCGCCGTCGATGATCACGTGGGCCACGTGGACGTTCTTCGGACCGAGCTCGCGCGCCATGCTCTGCGCGAGTGCGCGCAGGCCGTGCTTGGCGACGGCGAACGCCGCGAAATTGGCGGCGCCGCGTGTCGACGCGGTCGCACCCGTGAACAGGATCGTGCCGCGACCTCGTTCGGCCATGCGTCGCGCCACGGCCTGGCCCGTCAGGAAGGCCGAGAAGCAGGCCATCTCCCAGACCTTGAAGAACTTGCGAGGCGTTTCGTCGAGGATGCTGCAAGGCACGTTGGCGCCGATGTTGAATGCGAAGACTTCGATCGGCCCCACGTCCGCTTCGACTTGCTCGACGAGCTGTGCCACCTGCGATTCGTTGCGCGCATCCGAACCGAACCCGTGGGCCTCGCCGCCCGCTGCCCGGATCTCGTCCACGACCGGCTGGAGCCTGTCCGCCGTGCGACGCGTGAGGCACGCGACGTAGCCTTCACGCGCGAAGCGTCGTGCGATCGCCGAGCCGGTCGCGTCGCCCGCGCCCACCACCAGCGCCACTTTCGTTCCCGTGGTCGATGTCATTGCTCATACGCCCGTCGTTGGCGGACCCGTCCATTCGAAGCGTAGCGATCGCTGAGCGTAACCGCCACCGCGCATGGGATTTCACGCCATGGTGCTGATATCGTCACGCGAGTCGTTCTAAGATCGACTCTGCGGTCGATCAAGTCGCGACGTACGGAAAAGCCCGCACTACTGCGCCTATTGTTGCGTTGCGACAATTACGCGTCCGAACCGAGGAGCCCCGATGGGGAGCCGAGACGCAGAACGAAACAACAAGGCCGCGCTTCCCCGTCTGGCCATCCCCCTGCTGGCGGTGCTCGTCGGTATCGCGCTGGGCCTGGGCCTGTTCACGCTCAATCACGCCGAAGGCCTCTCCTACCTGAGCACGGACCCGGCGGCCTGCGCCAACTGCCACATCATGCAGTCGCAATACGACAGCTGGCAGAAGAGCTCGCACCACACCGTCGCGAAGTGCGTGGACTGTCACCTGCCGCACGATTTCATCGGCAAGTACGTGGCCAAGGCCGAAAACGGCTGGCACCACTCGAAAGGGTTCACGCTGCAGGATTTTCACGAGCCGATCATGATCAAGTCGAAGAACGCCTTGATCCTGCAGCGCAACTGCCTCGCCTGCCACGGCGAGATCGCGCACGGGCTCGTCGAAGGCGTCAACGGCGAGCCGGACGAGGTGCAGTGCGTCCACTGCCACATCGGCGTGGGGCACGGCGAGACGACGGGGCTCGGCGGACCCGAGCGCGAGGAAGAAGTCGAGGCGGCCCGACGCGCGGCAGCCGATGCAAGCCAGGGTAAGAACACATGAAAACGCACGTGAAACAACAGGGCTGGTCGCTTCCGGTCGTGCTCGCGGTGGCGCTCGTCACTGCCGCCGTCACCATCGGCATCGCCGCGTTGCTCGTGAACATCAACGAGCGCAAGACGGAAGCGAAGACCACGTCCGTGCGCCTCGTCGAGGTCACCGAAGACACGACCGACGCGGCGAAGTGGGGCGTCAACTGGCCGAAGCAGTACGACTCGTACCAGCGCACGGCCATCGCCACGCGTACGCGCTTCGGCGGCCACGGCGGCAGCGAGGCGCTGCCGGCCGAGAAGATCGAGCGCGACCCGTGGCTGAAGCGCATGTTCCTCGGCTATGCGTTCTCGATCGACTACCGGGACCGTCGCGGCCACGCGTACATGCTGCAGGACCAGGAGCAGACGCAGCGCCTCACGAAGCCGCAGTCGGGCTCGTGCCTGCACTGCCACGCCTCGGTCATGCCGCTCTATCGCAAGCTCGGCAACGGCGACGCGAAGGCAGGCCTGGACGCCACGCACAAGCTGACGTACCAGGAAACGCACGCGATGCTGCAGGAAGTCGGCGGCGCGCACCCTGTCAGCTGCGTCGACTGCCACGACCCGAACACGATGAAGCTGCGCGTCACGCGCCCGGGTTTCATCGAGGGCATCCAGAAGCTCGCGAACTCGGACGCACCCGTGCCGCACCTGCAGTCCGTGCAGCAGTGGCGGGAAGGCGGCCGCGCGGAGCCCTACGACCCGAACGTCGACGGCACGCGCAACGAGATGCGCTCGTACGTGTGCGGCCAGTGCCACGTCGAGTACTACTGCTCGACGAAGATGCCGCTCACGTTCCCGTGGGACAAGGGCCTGCGCGCGGGTGACATGGAACAGGCGTGGAACGAGACGAAGTTTCCCGATGGCGAGCAGTTCTTTGACTACAAGCACGCGGAAAGCGGCGCAAAGGTCCTGAAGGCGCAGCACCCCGAGTTCGAGTTGTGGAGCCAGGGCGTGCACGCGCGCAGCGGCGTCTCGTGCGCCGACTGCCACATGCCGTACATGCGCGACGGCGCCTCCAAGATCTCGGACCACTGGGTCCGCAGCCCGCTGCTGAACGTCAACCGCGCGTGCCAGACCTGTCATCACTTCTCGGAGGAAGAGCTCAAGCAGCGCGTCGACGTGATCCAGACGCGCAACTTCGAGCTGATGCAGCGCGGTGGCGAGGCCATCGTCGACTTGCTCGACGCGCTCCAGGCCGCGAAGGCCGCCGGCGCGACCGATGCACAGCTCGCGCCCGCGCTAGAGTTGCAGCGCAAGGCGCAGTGGCGGCTCGATTTCATCGCAGCCGAGAACTCCATGGGTTTCCACGCGCCGCAGGAAGCCGCGATGGTGCTCGGCGAGGCGACCGACTACGCGCGCCAGGGCCAGCTCCTGGCCCGCGGGTGGAATCAGCCGCAGGCGACACCGCCAGAGCCGGAGAAGACCGCCGCCGCGAAATAGCGACGGGCGCCGCGGTCGTTGACTGCGCAGCGGGCCGATGTTCTAGTCGCCGGGTGACGGCCCTTGCGTGTCCCCGCTGCGCAGCCTCGCTGGTCCGCCTGAGGATCGGCGGCGTCGACACCGACGTCTGCGAGGACTGCGGCGGCCTGTGGCTCGACCGTAACGAACTCGCGCGCTTCGACCGTCCCGACGTTGCGTTCGGCGACGCGCTCGTCGCGCACTTGCGGCAGTTTCCGACGGCGCTCGTCGATCACTCGGTGCGCTTACGGTGTCCGCATCATCCCCGCGTGGTGATGCTGCGACGGCCGTACTCGTCCCTGGTCCCCGTCGAGATCGACCACTGTCCCGAGTGCGGCGGCATCTGGCTGGACGCCGACGAACTGGCCAGCATCCGCGACCGCGTCGCAACCTCGCGCTGAAGACGCTCAGCCCGTCGAACGCCGCCGCGCCGGCTCGAGCGTGTCGACGCGCTCGATGAGTTCACGGACGTCGCTCAGCCACGCCTCGAGCTCGCCGGCCGTCCACGTCGAGCGGTCGATGCCGTGCAGTTCCATCATCTGCGCCGGCGTGCTCGCCTCGGCGTGCCGCGCGAGCGAGCGCAGGTCGCCGGCCGTCAGCACGTGCTCCACGGCGCGTCCTTCGACCCGCAGCGTGACCGCCATGACCCAGGCGCCGCGGTGCGGGCGGTCGGAGTGAAAAACGCGGATCGCGTGCTGCTGCGGACGCACGCGTTGCCACACGAGCCGGCCGTGCGCTTCGAACGGCGCGTCGTCCGTTCGCGGCAGGCGCAGTGGGCGCGCGCGCCGGCCGAGGTCGGTGCCCCGAGTGGGCTGCACCGCGCGAAGCGCCGCCATCATCGGGCCGCACGCCTTGCGTTCGAGCACGTCCTGCTCGCGTTCGAGGTCCCAGAGCCCCATCCGGGTCCACTGGTCGCGTGCGTGCCATTCAGGCATGCCGAGGATCGGGTACAGGCAGACGCCGCCGAGCGGCACGCCCTCGCCGAGCAGCTCCTCGGCCATCGTCGAAAGCTCGTGGATCCACGGTGCGCGCGCCTCGCCGAGCGCACTGGTCTCCGTGATCACGACCTCGCAGCCGTAGCGCCGCCACGTCGCGCGCACGAGTTCGGCGAGCGGCACGCGCCGCGGGTCGTCGTCGGCCAGCGGCACGCCCTCGCGGCCCAGTGACCACTGGTTGGTCCAGTAATAGTTGATGCCGACGATGTCGAGGTGCGCTGGCGAGCCACCCAGCTCGGGCATCAGCCGACCGCTGACGATGTCCCAGAACTCGAACACGTAGCGCTCGTTGAAGCGGCGAGCGTGCTCGAGCTGTGCGGGGTCGGTGCCGTCGACTGCGACGCGGCAGATCGGGTCCACGTTGACGATGCGCGCGTCCGGACACACGTCGCGGATCGCGTCGATGCCGCGGATCGCGGCCCGCGCGAGCGAGCACTTGAGCTCGGCCGACCGGCCGCGCGCGTGCGGCGCAAACCGCCCCACCTCGCCGCCGGCCCACGCGAAGAACGAGGGCTCGTTCATCGGCGTGAAATAGCACTGGCCCGGCATGCGCTCGACCACGTAGCGCGCGGTCGCCCGGCAGTAGTCGGCGAAGCGGTCCGAGAACTGCCCGGAGAACGGGTCGAGCTCGTCGGGATACCCGTAGTGAAAGAGGTCCCAGATCACGTCGAAGCCGTGGTCGAGCGCGGTGCTCACGAACGGCTCGGCCGAGGAGAAATCGTAGCGACCGCCGCGGTCGACCAGCGGCCAGCGGATCGCCTCGCGCACCGCGCGGATGCCGACGTCGGCGAGTCGCCGATAGTCGGCGTCCACGTGCAGGTCGTGTTCGGTCGCCGCGATCTGGTCGATCCACTCGCCGTGCATGTTGTAGCC
>DASUMQ010000293.1:0-59443 GCA_036277615.1 Steroidobacteraceae bacterium
GTCGCGGACCGACCCGGCGCGCACGACGCAGTCGGTCGTCAACACGGTCTTCGGCGGACGTTACACCTCGATGCTCAACACGGCGCTGCGCATCGACAGCGGCCTGACCTACGGCGCCAGTGCGTCGTTCGATCGCGGCTCGCAGCCGGGCGCGTACGGCATCGCCTCGTACACGCAGACGGAGACCACGGTGCAGGCGATCGATCTCGCGCTGGCGACGCTCGAGCGGTTGCGTCGCGACGCGCTCGACACTGAGACGCTGGCCTCTTCGAAAAGCTACATGCTCGGGCAGTTTCCGCCGACGCTCGAGACCAACGGCCAGCTGGCGGCGCGGCTCGCCGACCTGCTGCTCTACGGCCTCGGCCCGGAGGACGTGGACCAGTACGCGGATCGCATCGCGGCCGCCGACTCGACGGCCGTGCGCGACGCGATCGACAAGTCCTTCCCGAATCCGAACGACCTCGCGATCGTGCTGATCGGCGACGCTTCGAAGATCCGGGACCAGGTCGGCAAGTACGGGCCGGTCACGGAAATGAAGATCACCGACCCCCAGTTCGCCCCTCTGGCCCGTTGAAGAGGGGGCACTCAGCGCTGATCGCGGGCGCCTCCGGCCTGGTCGGCGGGGAATGCCTGAAGCTCCTGCTGGCCTCGGAGGCGTACGCCGAAGTCGTCGTGCTCACGCGACGAGATCTCGGTGCCCCGGCAAGACATCGCAAGGTTCGCCAGGTGGAGTGCGACTTCGCGAGCTTCGGTGACGTCGCGCGAGAACTCCGCGCCCAGCACGTGTTCTGTGCACTTGGCACGACGATCCGTAAGGCGGGGTCGCAGGCGAAGTTCCGCGAGGTCGACTTCGAGTACCCGAACCGGATCGCCGACATCACGCTGCGCAACGGCGCTACGCATTTCTCGCTGGTGAGCGCCCTCGGCGCCAGCCGTGCGTCCCCGTTCTTCTATTCACGCGTCAAGGGCGAACTCGAGCAAGCACTGCGCCGCATGGGCTGGCCGAGCCTCTGTTTCGTGCGACCGTCGGTGATTGCGGGTGAGCGCGCGGAATCGCGCCCGTTCGAGCGGTTGGCGGAACACGCCTTGAAGTTTGCGCCGACCACTTGGCGCCCCGTGCCCGCGCGGGACATCGCGGCGGCCATGGTCGCCACGGCGTTGCGTTCGCCGCCGGGGACGACCGTGATCGAGTCCCGGGACATCCCGCGGTCTTGATGCTGGAGCAGAGAAGAGCAGACTAGCCGCGCCAGCAAGTCCCGATCTTTTCGCACGCAGCCCGCAGGGAGGCTCCATGGCGTCGATCAGTTTCGTTTGCAGGCTCGCACGTCCGATCGTTTGCGCATTCGTGCTCGTCGCGGCCGGCGCCGGGTCGGTGGCGCACGCCGACGTCGTCACCTCCACCAACGAACGCGCTGCGGAGATCGCGTCGAAGCTGACGCCGACGCCGTACGCGGTGCGGGCCATGGCGATCGCGCAGGTCGCCGTGTTCGCGGCCGCGAACGGGGTCACGCAGAAGTACACCGACCCCTATGCGCTTCCCGCCGACACCGGCGCGTCGCTCGACGCCGCCGTGGCCGCGGCCAACCGCAACGCACTGCTGCAACTGGTGCCGAACGAGCGGGAGGCGATCGAGGCCGACTACGCCGCTGCGATACGGGCCGTGCCGGACGGCCCCGCGCGACAGCGGGGTATCGCGCTCGGGGACCGCGCAGCCAGTGCCGTGCTGGCCGCGCGTGCGGACGATGGCGCAGCGGCGCCGAACGCGTATCGACCGACCACGGCGGCCGGGGTCTATGCGCCGACCACGCTGCCGGCGGTGCCGCACTGGGGCCAGCGCCGGCCCTGGGTCATGAGCAGCGGCCGGCAGTTCCGGCCACTGCCACCGCCGGGCCTGGGCACCGAGACCTGGGCGCGCGACTACAACGAGATCAAGGTCATGGGCGCCCGCCAAAGCGAGAAGCGCACGGCCGAGCAGACCGCGAGCGCACGCTTCTGGGAGGCCACCGCGCCGGTCGTGTACTGGCACGTCGTGCGTTCGGTCGCGGCACAGTCCGGCCGGGACGCCACCGCCAATGCACGCCTGCTGGCGGTCGCCGCGATGGCGATGGACGACGCACTGATCGCCGTGTTCGACGCGAAGTACTTCTACAACTTCTGGCGGCCGATCACGGCCATTCGCAACGGCGACCTCGATGGCAACGACGCCACGACGCGCGATCCCGAATGGCTGCCGTTGATCGACACGCCGATGCACCCCGAATACCCGTGCGCCCACTGCATCGTGGCCTCGTCGCTGGCGACCGTGCTCGAGGCCGAGGTCGGCGGTGCGACCGTGCCACAGCTCAACTCGATCAGCCCCGTCGCGCCGGACCTCAAGCGATCCTGGCGCGCGATTCCGGAGTTCGTCGGCGACGTGTCCGAAGCGCGCATCTGTGACGGCGTGCATTTCCGCACGTCCACCGAGGTCGGCACGCAGATGGGTCGAAAGATCGGTTCCCTTGCCGCCGAGCGCGCCCCCCAGCGGAAGTAAGGGCACCCAGTGTCCCCTATTTCTGGGCGGGGGCGGCGAACCACTGGTCCTTCGGCACGACCTTCTTGTCCGCCGGGTCGGCCTCGTAGTTCGGCGACATGATCTGCACGCCGTGCTCGTTGAACACGTCCTGAATGTTCGCGTGCAGCTCGTCGAGCACGAGCACCTTGCGGCGCGGTTCGGCGACGCTGACGACGAGCGTGTACTCGACGTAGAAGTCCTGCAGCGCGGTCTGCAGCACGCGCGGTGGCGGGTCCCTCTCCACCGACGCCGTGCGATCCGCGGCGATCAGCAGCATGGCGTGCACCTGCCGCCACGGTGTGTCGTATCCGATCGTGACCGACGTCGGCAGCCGCATGCCGCCGTTGCCGGCGAGCCGCGAGTAATTGCGCGTCACGTTGCCCGTGATGACCGCGTTCGGCACGTTGACCTCGACGTTGCGCAGCGTCTCGATGCGCGTCGTCACGAATCCGACCGACGTGACCGTGCCCTCGGTGTCGCCGATCTGCACGAACTCGCCGGGCCGCAGTGTGCGCGTGTACATCAGCATGAGGCCGCTCACGGCCTGGTTGACGATGCCCGACGCACCGATCGACATCATGAGGCCGATGAAGACGCCGATGCCCTTGAACGCCTCGCTCTCGCTGCCCGGGATGTACGGGTAGGCAGCGACGAGCGCGAACAACCAGACGACGACGCTGAGCAGGCGACCGGTCGGCCGAGCCGTCGTCTCATCGAACCAGTTCACGTGGATACGGCCGGCCGCGACGCCGTCGAAAAAGGCACGGAGGCTGCGCGCGATGAATCGTGCGATGGCGAAGATCAGCACGACGAACGCCACGCCAGGCAGCGCGCGCAGGATGCCGGCCCCGAATCCGGCGAGCGCGTCGACCAGGTTCGTGAGCAGCGCCTCGCCCCACGGCCGCGTATACGGGAAGAACTCGAGCACGAGTGCGGCCCACTGGTACAGCAGCAGCAGTGCGATCGCCCAGGCGAGCAGCTTGAGCGGCACGACGGCGAGGTCGCCAAAGCCGCCGCCACCCACGACCTGCTGGCCCCACTCGGGCACCATCGAGGCCGATCGCCGCTGCACGTAACCTCGGATGCGCACGGCCAACGCGGCGTAGCCGCGCGTCAAAAGCCACAGCAGTGTGCCGAGCACGACCGAGGCGAGCGCCGCCTTTCCCAGGGCTGTCAGCACGTAGTTCGGGTCGCGGCTCTGCTGCAGGTCGCGCAACGCGAGCGTCAGGTTCGCGGCCGCCCGGCTGGCGACGTTAAGGGTCGTTTCCCCGGCCTCGGGGTTCACGTCACCGTTCAGCACCCGCAACACCGGATGCGCGTCCAGCACGACAACCGTGCCCTGTGGCGTCTCCACGGTGCCGACTTCCATCGGGCCGCCACGGGCGATCACCGTGTCGAGGAGTTCTCGAGTCCCGGCAGCGCGCATTGCGGGCGTCGCGCCGAACTCGTTCTTGGCGCGAAACGTGACGATGTAGCGGTTCGCGACCGTGAGGTCGGCCTGTGCGGACGATGGTGCGTCGGTGACAGCTGATGCCGGAGCTGAAGGCTCGGCGGCCCCCGCAGGGACGACGACCGCCAGGCAAACCCTCACCATCAGGACCGCAGGCCACCGGAACCGGGCGATGCCAGGCGCAGCTTCTTTTGTCGACATACGTGCGTTTTGTCCTGCGCTACCGCGCCGACGGTCGTCCGCCCCCGCGCCAGAGTATCGCTGGCTCGGGTCACGGATGCACGCGGCCCAGGCTTGGGCCAGCCTCGTCTGCAGGAGTGTCGCAGTAAGGCGCAGCCGGCGAGGTCGATGATCTCCGAGGCGCTTTTTTTTCACACGGATTCGCCTCCCCAGTTCCGCAGGCTAGACCGACGATGTCCTCCTGGACTTGATGAACGGAGGAAGCGGGCATGGAACTCGGCGTGTTCGTCGCCGCCGCGACGCTCGTCCTGGCGACATATGGATTGTACTGGCTCGTCGACCGCCTCATGAGGCCGCGCCCATGACGCCGCTCGAGGCCATCGGGCTCGTGCTCCTCGTGGGCCTCGGCGTCTACCTGTTCGTGGCACTGCTGCTGCCGGAGAAGTTTCAGTGACCGGCTCCGGCGTGCTGCAGATAGCGCTGTTCCTCGCCGTGCTCATCGGCGCCGCCTGGCCGCTCGGCGTGTACATGGCTCGCGTGTTCGCGGGCGAGCGCACGTCGCTGATGCCCTTGCTCGGTCCCGTGGAGCGGTTGGTCTACCGTGTGTCCGGTGTCGTGCCGGACGAGGAACAGACCTGGAAGCAGTACACGCTCGCCGTGCTTCTGTTCAGCATGATGGGATTCCTGGTCGTGTACCTGCTGCAGCGGCTGCAGGGATACCTGCCGCTGAATCCCCAGGGCTTCGGCGCCGTCACGCCGGATTCGGCATTCAACACGGCCATCAGCTTCGCCACCAACACCAACTGGCAGGGATACGGCGGCGAGACGACGATGAGCTACCTGACCCAGATGCTGGGTCTCGGCGTGCAGAACTTCGTGTCCGCAGCGTCGGGCATCGCCGTGCTCGCGGCGCTGGTCCGCGGCTTCACCCGGCGACAGGCCCACGGCGTCGGCAACTTCTGGGTGGACCTCACGCGCGGTACCGTCCACGTCCTGTTGCCGTTGTCGCTCGTGCTCGCGCTTGCGCTCGTGAGCCAGGGCGTCGTGCAGACGCTCGAGCCGTACGGGTCCGTCGCCCTGCTCGAGCCGGCCGTGACCGTGGCCGACCCGGGCGGCAACGGCGTCGCGCGCGCGGAGAGAGTGATCGACGCGCAGACGATCCCGCTCGGCCCGGCGGCGAGCCAGGTCGCGATCAAGCAGCTCGGCACCAACGGCGGCGGGTTCTTCAGCGCGAACTCCGCGCACCCGTTCGAGAATCCGACGCCCCTGTCGAACTTCCTCGAGATGCTCGCGATCCTGCTGATTCCGGCCGCGCTCTGCATCACGTTCGGACGCATGGTCGGCGACGGGCGCCAGGGCTGGGCGCTCATGGCCGCGATGCTCGTGATCTTCGTGCCGCTCACGCTCGGCGGCTACGCGGCCGAACAGGCGGGTAATCCGCGCCTCGACGCCCGCACGGTCGACATGGAGCCTTCGGCACTGCACTCCGGCGGCAACATGGAGGGCAAGGAAGTCCGGTTCGGCATCGCCAGTTCGGCGCTGTGGGCCTCGGCGACCACCGCGGCTTCGAACGGTTCCGTCAACTCGATGCACGACTCGTTCACGCCGCTGGGCGGCCTCGTGCCGATGGGGCTGATGCAACTCGGTGAAGTCGTCTTCGGCGGCGTGGGTAGCGGGCTCTACGGCATGCTGATGTTCGCGATCGTCGCCGTGTTCATCGCCGGGCTGATGGTCGGGCGCACGCCCGAATACCTCGGCAAGAAGATCGAGGCGTACGAGGTCAAGATGGCCTCGCTGGTGCTGCTGCTGCCGTGCTTCGTCGTGCTGGTCGGAACGGCCATCGCCACGGCCGTGCCGGAAGCGGCCGCCCGCGTTGGTAACCCGGGATCGCACGGGTTCTCGGAGCTCCTCTACGCGTTCAGCTCCGCCGGCAACAACAACGGCAGCGCGTTCGGCGGCATCCAGGTCAACAACCCGTTCTACAACTTCGCGCTCGGCGCCGCGATGTGGATCTCGCGTTTCTGGCTGATGATCCCGGTGCTCGCGATCGCAGGCAGCCTCGCGGCCAAACGCACCGTGGCGGTCACGTCCGGAACGCTGCCGACGCACACGCCGCTGTTCGTCGCACTGCTCGCGGGCGTCGTGATCCTGGTCGGCGCACTGACGTTCGTGCCGGCGCTTGCGCTCGGTCCCATCGTCGAACACCTCCAGATGGTGGCCCGATGAAATCGTCGTCCCCTGCGCTTGCGATCCACGGACACCGTCCGCGGCAACTGAGCCGGCCAATCCTGCTCACCGGTATCGCCGACGCGTTCCGCAAGCTCGACCCACGCGTCCAGGCGCGCAATCCGGTGATGTTCGTCGTGTTCGTCGGCAGCATCCTCACGACGCTGGTCGGTATCGCGGTGCTGGTACGCGGCGACTCCGGTGGCGACGAAGGCGCGGGCTTCGTGCTCGCGATCGCGGCTTGGCTGTGGCTCACGGTGCTGTTCGCCAACTTCGCCGAGGCGGTCGCAGAAGGGCGCGGCAAGGCACAGGCCGCGGCGCTGCGGTCGACGCGTCGCGAGGTGCAGGCCAAGAAGCTGTCCGGCGCGCAGCGCAGTTCGAAGTGCGCACTCACGCCGGCGAACAGCCTGCGCCGTGGCGACCATTTCCTGGTCGAGGCCAAAGAAACCATCGCCGCCGATGGCGAGGTGGTCGCCGGTGTCGCTTCGGTCGACGAGAGCGCGATCACGGGCGAATCCGCACCCGTGCTGCGCGAGGCCGGCAGCGACTTCTGCTCGGTCACCGGCGGGACGCGCGTGCTATCGGACTGGCTCGTCGTGCGGGTAACGAGCGACCCGGGCGAGTCCTTCCTCGACCGCATGATCGCGATGGTCGAAGGGGCACGTCGGGGCAAGACGCCGAACGAGATCGCGTTGTCGATCCTGCTCGCGATGCTGACGCTCGTGTTCCTGCTGGCGACCGCCACGCTCGCGCCGTTCTCGGCATACGCCGTGGCCACCTCGGGCGCCGGGCAGGTCGTCTCGATCGTCGTGCTGGTGGCGCTGCTCGTCTGCCTGATCCCGACCACCATCGGTGGCCTGCTGTCCGCGATCGGCATCGCCGGCATGGACCGCATGGTCCGCGCGAACGTGATCGCGACGTCGGGTCGCGCGGTCGAGGCGGCCGGCGACGTGGACGTGCTGCTGCTGGACAAGACCGGCACGATCACGCTCGGGGATCGGCAGGCCGCCGCGTTCCACCCGGCGCCGGGCGTGACGGAGCAGGAACTCGCGGACGTCGCCCAGCTGGCGTCGCTCGCCGACGAGACACCCGAAGGCCGCTCGATCGTCGTGCTCGCGAAACAGCGGTTCCAGTTGCGCGGGCGTGACCTCGCGTCACAGCCCCATGTCTTCCACAAGTTCACGGCCCGGAGCCGCACCAGTGGCGTCGACCTCGACGGACGCAGGTTGCGCAAGGGCGCGGCCGACGCCGTCCAGCGTTTCGTCGTCGATGAGCGCGGGCTCTGGCCCGCGGCCGTGACGCGGGCGGTCGAGGAGGTGGCGCGTCAGGGCGCCACGCCGCTCGTCGTGGCCGACGGGCCACGCGTGCTCGGCGTCGTCGAACTGCGCGACGTGGTCAAGGGCGGCATCCGCGAGCGCTTCGCGGAACTGCGCCAGATGGGCATCACCACCGTGATGGTCACCGGCGACAATCGCTTGACCGCCGCCGCGATCGCGGCGGAGGCGGGTGTCGACGACTTCCTGGCCGAGGCGACTCCCGAGGCCAAGCTCGCGCTGATCCGCAGGTACCAGTCGGAAGGGCACCTCGTCGCCATGTGCGGCGACGGCACGAACGATGCGCCGGCGCTCGCCCAGGCCGACGTCGCCGTTGCGATGAACTCCGGCACGCAGGCCGCGAAGGAAGCCGGCAACATGGTCGACCTCGACTCCAACCCGACCAAGCTGATCGAGGTGGTCGACGTCGGCAAGCAGATGCTCGTCACGCGTGGCGCGCTCACGACGTTCTCGATCGCCAACGACGTGGCGAAGTACTTCGCCATCATTCCGGCCGCGTTCGCGGCGACGTATCCCGCGCTCGACACGCTCGACGTCATGCACCTCGCGAGCCCGCAGAGCGCGATCCTTTCGGCGGTGATCTTCAACGCACTGATCATCGTCGCACTCGTGCCGCTCGCACTGCGCGGCGTCCGCACGCGGGCCGCGTCGGCCGTGCACCTGCTGCGCCGGAACCTGCTGATCTACGGACTCGGTGGCGTCGCGGTGCCTTTCGTCGGCATCAAGGGCATCGACGTCGTACTCGACCTGCTCGACCTCGTCTGAACCCATGGGAATGTCCATGCGTGCACAGATCCGTCCCTGCCTCGGCGTCTTCGTCGCCCTGACGTTGCTCACCGGTGTCGTCTATCCGCTCGTCGTGACTGGCATCGCCAGGCTCGCCTTCCCGGACCAGGCGAGTGGCAGCATCGTCACCCAGCGTGGGCGCGCCGCCGGGTCCCGCCTGCTCGGCCAGCCGTTCACGCGCCCCGAGTATTTCTGGGGAAGACCGTCGGCCACGTCGCCGCAGCCGTACAACGGAGCCGCGTCGGCGGGCAGCAACCTCGCGCCCACGAACCCGGCCCTGGCCGAGGCCGTCGCCGCCCGCGTGGCCACCCTGCGGGCGGCGGATCCGTACGACGCGCAGCCGGTCCCCGTGGACCTCGTGACGGCGTCCGGCAGCGGGCTCGACCCGCACATTTCCCTTGCCGCAGCGGAATACCAGGTCCCACGCGTCGCGCGCGCCCGCAACATGACGGCGGCGCACGTGCGCCGTCTGGTCGCCGAACACACGGAGGGGCGTACACTGGGTCTGCTGGGCGAGCCACGCGTGAACGTCCTCGCGCTGAACCTCGCGCTCGATTCCCAGCATTAGCGTGACCGAGGACCTGCGGCCCGATCCCGACCAGTTGCTTGCCGAGGTCAAGCGCGAGCAGCGACGCGCTGGCCGCGGTCGCCTGCGCATTTTCTTCGGCGCGACCGCGGGCGTCGGCAAGACATACTCGATGCTCGAGGCCGCGCGCGGCGTGCGAGCCACCGGCGCGGACGTCGTCGTCGGGTACGTCGAACCGCACGGCCGCATCGAAACCGAACGGCTGCTCGAAGGCCTCGAGCAGCTGCCGCCGCTCCCGGTCCTCTACCGCGGCATCACGCGACGCGAATTCGACCTCGATGCCGCCCTGCGCCGGCGCGCCGGCATCACGCTCGTCGACGAGCTCGCGCACTCGAACCTGCTGGAGGGCGAACCCGCCCCGCGACACGCAAAACGCTGGCAGGACGTCGAGGAGATGCTCGAGGCCGGGCTCGACGTCTGGACGACGCTCAACGTGCAGCACCTCGAGAGCCTGAACGACCTCGTCGCCGGCATCACCGGCGTTCGGCAACAGGAGACGGTACCGGACCACGTCGTCGAGGACGCCGACGAGATCGAACTGATCGACCTGCCGCCGGACGACCTGTTGGCGCGACTCAAGGCCGGCAAGGTGTACGTGCCCGAACAGGTCGGTGCTGCGCTCGAGCGCTATTTCCGCAAGCCGAACCTGATCGCGCTGCGCGAACTCGCGTTGCGCCAGACTGCGGACCGCGTTGACGCGGCGGCCCGTGAATACGTCTCGCGCGAACCGGTCTCGCGACCCTGGCTCGCCCGGGACCGGTTCATCGTCGGCGTCGGTCCGGACGAGCAGAACGAGGAGCTCGTGCGCTTCGGCAAGCGCTTCGCGGACGCGCTCGACGCCGAGTGGCTCGTGGTCTCCGTCGAGACGCCCGACCTGCTGCGGCTCAGCCAGGAGCGGCGTAACCAGCGCATCGACGTGCTGCGTCTCGCGGAGTCGCTCGGGGCGGAGACGGTGACCCTCGATGGTCCGTCCGCGGCGGTCGCGCTGCTGCAGTACGCACGCACGCGCAACGTCACCCGCATCGTCGTCGGCCGCCCGACGCGTGGCGGCCTGCGCCGGCTCTGGCGACGTTCGACGGCCGAGGACTTGCTGCGGGCCGCACACGACCTCGACGTTTCCGTCATCGCGCCGCGGGCGAACGGTGCAATGGCGCCCGCAGCACGCACGTCGAGACTCGAGCCGCCTGGGATCCACTGGGAGCGGTTCGGTTACGCGTCGCTGATCACGCTCGTCTGCACGGGCATCGCCGCGCTGATGGACCCCTTCTTCTCTGCCACGAACCTCGTCATGGTCTACCTGCTCGGCGCCGCCATCGCCGGGCTGCGCTACGGGCGCGCACCGGCCGTGCTCACCGCCGTGCTCAATATCGCGTGCTTCAACTTTTTCTTCATCGAGCCGCGGCTGACGTTCGCGGTTTCGGACGCGCAGTACGTCGTGACGTTCGTCGTGATGCTGGTCGTGGCGCTCACGATCGCGACGCTGATGGCGAACGTGCGCATGCAGACCCGGGTCGCGGGTGCCCGCGAGCGGCGCACGGCGCTGCTGTATGGCATGAGCCGCGAACTCGCCGGCACGCGCGGCACCGCCAATATGGTCCGCATCGCCATCCGGCACGTCGCCGAAAGCTTCGCGAGTCGTGCCGCGGTCCTGCTGCCCGACGACGCCGGCATCGTGCAGGTGGCCCATGCCACCGAGGGCGAGGCCGCCTACGCGGCGCCCGACCAGTCCATCGCCCAGTGGGTGCACGACCATCGACGACCGGCTGGGCTCGGGACGGACGCATTGCCGGGCGCGCCGGCGATCTACCTGCCGCTCGAGGGTGCCGAGGGCAACCTCGGTGTCCTCGCGGTCTTGCCCACGAACCGGCGCCGCATACTCCTGCCGGAGCAACGGCACCTGCTCGAGACGTTCGCGGGGCAGGTGGCGCTCGCGCTCGAACGGGCGCAGCTGGCGGCGCAGGCCGAGTCGGCGCGCATCGCGGTCGAGACCGAGTCGCTGCGCAACACGCTGCTCGCGTCGATCTCCCACGATCTGCGCACACCGCTGGCCGTGATCTCGGGCGCCAGCAGCGCATTGGCCGATCGGGAGCTTGCGCTCGACCCGGACGCGCGCGTGGCGCTCGCGGGCTCGATCGCGGCCAAGGCCCGCGACATGTCGGAACTCGTCTCGAACGTGCTCGACCTGCTGCGCTTCGAATCCGGGCGCGTGCCGCTGCGCCGGGACTGGGAATCGGTCGACGAACTCGTCGGGGCCGCTTTTAACAAGGTCGAAGCACGTCTGGGCGGGCACGACGTCGAGGTCCGGCTACCCGCCGAACTTCCGGCCGTTCACGTGGACGCGGCGCTCGTCACGCAGGCGATCGTCAACCTGCTCGAGAACGCGTCGAAGCACACGCCGCCCGGCACCCACGTCCGCATCCTGGCGGAAGCGGAGGACGACGCGTTGCGACTGGTCGTCGAGGACGACGGTCCTGGGCTGCCGCCGGGTGATCCCGAGCTCCTGTTCGCCAAATTCCAGCGCGGGCGCAGCGAGAGCGACGTGCCGGGCGCCGGGCTGGGGCTTGCGATCTGTCGCGCCATCGCCGAGGCACATGGCGGGCGCGCCCGGGCCATGAATCGCACGGGCGGCGGCGCGCGTTTCGAGCTGACGCTGCCGACGAAGGCGCCGTCGCCGTGACCGACGCGATGTTCCGGATCCTGGTCGTCGAAGACGATGCGGACATCCGCAGGGTGCTGCGCGCGCTGCTCGAGGCCGAAGGATATCGGGTCGTCGAGGCCGACTCGGCCGCCCGCGCGCTGGTCGAGTCACGCAGCCACCAACCCGACGTCGTGCTCGTGGACCTCGGGCTGCCGGACCGCGACGGGCAGGCCCTGATCCGCGATGTGCGGCGGTTTTCGTCCGTGCCGATCCTGGTGCTGTCGGCGCGGACGCTCGAGACCGAAAAGATCCAGGCGCTCGACGGCGGCGCCGACGACTATGTGACCAAGCCGTTCAACTCCGGCGAACTGCTCGCAAGGGTGCGCGCCGCCCTGCGTCGCAACGCGCGTTCACCCGAACGCTCGCCCTCGCTTCGCATCGGTTCGATTGCGATCGACCTCGCGACGCGCGAGGCTCGCGGCTCGAACGGCGACGCGGTGCATTTCACGCCGCTCGAGTACCGCCTGCTTGTCTGTCTCGCCCGCGCGCACGGGCTGGTCGTGACCCGCGACCAGCTGATCGGCGAGGTGTGGGGACCTGACCGCATGGACGACACGCGTGGGCTCCGCGCGTACGTCAAGGGGTTACGCCAGAAACTCGAGCCGGACCCCGCGCGACCGCGTTACCTGCTCACCGAGCCCGGCCTCGGCTATCGGCTGGTCGCCGAACAGGACGAGCCGGCGCCAGCCGCGGGTTGATCACGCGACAGGATCGGTCGACTCAACCACGACGCGGTCGCGCAGGAACGCGGCGAGCTTGCGTGCGTCGGCGTCGAACGCGCGGATACCCTCGGCGAGTTTTTCGGTCGCCATCGCATCCTCGTTGTGCAGCCAGCGGAAGCCGGCTTCGTCGAGCGAGACCCTTGGTGCGTCGCTGCGGCGCGCAGCGTCGGGCGTCAGCCGGGCCGGCACCTCGCCGGGAGTCGATTCAAGCCTGGCGAGCAGCTCCGGGCTGATCGTGAGCAGGTCGCAGCCGGCGAGGTCGATGACCTGCGACGTCTTGCGGAAGCTCGCGCCCATGACCTGGGTCGGGTAACCGTACTTCTTGTAGTACTCGTAGATGAGCGTGACCGACGCCACCCCGGGATCTTCGGCCGCGGAAATGTCCTCGACGCCCCGCGACTTCCGGTACCAGTCGTAGATGCGCCCGACGAACGGCGAGATCAGCGTCACGCCCGCATCGGCGCAGGCCACCGCCTGCGCGAAACTGAACAGCAGCGTCAGGTTGCAGTGGATGCCGTCGCGCTCGAGCCGCTCGGCCGCGCGAATCCCCTCCCAGGTGCTCGCGACCTTGATCAGCACGCGCTCGCGCGGGACACCCGCCTGCTCGTAGAGCTCGACCAGTTCCCGCGCCTTGCGTTCGCTCGCGTGCGCGTCGAAGCTCAGGCGCGCCTCGACCTCGGTCGACACGCGCCCCGGAACGAGTTTGAGGATTTCCCGGCCGAACGTGACCATGAGCCGGTCGACGACGGCGGCCATGCGGGCCTCGCCGTTGCCGCGGCCCGGCGTCGCCGCGACCGCCGTATCAATGAGGTGCCGGTAGCGGTCGTCCTGCGCGGCCTTGTAGATCAGGCTCGGGTTGGTCGTCGCGTCCTGCGGCCTGAATCTTGCGATCGCGTCGATGTCCCCGGTGTCGGCGACGATCACGGAGTGTCGTCGCAGGGCCTCGAGCTGGGACGGCACGGTCTGCGGTTCTGCACTCATTGCGGCCACTTCCAGTCACGGTCGGAGGGACGATCGATGCCGTGTTCGTGCGCGTAGTTGCGGCATTCGATCTGCTGGTTGCGCAACCATTCCTTGATGTGCGCGCCGGCCACCTGCAGCCGCGGGACGCGGTCGATCACGTCGATCGCGAGGCTGAAGCGGTCGCTCTCGTTGTTGATCGAGAGCTCGAGCGGCGTGTTGATGTTGCCTTTTTCCTTGTAGCCGCGCACGTGCAGGTTGTCGTGGTTGTGCCGCCGGTAGGCGAGGCGGTGGATCAGCCACGGGTAGCCGTGGAAATTGAAGATCACCGGCCGGTCGGTCGTGAACAGCGAGTCGAAGTCGCGGTCGGACAGGCCGTGCGGATGTTCCTTCGGCGGGGTCAGCGTGTAAAGGTCGACGACGTTGACGAAGCGCACCTTGAGGTCTGGGAAGTGGTGCCGCAGCAGCGCCGTCGCCGCGAGCGCCTCCTGCGTCGCGATGTCGCCGCAGCCGACCATCACGACGTCGGGCACCGAGCCCACGTCGTTGCTGGCCCAGTCCCACAGCCCGATGCCCTTCTCGCAGTGCTTGATCGCCGCGTCCATGTCCAGGTACTGCAGGTGTTTCTGCTTGTCGCAGACGATCACGTTGACGTCGTCGGTCGACTGCAGGCAGCGGTTGGCGACCGCCAGCAGGCAATTCGAGTCGGGGGGCAGGTAGATCCGGGTGACCTCCGGGCTCTTGTTGACGACGATGTCGAGGAAGCCCGGGTCCTGGTGCGTGAAACCGTTGTGGTCCTGCCGCCAGACGGTCGAGGTGATCAACATGTTGAGCGAGGCCACCGGCGCGCGCCACGGCAGTTCGCGCGAGATCGCGAGCCACTTCGCGTGCTGGTTGAACATCGAGTCGATCACGTGCACGAAGGCTTCGTAGGTCGAGAAGAATCCGTGCCGGCCCGTGAGCAGGTAGCCTTCGAGCCAGCCCTCGAGCGTGTGTTCGGACAGCATCTCCATGACGCGGCCGTCGGGCGCGAGATGACCGCCGTCGGCGTCGACCGGAAGATAGTCGCCGAGCCAGGTCTTCTGGCTTGCCTCGTAGACCGCGTCGAGCTTGTTGGACGTGGTCTCGTCCGGTCCGAACACGCGGAAGTTGTCGGGGTTGAGTTTCAGGATGTCGCGCAGGAACTCGCCGAGCCGGCGCGTGTTCTCGGCCTCGGACGCGCCGGGCTTCTTCACCTCCACGGCGTACTCGCGGAAGTCGGGCAGGCGCAGTGGACGGCGCAGCTGCCCGCCGTTCGCATGCGGGTTCGCACTCATGCGGCGCCGTCCCTTCGGCGCGAGCGCGCGCAGGTCCTCGACCAGGCGCCCGTTGGCATCGAACAGTTCCTGCGGCCGATAGCTGCGCAACCACTTCTCGAGCAGCCTGAGGTTCTCGGGATTCGCGCGGACGTCGGCCAGCGGCACCTGGTGCGCGCGCCAGTAACCCTCGACGGTCTTGCCACCGACCTTCTTCGGTCCGGTCCAGCCCTTCGGGCTGCGCAGCACGATCATCGGCCACCGTGCGCGCTCGGCCTTGCCCGTGCGACGCGCTTCGCCCTGGATCCGGCGGATCTCGACGACGCAACGCTCGAGGGTCGTCGCCATGAGCTCGTGCATCCGGACCGGGTCGTCGCCTTCGACGAAATGCGGCGTCCAGCCGTAGCCCCGGAACAGCGCCTCGAGTTCCTCGTGCGAGATGCGCGCGAGCAACGTCGGGTTGTTGATCTTGTAGCCGTTCAGGTGCAGCACCGGCAGCACCGCGCCGTCGCGCACCGGGTTCAGGAACTTGTTCGAGTGCCAGGCGGTCGCGAGCGGACCGGTCTCCGCTTCGCCGTCGCCGACGACCACCGTGACCAGCAGGCCCGGGTTGTCGAATGCGGCGCCGAACGCATGCGAAACGCTGTAGCCGAGCTCGCCGCCCTCGTGGATCGAGCCCGGTGTTTCCGGCGTGCAGTGACTGCCGATGCCACCCGGGAACGAGAATTCCTTGAAGAACTGCCGCATCCCCTCGACGTCTTCGCCCTTGTTCGGGTAGATCTCGGCGTACGTTCCCTCGAGGTACACCGGCGCCAGCACGCCCGGCGCGCCGTGGCCGGGTCCGGCCAGGAAAATTGCATCGAGGTCGTACTTGTTGATCAGCCGGTTCAGGTGGACGTAGATGAAGCTCAGGCCCGGGCTGGCGCCCCAGTGGCCGAGCAGGCGGTTCTTGATGTGGTCGGTCGCGAGCGGCTCGCGCAGCAGCGGGTTGTCGCGCAGGTAGATCATGCCGGCCGCGAGGTAATTGCATGCTCGCCAGAACGCGTCGATGCGCCGCAATTCGGCCGGCTCCGGCGTGCCGCCGGAGCGTGGTGCGACCGTGCGGGCCGGCACCGACGTCTTGCGGGCGGGCGCCGGATTGCGCGCCTGGACGGGCGCGAGCGTCTTCCTGCCGTACTTCTTCGCCATGAATTCCCTCTCACGGGTCGAGCGGTTCGGAGCCCGGTACTTTCGCGCAGCAACCCGGTGGATGCCAGCCCTGTGCACGGGAGGGTACGCCGCACCGCGTCAAGGCGGAGCGCGAACGCGTAGACCGCCCGGGCACGAACCGCGCGGTAACATGGTGGCCGACCAAGGGGAGTACCGCATGCCGGCCCTGCACACCGTCGGCTTACGGGCCGGCGCACATGACTCGCGGGCCTTCTGAGGCGTCATGGCCCGCGTTGCAGTCGGCGGTTTCCAGCACGAGACCAACACGTTCTCGCCACACCTGGCGACGCTCGCGCATTTCGAGGCGCCCGACGCGTGGCCTGGCCTCACGCGAGGGCCGGCGCTGCTCGACGCGGTTGCCGGCATCAACCTGCCCGCCGCCGGATTCATCGCCGAGGCGCGGGGGCTGCGCCACGACCTCGTGCCACTCACCTGGTGCTCGGCGCAGCCTTCCGGCCGGGTGACGCGCGAGGCATTCGAGTACGTCTCCGCGTTGCTGCTCGACGACCTGCGGGCCGCCGCCCCGGTCGATGCAGTGTATCTCGACCTGCACGGCGCGATGGTCGCCGAGCACGTCGACGATGCCGACGGCGAGGTGCTGCGCCGCGTGCGCGCGCTCGTCGGGTGGGACGTTCCCGTCGTCGCGAGCCTCGATTTTCACGCCAACGTGTCGTCGCTGATGGCGCAGCAGGCCTCGGCGCTGGTCGGCTACAAGACCTATCCGCACGTCGACATGGCCGAGTGTGGCGCTCGCGCGGCGCGCTGCCTGCACGACGTGCTCGGCAAGCCGCGACCCGTCAGCGCGTTCGCGGCGCTCGACTTCCTGATCCCGCTCACCTCGCAATCGACGCTGGCGAAGCCGATGCAGGACATCGCCGCGCTGGCGATGCAACTCGAGCGGTCGCCGCTGCTCGCGGTCAATGTGGCCCCCGGGTTCCCCGCTGCAGACGTGCCGGAATGCGGGCCGAGCGTGTACGCATGCGGCTGGGCAAGCGACGTCGCGGGCGCGGCTGTCGCACGGCTGGCGGCGGACCTGCGGCGCCGCGAGCCCGAGTTCGCGCTGGACCTCCATTCCGTGACGCAGGCCTGTCGGCTCGCACAGGCGAGCGCGATCCCAAGGGGCCGTCCGCTGGTGCTCGCCGACACGCAGGACAATCCAGGGGCCGGCGGCAACGCCGACACGACGTCGCTGCTCAAGGCGCTGGTGCAGGCGCGCGTGCGGCGGGTACTCGCCGGCGTTTACTGCGATCCGCTCGCCGCCACGCGTGCGCACGAAGCCGGCGTCGGCGCGCAGGTCGACCTCGACCTCGGCGGGCGCTCGGGTCCGCCGGGGGAGACGCCGTTTCCGGCACGGTTCGAGGTCGTCGCGCTCGGCGACGGCCGTTTCACGGGCACCGGCCCGTTCTACCGCGGTGGCCGCTTCGAGCTGGGACCGATGGCGTTGTTGCGGATCGACGACGTGCACGTCGCGGTCTCGAGCCGCAAGCAACAGGCGGCCGACCAGGCGATGTTCCGCCACCTCGGCGCCGACCCAGCCGATTTCGCAGTGCTGGCGCTGAAAAGTTCCGTGCACTTTCGCGCCGATTTCGGTCCACTCGCGAGCCGGATCGCCGTCGTCGCGGCGCCGGGGCCGAACGTCGCCGACCCGTCGGAGCTTCCATTCACGCGGTTGCGGTCCGGCATGCGCACGAGTCCGCGGCGCGCTTGACGCTTCCGGCTCTACGCGCACACAGCCGCGCCGGCGGCACGGCGCGATCGCAGTAAACTGTTCGCCGGTCAGCGGAGACTTTCGATGCGCAGGATCCTCGTGGCGATTGACGGTTCGGACACCGCCCTGCGGGCGCTCGACTTCGCGGTCAAGCAGGCGTCCTGCGCGCCGGCCGCGAAACTGCACGTCCTGAACGTACAGCCGACGCTGAGCAACTACACGGCGGCCGAGATCTACGTGACTGCGGAGCGCCTCCACGAGGTCGCCGTCGAGCGCGCCCGTGCCATCCTCGAGGTGGCGGCCGGACGACTGAAGTCCGTCGACTGCAGCTACGAGCTCGAGCAGCTCGAAGGAGACGTGGCCGAGACGATTGCCCGCCGGGCAGCCGAACTCGGCTGCGAATCGATCACGATGGGCACGCACGGGCTGGGCTCGTTCGGCATCCTGTTCCTCGGGTCGGTCGCGCAGCGGGTCGTGCACCACACCACGGTCCCGGTGACGCTGGTGAAGTAGGTCAAGGGGTGCTCTTCACGTAGACGTGGTTCGGCAGCCAGAGCGCGATCTCGGGGTAGATGATCACGAGCGCGAGTCCCACGAGCATGATGAGCACGAACGGGATGATCGACCGGTAGATGTCGATCAGCGTGACTTCCTTGGGCGCCATCGCGCGCATCAGGAACAGGTTGTACCCGAACGGCGGTGTCATGTAGGCGATCTGGCAGGTGATCGTGTAGAGGATGCCGTACCAGATCGGGTTGAACCCGAGCGAGATGACCAGCGGCACGTAGAGCGGCGCGACGATGATCAGCATCGCGGTATCGTCGAGGAAGGTGCCCATCAGGATGTAGGTGAGCTGCATCAGCACCAGCACCTGCCAGGGTTCGAGCCCCCACTTCTCCAGGAACAGGGTCTCGATCGCCTTGACCGCGCCCAGCCCGTCGAACACGGCGCCGAAGGCCAGTGCGGCCAGGATGATCCACATGAACATGGCGCTGACGGCGAGGCTCTTGCGGAGCGTGTCTTCCATCACTTGCCGTGTGATGCGGCCCTTGTAGATCGCGACGAGCGTGGCGGCGAGGGCGCCCACCGCGGACGACTCGACCATGCTGGTGACGCCCATCACGAACAGGCCGGTCATCGAGAAGATGATCAGCAGCGGCAACACGCCGGCCTGAAGCAGGCGGATCTTCTCGCCCCAGGTGATCTGTTCCCGCTCCTCGCGTGGCAGCGGCGGGCCGAGGTGCGGCTGCAGGTGGCAGCGGATCACGATGTACAGGATGAAAAGTGCAGCCAGCAGCAGCCCGGGCATGACGCCGGCGAGCCACAGCTGGCCCACCGGCTGGCGGGCGATCATGCCGTAGAGCACCAGCACGACGCTGGGCGGAATCATGATGCCGAGCGTGCTGCCGGCCTGGATGACGCCGGTCACCATGATCTTGTCGTAGCCGCGCTTGAGCAGCTCGGGCATGGCAATGGTCGCCCCGATCGCCATACCCGCCACGCTCAGGCCGTTCATGGCCGAGATCGCCACCATCAGCAGGATCGTGCCGACCGCGAGCCCGCCGCGCATCGGCCCGGTCCAGACGTGGAACATGCGGTAGAGATCGCTCGCGATCCCCGACTCCGACAGCATGTAGCCCATGTAGACGAACATGGGCAGTGTCAGCATCGGGTACCAGTTGAGCAGCGTGATGGTCGAGGCGAACGGCATCTCGACCGCGCCTTCGCCCCACAACGCCAGCGAGAAAACGGCAGCCACGAATCCGATCGCGCCGAACACCCGCTGCCCGGTGAGCAGCAGGAGCATGAACGTCGAGAACATCAGGACGGCGATCGCCTCGTAACTCATGCGATCTCCCGCCCGCTGACCTTCGCGATGTCCTTGAACAGGATGGAGAACGCCTGCAGCACCATGAGTCCGATGCCCACGGTCATGATGATCTTGATCGGCGCCATCGGCGGCGCCCACGCCGAATAGTTGGTCTGGTTGTACTTGAGCGAATACATGCTGCTCGCGATGCCGCCCTGCATCATGACGACCAGGTAAAAGACCAGGAAGAACGTGGTGATCGAGTCCACGAACGCCCGCGTCTTCGGCCGCCAGCGCTCGTACAACACGTCCATGCGGACGTGTGCGTCGAGTTGCATGGAGTACCCGCCGCCCAGGATGTAGTACGCGGCCATCAGGAACTGCGCCAGCTCGATGATCCAGACGAACGGCACGTTGAAGACGTAGCGCGTCAGTGAGGCGAACAGCAGCACGCCCATCATCACCAGGGCGAGGTACATGACGAAATAGCCGACGACGCGATTGACCGCGTCCACCCAACGGACGTACGCCCGGACGACGCCAGGCATCTGTGGTGTGCTCATGCTCACCCGCTCAGCAGCAGTCGGCGGCGCGGCCCGGCCGCGCCGGTGATGGCGCACGCGACCCCGGCGCCGGATCCACGGGACCGGGGACGCGCACCGTCATCGGGGGGCCGGCACTCAGGCGTAGCGATAGGGAGGCCCGGCCTTCGTCATCAGGTCGTTGTAGTCCCTGAAGATCTGCACCACCTTTGCGCACCGCGGACTGGTCGCCGCGACCTCGTCCCAGAACTTGTGTGCCTCGTTTTCGACGGTCGCCCACTCCGCGGCGGGGATCGTCGTCAGCTTCATCTTCGGGCCCTTGACGCGCAGGTCCGCCTCGCCACCCCAGTACCAATGCTGGCGGTAGTAGTGCGAGCTGTCGATGCAGAGCTTGTAGAGCGCCTTCAGGTGCTCGGGCACCTTTTCCCAGGACTTGTCGTTGACGAAATACGAGCCGATCCACGCGCCCGAGATGTTGTTGGTCAGGAAGTAAGGCGTCACGTCGGCCCAGCCCACCGTGTAGTCCTCGGTGATGCCCGACCACGCCAGGCCGTCGAGCTCGCCGGTCTGGATTGCCACCTGCACGTCGCCCCACGGCAGCGTCACGGGCACCACGCCGAACCGCGCGAGGAACTTGCCCGCGGTCGGGAACGTGAAGATCCGCAGGCCCTTCAGGTCCGCGAGCTTGTTGATCGGCTTGACCGTGTTGAAGTGGCACGGGTCCCAGCTGCCCGAACTGAGCCAGGTGACGTTCTCGACCTCGTCGTACGCCTCCCGCCAGATCTCGTTCAGGCCGAACTTGTGGAACAGGGCAGGGACGTCGAGGCTGTAACGCGTCGCGAACGGGAAGTAACCGCCGAACACCCGGATGTCGGTGGGGGCCGCGATCGAATCATCGTCGCTCTGGACCGCGTCGATGGTGCCGGCCTGCATCGCCCGGAACAACTCGCCCGTGGGCACGAGCTGGTCCGCGAAGTAGAGCTCGATCACCATCTCGCCGTTGGCGGCCTTGTTGAAGGCCTCGATGGAAGGCTTGATGACGTGCTCGGCAAGCGCGGGGCCCGCATAGGTCTGCAGCCGCCACTTGATTGTGGTCTTCTTGGCGGTCTGCACCGCGGGGCCGCCGGCCTCGCCGGAACCTTCCTGCTTGCCGCAACCGGCCAGCAGCGCCGTGGATGTCGCCGTGGCGGCCAGCGCCGCCTTGGTCAGGAATTGTCGCCGCTGCATCGCGTCTTCCTCCTGGAGTCGGGTCGATTCGAGGTTCAACTCATCCAACGTTTACCTTCGTCGCGACAGGGAGGGGGTACGGAACGCCGACGGTGCAGCAGCCTCGCATGGTAGCCGCGGACGCGTTCACGGACATCGATGTAGAGGTCAGCCCCCCTGAGCCTGTTCTTCGTCTGGGGGCGACGCAGCATGCCGGCGTCGCCGTTTCGACCGATTCTGCACGCGACCGTCGCGCTCGGCAATAAACGACATGCCTCCTTCAAGTGCACCGGTTGCGATGTACCACCGGGAGCGCCGCCCCGGGGCGGATTCTCGATCGGCAGTGTAGGCTGTCGGCAAAACCTGCAGCCGCGCCCGGAGGGGAGATGGAACCGCGACAGGTACGCAGCAACGCCGATGCACGCGCGATCGTGGACGAGCGAGGTGCACAGCACGTCAAGGTCGGCGTCTTCGACGTCGACGGCATCATGCGCGGCAAGTACATCTCGCGCGAGAAGTTCCTGTCGGCGCTCGAGGGCGGCTTCGGGTTCTGCGACGTCGTGCTGGGCTGGGACTGCCAGGACCAGCTCTACGACAACGTCGAATACACGGGCTGGCACACCGGGTACCCCGACGCCCCGGTGCGGGTGCTGCCCGACTCGTGTCGCGTGCTGCCGTTCGAGGACGACGGGCTGTTCTTCCTCGGCGAGTTCTCACCGCCCGCGGAGACGGTCTGCCCGCGCGCGCTGTTGCGTCGCGTCGTCGAGCGCGGAACGACCATGGGCTTTACCGCGTACGCGGGTTTCGAGTACGAGTTCTTCGTCTTCAAGGAGACACCCGAGTCCATCCGCGAAAAGAACTACCGCGGTCTCACGCCGATGGCCCCCGGCTGGTTCGGCTACTCGGTGCTGCGCAACAGCGCGGGCAGCGACTTCTACCGCGCACTGCTCGACACCTGCCGCGCGATGGACATGGGCATCGAGGGCCTGCACGAAGAGACGGGCCCGGGCGTGATGGAGGCCGCGATCACCGTCGACGGGGCCCTGGCCGCCGCGGACAAGGCCGCACTGTTCAAGACGTTCGCCAAGGTCATCGCACTGAAGCACGGCCTGCTGGCGACGTTCATGGCGAAGTGGGCCAGGGACCTCCCCGGTCAGAGCGGGCACATCCACCTGTCGCTGAAGAAAGACGGCAGCCCGGTGTTCCATGAGCCCAACCAGCCGCATTCGATGAGCGACACCCTGCGCTGGTTCGTCGGCGGCCAGCAGAAGCTCATGCCCGAACTGCTCGCGATGGTGGCCCCGACGGTGAATTCGTATCGCCGCCTGATCCCGGGTTTCTGGGCGCCGACGGACTCGACCTGGGGCGTCGAGAACCGCACGACCGCGCTGCGCGTGATCCCGGGCAGCCCGAAATCGCAGCGCGTCGAGTACCGGATCGCCGCGGCCGACGCCAATCCGTACGTGATCCTCGCGGCCGCGCTCGGCTCGGGCCTCTGGGGCATCGAGCACCGGATCGAGCCGGAAGCGATGGTGACCGGCAACGCCTACGACCGGAAGTATCCGTCCCGGCTCGCGCTGCCGCGAACGCTGTGGGACGCTGCCCAGCGCCTGAAGGCTTCGCGCGCCGCGCGCGACCTGTTCGGCGATGCCTTCGTCGAGCACTTCGCCGCCACGCGCGAGTGGGAGGAACGCGAGTTCCGCAAGCACGTCAGCGACTGGGAGCTGCAGAGGTATTTTGAGATCATCTGAGACGAAGCGGATAGCGGATAGCGGATAGCGGTTAGTAAGATGCCGACGTCGTCGGCGTGCCGGCGCAGCCGCCTCCTACTATCCGCTATCCGCCATCCGCTGTTCACTTCCCATGCTCCAACGCACCATTTCCCCGATCGACGGCTCGGTCCACGTCGAGCGTGAGCTCGCCACCGGCACGGCCATCGACGAGACGCTCGACCGCGCGCGGCGCGCGCAGCGCGCATGGCGCCGCGTGCCCGTCGAATCGCGCGCCGCGATCCTGGGTCGTTTCTGCGAAGCGTTCGAACAGCGGCGTGACGTCGTCGCCCAGGAACTCGCGTGGCAGATGGGGCGACCCGTCCGGTACGGACCGAACGAAGTGCGCGGCACGCTCGAGCGTGCGCGGCACATGATCGCCATCGCACCCGAGGCGCTCGCGGACATCGACGTCGGGCCGAAGGAGGGGTTCCAGCGCTTCCTGCGACGCGAGCCGGTTGGCGTCGTGTTCACGGTGGCGGCCTGGAACTATCCGTACCTGATCGCCGTCAACAGCGTCGTGCCGGCGCTGATGGCCGGCAACGTCGTGGTGCTCAAGCACTCGGCCCAGACGCCGCTCTGCGCGGAAACCTTCGCCGCGTGTTTTCGCAAGGCAGGGCTGCCCGAGGGCTGCTTCCAGGTGCTGCACCTGAGCCACGACGACACGAACCGCGTCGTCGCCGACCCGCGCGTCGACTTCGTCGCGTTCACGGGCTCGGTGGCGGGCGGGCGCGCCATCCAGCGCGCCGCCTCCTCGCGTTTCATCGGCACTGGGCTCGAACTGGGCGGCTGCGATCCTGCCTACGTGCGTCACGACGCGAACCTCGCGCACGCGGTCGAAAACCTCGTGGACGGGGCCTACTTCAACTCGGGCCAGTCGTGCTGCGGCATCCAGCGTGTCTACGTGCACGACCGACTGTACGACTCGTTCGTCGAGCGCTGGATCCAGCTCACGCGCAATTACACCCTCGGCAGCCCGCTCGACACGGAGACGACGCTCGGGCCCGTCGTGCGTACCGCCGCGGCGGACGAGATCCGTCGCCAGGTGGCGGCGTCCATCAGCCTTGGTGCGCGCTGCCCGATCCCGGAGCACGAGTTCGAGGCGAGCCGCGCCGGCACGCCGTACGTCGCGCCGCAGGTGCTGCTCGACGTCGACCACACGATGCCGGTGATGCGCGACGAGATTTTCGGCCCGGTCGCGGGCATCATGAAGGTGCGCTCGGACGAAGAGGCCGTCGCGCTCATGAATGACAGCGCGTTCGGTCTCACCGCGGCGATCTGGACCGAGGACCTGGACGCGGCGCTCGCCATCGGCGACGAGGTGCAGACCGGCACCTGGTTCATGAACCGGTGCGACTACCTCGATCCGGCGCTCGCCTGGGTCGGTGTCAAGGATTCGGGCCGCGGCTGTACGCTCTCGACCCTCGGTTACGAGCACCTGACACGACCGAAGTCGTTCCACTTGCGAGTGCGCACCTGAGCGGTCGCGCCGCGGCACGGAGATCACTTGCATGACGACGCCCGAACTGCGCGGCAACTGGAACTACCCGACCAGCATCCGCTTCGGCGCCGGTCGGATCGTCGAGTTGCCGGAACACTGCCGATCGCTCGGCATCCGGCGCCCGTTGTTCGTCACTGACGCCGGGCTCGCCGGACTGCCCATGGTCGCGCGCGTGCTCGGACTGTGTCGCGACGCCGGCCTCGGCATCGAGTGCTTCTCCGACGTCCAGTCGAACCCGGTCGAGGCCAACGTCACCGCCGGCGTGCAGGCGTATCGCACGGGACGACACGACGGCGTGATTGCGTTCGGCGGCGGCAGCGCACTCGACACCGGCAAGGCGATCGCGCTGATGATCGGCCAGACGCGGCCGATCTGGGATTTCGAGGACCGCGAGGACTGGTACACGCGCGTCGACGTCGCCGGCATGGCGCCCGTGGTCGCGGTGCCGACGACGGCGGGCACCGGGTCCGAAGTGGGCCGTGCGTCGGTGATCACCGACGTGCGGGACCACACGAAGAAGATCATCGTCCATCCGAAGATGCTGCCTGGGCTCGTGCTCGAGGACCCGGAACTCACCGTCGGGCTGCCGCCGCACGTCACGGCCGCGGTGGGCATGGACGCGCTCTCGCACAACCTCGAAGCGTATTGCTCCCCAGGCTATCACCCCATGGCCGAGGGCATCGCGGTCGAGGGGATGCGGCTGATCCGGGAATACCTGCCGCGCGCAGTCGCGAACGGCGCGGACCTCGAGGCGCGCTCACACATGCTGGTGGCCTCGTCGATGGGCGCCACCGCGTTCCAGAAGGGGCTCGGGGCGATGCACAGCCTCAGCCATCCGTGCTCGGCCAACCTGAACACGCACCACGGACTCACCAACGCCGTCGTGATGCCGTACGTGCTGGACTGGAATCGCGAGGCGCTCGAGCAAAAGATGACACGGCTCGCGGCGTGGCTCGGTCTCACTGAGCATTCGTTCGCCGGCGTGCTGCACTGGGTGCTCGAACTGCGCCGCACGATCGGCATCCCGGACACGCTGGCGGGACTCGGCCTCGACGAAACGCACGCGAAGTCGTTCGCGCCGCAGGCGTTCGCCGACCCGTCAACGGGCGGCAATCCGCTGCCGATGTCCGAGCAGGGTTTCGAGCGGTTGTACCTGCGCTGCATCCGCGGCGAGCTCACGGCCGGCTGAGTCGCGCCTGCCTCCTCCGCTAGACTGCGCACTTTTCCCGGAGAACTGCATGCAGATTTCGATGTACCGTGCCTCGGTGCCCGTGCTCGCGCGCGCTTTGCGCAACCTCGCGACCGTCCTGCGCAAGGGCGAGGCGCACGCGAGTGCGCGCAACGTCGACCCGGCCGTGCTGCTGGGCTATCGCCTCGCGCCCGACATGTTCGCATTGACCCGCCAGGTGCAGATCGCGACCGACACGGCCAAGGGCTGCGTAGCGCGGCTTGCCGGTGTCGACGTGCCCGTCTACGAGGACAACGAGACGACGTTCGCGCAGCTGCTCGACCGGCTCGAGCGCACCGTCGGATTCATCGAGGGTTTCCAGCCCGCGCAGATCGACGGCACCGAAGATCAGGCGGTCACGCTGAAGATGCGGACGGGCGAGATGACCTTCCAGGGATTGCCGTACCTGCTCGAGTTCGTGCTGCCGAACGTCTATTTCCACAGCGCGGCCGCGTACGCGATCCTGCGTCACTGCGGCGTGGAACTCGGCAAGAAGGATTTCCTCGGCGCGCCGTGATCACGGGCCCGCCGCCTCTCCCGCGCAAGCGGGAGAGGGTGGGATGTTCTGCTCCGCCTGCCGCGTCTATGCCCGCTCCCGCAGTGCTTCGAGAATTACGGCGAACGCGGGCGGGTTCTGGCGTCGCGTCGGGTAATACAGGTGATGGCCACGGAACGGCGGGCACCAGTCTTCGCGCACGCGAACCAATCGACCGGCCGAGATGTGCGTCGACACCAATTTGACCCTCGGCTTGCGAATCAGCTGCTATCTCCGGACCCTGAGCGGTCGCTGCGACGCCGCTTCGCGTGCCGTGTGGACGGTGCCAGCACGAACGCGAGCGTCAGCAATGAGTCCCGACCGCGACGCCGAGGCTTGCTCGTCAGTTCGCACAGCTTCTCGAGCAGCCGGTTCACTTCCTCCAGTTCCGTCGCGCTGACCCAACCCTTGTTGCGGGCGGCCCAGAGCTGGCGTCGTTGCCCATGCAGCGCCACGCCCGGTGTCTGCAGCCCGCGTTCGAAATCGCGTTGTGCGACCTTCACCAACCCGCGCGCGTACTGGGACAGCGCGGACAAGTCGGCTTGCGTGCCCGCGCGGTACGCGAGCCGCAGCGGAGCCTTGCCGGTGCCGGCGAGCCGGTAGATCTGCTCGCCGCGCTCCTCGTCCTCGACCTTTTCGACGAGCCGCGCCTTCACCAATACCGCGAGGTGGTAATACAGGCCGTCGGCGGGTCGACCGGACTGCTCGGCCAGCTGCGCGACGCTCGCCGTGCCACCGAGCGCCGCGAGCGTGTCGACCAGTTCGTGCCGCACCGGGGAGGCGAGCGTCCGGACCTGCTTCGGGTCGCTGATCGCGCGAGCGTCGAACCTGGATCGCGGCATGGTTGTCTCGACGTTGAAAAATGGCTAGGCTATTTCAACAGATGCGACGATCGTGATCCAGTCCAACGGAGCGCAGCATGCAACGACGTCAGGCCGGTCGGATCGCAGGCGTCGCCGCGCTCCTGGCGGTGCTGTGGCCGAGCCCGGCTGCCTTCGCCGCACAACCGCGGTTCTCCGCGCCGCAGCTGCGGCAGGACCTCGCCGCGCTCGGCGCGGCGATCCGTGACACGCACCCGTACCCGGCCCACTCGATCGATACGGCCGCCCTCGCTCGTGCCCTGGACGCGCTCGAGCGACAGCTCGACCGGCCGATGACGCGCGACGAAGCGTGGGCCGTATTTGCCACGCTGAACCCGCTGCTCGCGGACGGGCACCTGTTCGTAGGCTTCGAGGACTGGCGTGGCGCCACCGAGGCGCATCTCGAGTCGGGCGGCGTGCTGTTTCCGTTCGAGTTGCACGTCACCCCAGACCTGCGTGTGTTCGTCAGGTCGCAACTCGGCGGAGCAGCGTCGGTATACGCCGGGACGCGCGTGCGCTCGATCAACGGTGTCGACGCCGGAGTCGTGAGCCGGACACTGCTGGCGCTCGTCCACGGCGACACGGCGACGTTCCGCGCAGACCTGCTCTCGCGGCGCTGGTGGTTCTATTACTGGAAGACCTACGGCGCCGTCGCGGAGTTCGAGGTTGCGCTGGACGATCCGACGCGAACGAGTCTCCACGTGCCGGGCAGCCGGCACAGGCCTGCGATTCTCGTGGCCGAAGCGAGCTTCGATCGACAGTTCGGCTTCGCGTCGTTGCCGTGCGACACGGCACTCCTGACCCTGCGCACGTTCTCGTGGCCCGACAAGGCGCAGTTCCTGCGGTTCACGCGCGATGCGTTCTCGAAGATCCGCGACGATCGCGTCCGGCGTCTCATAATCGACGTGCGTGACAACGGTGGCGGTGATGACGACTTCTGGATGCACGGCATCCTCCCGTACATCGCCACGGGCCCGTATCGCTGGGGCTCAACGTACCGGAAACGAGTGCTCGAAGCGTATCGCGACGAGGGCGAGACGACGGGGCAGGTCGTCACCGGTGCGATCGACCGGTGGATTCCATCGGAACCCATGAATCCGCTGCACTTTCCGGGGACTGTGTACGTACTGATCGGGCCCGCGACGTACTCGTCTGCGGTCTTGTTCGCGAACGTGATGCGCGACTTCGGCTTTGGCGTCCTCGCAGGCAGCGGCGGCAGCGTCCGGGCGGACCAGAGCGGAAGCGTGCAGCAGCGCATCCTGCCGAACACCGGCCTGGTCGTGTGGTCCCCCCGCTTCGTCCTGTATCGGCCGTCGGGAGCGTCCGAACCGATGCTGCTCGAACCGGACTACCCGATCGAGGAGGATCCGTTCAACGCCGGCGCTGCCGTGAACCGTCTGCTTGGTCGAATCACCGGCGGCGCGTGCAACGCGCGCTGAGAGACTCCAGCTGGTGTCAGTCGAACCTGACAGGAGCGCCGGTCGTTTGGCGGTTGCCGTCGATCGGCGACGCGCGAAGCTAGTGCATCCCGAGGTGGCAACCGGCAGGAGAGTCCGCCATGGCAGGCACGAACGACATCGTCGGCGACCTCAACGAGCTGCTTCGCGACGAGCTGGCGGCCATTGAAACCTACCGGCACGCGATCGACAGGAATCGCAAGGCGCACGGGCAGGACGCACGGTTCGAGAAACTGACGGACATGCTGCACGACCACGAGGAGGCCGCCACACGGTTGCGCGACCTGGTGCAGCGCATGGGTGGCACTGCGGTCAGCGGCGCCGGCACCTGGGGGACCTGGGCGAACACCGTGCTGGGGGCGGCGAGCCTGCTGGGCGACAAGGCCGCACTGAGGGCCCTCAGGGAAGGCGAGGAGAGCGGTGTCAAGGATTACCGGGCGACGTTGCAGGAGGCAACGGCCGTGACGACACCCGAGATCCTCGACGTGTGCGCCTGGAACCTGTCGCGCGAAGAAGAGCACGTGCGACAGCTCGATCGCCTGATCGCATTCGCCTGACGACACGCCGCCCAGGACGGCGACGAATCAGCCGCCGAGGAACTTGCGTCGCGACAGGGCCGGCGCCGCCTTGGTCGTCGACCGTGGCTCCGGTGTCGCGGGCTCAAAGAGGGCGTCGATGGCGGCGCGCGCGGCGACCCGCGTGGAGTCCTGGTCGGCGAATTCGTGCATCATGGAAAACAGCGAGCGCGTCGCGATCAAGCCGTTGTCCCCGGCCTCGCTCACGTCGAAGTCGTAGAGCCCGGACGGAAATGCGATGCGCGCGACCGCGCCCGCGCGCCAGGTCGCCAGATCGGCGGGCGAGGGCAGGATCGTCAGATTCATGAACCACGGCGTCACGACCACGCCGACACGTCGCCCGTCGAACTCGCGGATCCCCACGCCTTCCACGACGAGGTTCGGATTGCAGACCGGCATTCCCTGCATCCGGCGCGAGGCCCGCTCGTAATAATCGACCAGCCGCCGGACGGGCTCGGCATCGCCGCCGGCCGGCTCCGCGTGTTCGTTCATGACGAACCGCCCGTGCCGTCGGCGAACAGACGCTCGGCGGCCTGCGCGTACGCACTCCAGTCGCGCATGCGTGCGACGACGTCCACGGTCCGTCCGTCCGCCACGAAGGCGACCGCCGGCAGCACGACGACACCGGTCCTGGCCATCACCGACGTCTCGTCACGGCGGTCGACGAGCCCCAGCGCGAGGTGTCCGGCGTACTGCTTCAGCAGTTCGCGCACGACGATCGCGACGTCGCGACCTTCCGGGTTGTGGGTCACGTCGCCCGTGAAGAACAGCAGCGCGCGCGGGTGGCGCGACAGGAAATCGCCGAGGCCCGACTTGCGAACGACTTCGCTGGCCGGATGCTCGGCCAGTTGGGTGATGAGATCGGACATGACCTGCGTACGGGAGACGACCTCCGCGAGGATGACCGTGCCGTTGCGCGGCGGTCAAGCATGCCAGGCTTGTCGTCGCTGCGCGGCTCAGTGACGGCGTCGACCTCAGTCGCCGGCGATGAACGCGGTCAGCCGCCAGCGGCCCTCCGTCTCGTTGAAAATGGCCCGGTAGTCCACGGGGCTGCGCAGGTACTGCGTCGCCATGAAGCCGCGTCGGCCGTCTGCCAGGCGGACCGCGCGCCAGCGGGCCTCGCGATCGTCGGCCGCTTCGACGCGGACGATGCCGAAGCTCACGCGGCCGACGACGGGCGCGTCGAGCCCGGGGCGCTCGCGCACCCGCACCGACTCGCCCACCACGGCCATGTGCTCGAACGCGTCCACGTCGTCGGGCCAGCGACTGAAGACGTAGGGCGCACGGAACGACGCGTCGTCCGCGAAACTGCCGCCGAGTGCGAGCACGGTGCCGAGCGTGGACCAGAGCGGCGAGTCCGGGGCGTCGGGACGCCATTTCTGCCGGAAATCGTCGAGCCCGCCACCGTCGCCGAACGACGTGCGCACGTGCGGATGCACCGCGTCGAGGATCGCCTGCGCGTCCCGACGGGCGATCGCCTGCTGCAGGCGCGCACGGAACGCGAAGAACGCCGGGCGTTGTGCCGCTTCGTCGACCGGCAGCAATACCTGTGGCTGCTGCGCCGGTGCGTGCAGCGGTAACAGCAGGGCGAGGCAGAACAGCCACGCGACTGCACGGGAGCGACGAAACATGAATGCCTGTCCGATGGCGTCGTCGCGCGTCAGTGTGCCCGAGCCGCGGCTAGAATGCGCCACCCGCGCACCAGCGTGATCGACCGACCCGTGCCGCAACGAAACGCCGACCCGTTCCGCCGACGAGCATCGAGCACGCGCATCGCCGGGGCCGCGTCCCGGTGGAGCCTGATCACCCTCGCGCTCGGGTTTGTCGCGGCCTGCACGCCGTTCCGGCCGGCCCCCGACACCGTCACGCGCGGCGAGTCGCGCTGGGTCGCGGCACGGTGGAACGACCTGCCGGGTTGGAATGACGATACGGTCCACGACGCGTGGCCAGCGCTGCTGCGCAGTTGCGAGCGCGCGGCGCCCGAGTGGACCCGCGTGTGCTCGACGGCGCGGAGCGCGAGCCCACCACGCAGCGCTGCGCAGGCACGAGCGTGGCTCGAGCAGCACCTGCAACCGTACCGGCTCGAATCGAGGCAGGGCGGCGCGCAGGGACTGATCACCGGTTACTACGAGCCGTCCTTCGACGCGCGACGCACGCCCGGTGGTGCGTACCGGGTGCCGTTGTATGCGGTGCCGGCGGACCTCGCGACGCGCAAGCCGTACTGGACGCGGCAGCAGATCGACACCTTGCCCGCAGCGCAATCGGCGCTGCGCGGGCGCGAGATCGCCTACCTGGCCGAGCCGCTCGACGCGCTCGCGCTGCAGATCCAGGGCTCCGGCCGACTGCGCGTGACGGAGCCGGACGGCCGCGTGCAGGTCGTGCGACTCGCCTATGCCGGGCACAACGACCACCCATATCGCTCGGTCGGTCGCTGGCTGATCGACCAGCGTGAATTGCCGCCGGGCCAGGCGTCGTGGCCCGCCATTCGCGACTGGGCTCGTCGCAACCCGTCGCGGCTGCGGGAGCTGCTCTGGGCCAACCCGCGTTACGTGTTTTTCCGGGAGGAAGCCCTGGTCGATCCGTCGATCGGCCCGCGCGGCGCGCAAGGCGTGCCGTTGACGCCGGGACGCTCGATCGCCGTCGATCCGCGCAACGTGCCGTACGGCACACCGGCGTGGATCGACACGACGCAGCCGCTCTCGGATGCCCCCCTGCGCCGGCTCGTGTTCGCGCAGGACACCGGCAGCGCGATCGTCGGCCCGGTCCGCGCCGATTACTTCTGGGGCTGGGAGCGTGACGCGGCCGAGCAGGCGGGACGCATGAAGCAACCGCTGCGCATGTGGGTGTTCGGGCCGCGCGGGAAATAGGGACACTCCGAATTTCCGGTCACGGAAATTCGGAGTGTCCCTATTTTCCCCGAAATTCGGAGTGTCCCTATTTTCCGGGTGCCGGTGAGCAGGCGTGACACTGCGCCTTCGGCATCACGTGCGTGATGCCGAGCCCGTCCGGTTCTCCGTCGACGTCGATCACGTGCAGCACCTCGAGCGTGCCGGCGTCGAGCTGCAGGATGCGGTCGGCCATCGTCGCCGCGACGAACAGGCGCTTGCCGTCGGGCGCCACCAGCAGCCCGACCGGCAGCGGGCTGCCCGGCGCGAGGCCGGCGAACGGCCGGCTCGAGGCGGCCGGCGCGAGGGGCGACTCGATCTTGCGACGCCGCAGTTCGCGCCCGGTCGCCGCGTCGAACGCGACGACCTCGGCGCTGCCGGCGCAGTTCACGAACGCGGTCGCGCCGTCGGGTGAGAACGCGAGGCGAATCGGAACGCCCGGCAGGTCGAACCGACCGAGCGGCTCCAGGGAGAACGCGTCGAGCCGCAGCAGCGTTCCGCCCGCGCGTGCCGCGACCCAGACCTCGCGCCCGTCCGGCCGAACCGCGACTGCTTCCGTGCCGGCACCGGTCGGCGTCGTGTGCACGGGTGCGGTCGGTGCATCGAGTGCCGCGGCGGTCACGCTGCCCGAACCGATGTTCGCGACGTACGCCCGCCTCGCATCGGGGGCGACGGCGACCATGTGCGACGTCTCCTGTCCCGTAGTGATCTTCGCCACGATCGTGCCGGCGAGCGGGTCAACGAGGAGCAGGTGTGCCGAGCCCTCGGTCGTGACGGCCACGCGGTCCGGGGCGTACCAGGCCACGCCGTGCGGTCGCGTGTGCGGCCCGAGGTCGATGCGACGCAGCTCGCGCGGCTGCTCGAGGTCGACGACGCTCAGCGTCGAGCCCGCTCGCTCGCGCGTGCCGTAGTTGCTGACGACGGCGAGCCTGCCGTCGGGCGCGACGCTCACCTCGTGCGGCGCGAACCCCACCGGCACCGTGGCGAGCCTGAGGCCGGAGCCCGGATCGATGAGATCGAGCACGTCGGCCGACTTGCGCACGACCAGCAGTGTGTCGGCGAGCGCGCCGGTACACGTCGCCAGCACGAACGCACCGGTGAGCCAGGCGCGCGCGATGGCCCGTCGCGTCACGACTGCGCTCCGGGGATCCCCCGGCACTCGACCAGGCTGCGTCGCTGGCGCCCGTCCGGATCGAAGTTCGCGGGATCCAGCCAGTGCTCGAAGCCGGTGCGGATGCGCGGCCACTCCGAGTCGACGACCGCGTACCACGCGGTGTCGCGATTGCGGCCCTTGACCACCATGTGCTGACGGAACACGCCCTCGAACGTGAACCCCAGCCGTTCGGCCGCGGCCCGCGACTTCGCATTGCGTGCGTTGCACTTCCACTCGTACCGGCGGTACCCGAGCTCGAACGCGCATCGCATCATCAGGTACATCGCCTCGGTCGCGGCGGGCGTGCGCTGGAGCCGCGGCGAATAGGCGAGGTGTCCCACTTCGATCACGCCGTTCGGCCGGTCGATGCGCAGGTACGAGGCGACGCCGACGGGCGTGCCGCCCGCGGCGTCCACGATCGCGAAGAACAGCGGATCGTCCGAGCGCGCCTGCCGCTCGACCCAGGCGCGATAGTCCTCGGCGTCGGCGAACGGCCCGTAGGCCATGTAATCCCACATGCTGCCCGCCGCGTCGAGCGCGTTCGCTGCGTGCAGCGCCGCAGCATGCGCGACCGTGAGCGGCGCGAGGCGACAGAACCGCCCGACCATCCCGACGCGATCCGGTGCGGCAGGCGGATGCCAGCCTTCGAGCGACGGTGCCTGATCCATGACCGGTTCCCTTGATCTCTTCAGGCGGCTGGCGCCGCGCGCTCGGCCGGAGGCGCGCCATCGGTGAACTGCAGCGCCGCGAGTCGTGCATAGAGCTCGCTCCCGCGCAGCAGTTCGGCGTGGGTGCCCTGGGCAACGATGCGTCCATGGTCCATCACGACGATGCGATCGGCTTCGAGCACGGTCGCGAGCCGGTGGGCGATCACGACGGTCGTGCGGCGCTGCATGAGCCGTTCGAGCGCGGCCTGCACGAGCCGCTCGCTCTCGGCATCGAGCGCGCTCGTCGCCTCGTCGAGCAACAGGATGGGCGGGTCGCGCAGGATCGCGCGCGCGATCGCGATGCGCTGGCGCTGCCCGCCGGAAAGCCGCGTGCCGCGTTCGCCGAGGAACGTGTCGTAACCGTCCGGCAGGCGGCGCAGGAACTCGTCCGCGGCGGCCGCCTGCGCCGCGGCCGCCACTTCGTCGTCGCTCGCGCCCGGCCGACCGTAACGGATGTTCTCGCGCGCACTCGCCGCGAACAGCACGGTGTCCTGTGGTACGAGGCCGATCCGGCTGCGCACCTCGAGCGGGTCGGCCTGCGCGACGTCCACGCCGTCGATCAGGATCCGCCCCGAGGCCGGGTCGTAGAACCGCAGCAGCAACTGGAACGTCGTGCTCTTGCCCGCGCCCGACGGCCCGACGAATGCGACGGTCTCGCCGGGTCGCACGACCAGGTCGAAGCCGTCGAGCGCCTTCGACTGGGGGCGGGACGGGTAGTGGAACGTCACGCGCTCGAACCGGATCTCGCCACGGCCGGGCGAGGGCATCGGCACCGGGTGTGTGGGTGGCCGGATGGCCGGCTGCGCGCGCTCGAGTTCGACCAGCCGCTCCATCGCGCCGGCGGCGCGCTGCACCTCGCCCCACATTTCGCTCAGGCTCGACGCCGCGATCGCGACGTAGCCCGCGTAGAGCAGGAACTGACCGAGTTGACCTCCGGTCATTTCGCCGCGCACGACCGCGTGCGCGCCCATCCACAGCACGAACGTGATCGCGCCGAAGACCAGCATCGTCGCGATCGCGGTCAGCGTCGAGCGGGTGCGGGTCCGGCGCACGGCGGCCGCGAACGAGTCCTCGACCGCAGCATCGAACCGG
This sequence comes from Steroidobacteraceae bacterium, assembly GCA_036277615.1. Classification (GTDB taxonomy): domain Bacteria; phylum Pseudomonadota; class Gammaproteobacteria; order Steroidobacterales; family Steroidobacteraceae; genus RPQJ01. The sequence goes on from DASUMQ010000293.1 coordinate 35,026, forward strand.
CGCGCGTTGATGACCTCGAGCGTGAACGCCTGCACGGTCTGGATCGCGTTCAGGGTCTCGTCCGCGACGCCACTCGTGTCGGCAATGCGATCCTGCGAGACGCGCGAAAGTTTGCGCACCCGCCGGCCGAGCACGATCAACGGCACGATCACGAGCGGGATCAGCACCACCAGCATCGCCATCAGCTTCAGGCTCGTGACGGCGAGCATCACGAGGCTGCCGACCAGCGTGAGGGTCGAGCGCAGCGTGATCGACAGGTTGACGCCCGCGATCGACTGCACGAGCGTCGCGTCCGCGGTCAGGCGCGAAAGCACCTCGCCGATGCGCGTGACCTCGAAGAAGGCCGGGTCCATCCGGATCACCCGCGAATAGACCGCCGAGCGCAGGTCCGCGACGACACGCTCGCCGATCCAGGTCACGAGGTAGAAGCGCAGCGCGGCGAACACGCCGAAGACCGCGGCGGCGGCCAGGAACGCGACGAAGTAGCGGTTGATCGTCGCGGTGTTGCTCGACGACAGGCCCTCGTCGATCAGGTAGCGCAGCGCGACCGGCAGCGCAAGCATCGCCGCCGCCGCGACCAGCAGCGCCACGAGCGCGAGCGCGAGTACGCCGAGGTACGGGCGCAGGTACGGCACGAGCGCACGCAGCGGCCCGAGGGAACGAGCCTTCGGACGGTCGGTGGTATCGCTCATGCTACGTTCGCGCCAGCTCGTCGGCCAGCAACTTGCGGACGGTCTGGATGTCCTTTGCCATCGTACGGGCCTGATTAATGGCCGAGAAGCTCACGAAGGCCCGGTACCAGATGTTGCCGGCCAGGGCAGCCCACTCCGGCGAGGCGGGGTGGAGCTTCCACAACAGGTCCTGCGCGGGCGTGACGTCGACCCCCATGCGTCGTTCGAACTCCGCGATCGGGTAGATCACGCTCGGCAGGTTATCGCTCGGCCGCGGCGCGATCAGGCCGGTCGTGAGCAGGTGCGAAGTGAATATTTCATCGACGAAGACCTGGTTGTTGCGGTCTCGCACGACCAGGGCGCGCTCGTTGCGTTCGTACAGCCGGGCGATTTCGTCGCGGAGCCTTGCATTGCGCAGCAGCCGAATGTTGCCGGTGCTGAGCAGGTCGGTATAGGTCGAGCGCGACAGGCGCAGCGTGCGACGCGACATGAGGCGGCTGACCGCACGCGCTACGGCCTCGCGCTGGTCAGGTCCGACGCTGGTGCGCAGGGACCTGTACGCGAAGATGCCATCGGCCGTCTGCTTCTTCTCGTAGTCGATGAACTCTGCGAGCACTTCGAGGTCCCGGTCCAGGTCGCGCGCGAGCGATTGCAGGTACTGGTGCTCGATACGCGCATCGCGGCGGTCCTGGATCGCATCGTCGACCGCCAGGGCCGCGAGGATACCGACGATGATCAGCGACAGGTCGATCGCGACCTGCGTCCAGCGCAGATCACCGCGCAGCCAGCGCATTGGCAGCATGCTCTCCCCCCGTGTGCCTGGGTTGCACGTCTATTCCGGCGCGGGCCCGGGGAACGTCTCGCGCAGCACGCGTTTCAGGACCTTGCCGGTCGGGTTGCGGGGCAGCGTGTCCACGAACAGGTACGTCTTCGGCTGCTTGAACTTCGCGAGGTGGGTCCTGGCGAGCTCACGCAGTTCCTCGCGCAGCCTCGAGTCGTCGCCGGTCCAGGCGCCCGCGCGCACGACCACGGCGCACGCACTCTCCCCCCACTTCGCGGAGGGCTGGCCGATCACGCCGACCTCGCTCACGCCCGGGTGCGAGCTCAGCACGTTCTCGACCTCGGCCGGGTACACGTTTTCCCCGCCCGAGATGATCATGTCCTTCGAGCGATCCTTGATGTAGATGAATCCTTCCTCGTCGACCTCGGCGATGTCGCCCGTGTGGAACCAGCCGTCGCGGATCGCGTCGCTCGTGGCGTCGGGTCGGTTCCAGTAACCCGTGAACAGGTGCGGTCCCCTCGTGATGACCTCGCCGGGCAGGCCGGGCGGCACCGGGTTGCCGGCGAGGTCGACGACGCGGACGTCGATGCCGTAGTACGGCAGCCCGGTCGACCCCGCCTTGCTCGAGGCGTGCTCCGAGTTGAGCAGGCAGATGCCGCCGTGCGTTTCCGTCGCGCCGTAGACCTGTCGCACCTGCACACCCATCGAGTGCCAGGCCTCGATCAGGCTGACCGGCACGGGCGCTGCACCGCAGAGCACCCATCGCAGCGCGGGCCGGGCGGCGGTCGCGCGCGCCGGATGCTGGTACATGAACGCGAGCATCGCCGGCACGGCGAAGAATCCCGTGATCCGTTCGCGGTCGACGAGGTCCCACATCTGCGCCGGATCGAAGGCCTTGACCATTATCGAGGTCATGCCGCGGTACACGGCGACCATCGTCAGGCCGAGGCCGGCGATGTGGAACATCGGCGCGACGATGATCTGGCGCTCGTCGCACGTGAGGTCGCTGGTCGCGAGCATGCACGCGAGATAGGCGAGGTTGGCACGGTGCGAAATCAGCGCACCCTTGGGACGACCGGTCGTGCCGCTCGTGTACATCATGAAGAGCGGGTCTTCGCCGGTCGCGCCGATCGGGGGCTCCGTCGTCGAGGTGGCGGCGACGGTGGCGTCGAACTCGCCGTGATCGGCGGCGAGCCAGCGCACCTGGGGGAACTGCGCCCGGAGCGGCTCGACCAGCGGCGCCTGGTCGGCGCCGTAGATCACGGCGGAGGCGCCGCTGTCGAGCAACTGGTACGAGAGTTCCGGCACCGTCAGGCGCCAGTTGAGCGCCACGAAGACGAAACCGGCCTTGGCGCAGGCGAAATACGCTTCCGCGTAGCGTGGCTGGTTCGACATCAGGCAGGCGACGCGCTCGCCCGCCGTGAGCCCCAGGCCGAGCAGCGCGTTCGCGACCTGGTTCGTGCGTTCGTTGAGCCGGCGGAAGTCGTACCGCTCGCCGCTTGCGACGTCGACGATGGCTTCCATGCGGCCGCTGATCTTGGCGCGCTCGGTGAGCGTCTGGCCTGCGTTGACGAGCATCTGCTTCTCCCCGTAAACCTGCCGGACCTGCGCGATCAGTCCCGTCGCGCGGCGACGTCCTTGAAGGCGACGTTCTCGATCCGGTACTGCTGCCAGTCGCGGCAGTCGTAATGCCACCACTCGGCGTCGTTGACCGTGAACCCCTGCGACTCCATCGTGCGTCGCAGGAGGTCGCGCGCCTCGCGCTGCGCCGCGGTGCCTCCGCCGTACTCGGGATGGGCCCGCTCGGAAAAGTCGTCGTAGCCGCTCGGCATCTGGACTTCACGGCCCGTGGCGAGGATGTAGAGGGTCAAGTCGACCGCGCAGCCGCGATTGTGCCTGGAGCCCTGGTCGGGGTTCGCGACGAAGTCACGCTGCTCCGGCGGCACGGCGTCCCAGAAGATGCGCGTGACGTACCAGGGCCGGTAGCCGTCGAAGAGCAGCAGGCCGTAGCCCTGCGGCTGCAACGCCCGGTGTGCCCGCACGACCGCTTCAGCCGCCGGGCGCTGCAGGAACACGCGCGCTTCCGAATACACCGGCCAGCGCAGGAAATTGTTGCGGGTCGCGTAGCGCACGTCGAGCAGGATCGTCGGGTCGAGGGTCGTCACTTCGACGAGGTCGCTCGCGCGGAACGTGCCGGTTTCCTCGGGCGGCAACGCGCGCAGCGCGTCAGACCGCAGCGCCTCGAGCTTGTAGGTCGGCAACCGTGCCACGTTGCCGGCACAACCCGTGAGCGCGACCGCGACGACGACGAGCAGGATTCCGCGTTTGGTCTTCATGGCGGGATCACCGCGAATTCCCCCTCCAGTTCACCGACGCGGCCGCCACCGCAAGTCAGCACGCTGCGTATGGCGATCCTGCCCATGCGCCCGCGCTGCAGCGTCTGCAGCAACCGCGTCCACTCTTCCTCGTCGGGCGCCTGCGCGGCCGCGATGAAGCCGGCCGTGATCGGGCGCTCGTAGTCCATGCCGCTGCGCCGGACCACGATGCGTCCGGGCTGCCCGGCCGCCTCGAGCCGCACTTCGACCAGCGACCAGGCCGCGAGCATGGCGACGGCCGAGGCGCTGCCGCCGAACACCGTGCCGCTGTGGTTCACGTTTGGCGCGAGGGGCGCCTCGACGACGACGCCCCCAGGTTCGGCTCGAAGCACGCGCACCCCCAACGCGACCGACAGCGGGATGCGTTCGTGCAATGAGGCTTGCAGGCGTTCCGGCGACACGACTGCATTGTGTGGGCCAGTCCCGGCCGCCCGCAACGTCCGCGCCCGGGACGTCAGTCGCGGGCCGGCCGCGGTCGCGAGGGGATCCGGTAGAGCCAGGTGGCCAGACCCAGCGCCAGGAGTGCAAGCAGGAGCTTGAGCCACGCCGGCCGCACGAAGAACAGGATCGAGATGCCGAACGACACGAGCATCGTGACGATCGCGACGACCTTGGTGCCGTACGGGAGGCTGCGGTGGACGTACCAGTCGTGCAGCATCGGCCCGAGCCAGCGGTGGCGCAGCATCCACTCGTGGAACGGCCGGTAGGCCCGCGCGAAGCAGGCGGCCGCCAGGATCAGCAGCGGGGTCGCCGGCAGCAGCGGCAGGAAGATGCCCGCGATGCCGGTGGCGAACGCGAGTACCCCGACGACGAGGAACAACGCGCGCACGATCGTCGAGCGGTGCTCACGGGGGTACAGCGCGCGGACGCGCGCCCGGGGGGGTGGGGGCGTGTTGGTCACGCCCCGGAGCGTACCGCAGGACGTGTCGCGCCGAGGTCAGCCGGCGCCGACACCCAAGGCCAGTGCAGTGTTTCGTAAGTATCTTTTCGTGCGACTGCGGACACAGCTCGCACTCGGCGCGGCGGCGAGTTGGGCGACGCGATAGTCGCGGCAGACTGGCTGGAGGAATCTGCCACTAGGCGTACAATCAAGCGGGCCGCACCCGTGCCGGCTGGGGGCACCCCTCATGAACGCCATCGACCCGATCGTCCTGGACGCCGTGCAGCGGCATCCATTCGTCAAGGGAATGACCCCCGCGCACTGCGCCACCCTCGCGTCGCTCGCCCGGCGTGTCTCCTTCCCGGCCGACTCGGTCATCTTCCGCGAGGGCGACGAGAATCACGAGTTCTTCCTGCTGCTCACCGGGCGCGTGGCGCTGGAAATGAAAGCACAGGACCGCATGCTACGCGTCGCCACGATGGAGGGCGGCGACCAGATCGGCTGGTCGGCCGTCATCGTCGGGCGGGGCAAGCACTTCCAGGCGCGGGCGCTCGAGCCTGTGGAGGCGCTCGCCTTCGACGGCTACGTCCTGCTCGAGCGGTGCCGGGCCGACACCGGTTTTGGGTACAAGCTCATGCACCGGCTGCTGAGCGTGGTGTCGGACCGCCTGCAGGCCGCGCGGCTGCAGGTGCTCGACATGTACTCCCCGATCGCGAAGCGCGCCGGCGCCTGAAGCAGCGCGGGGCTCGGTCTGCCCCCACGCGTCGTGGCCCCCCGGAGTCAGGTTCGGGCGATGAGTGCATCCGCCCAATTTAATCCATCCCCGCGGGACGCAGTCCGGCCGGCTGGTGCCGGCTGACCGGGCCCGAGCGTCGCGAAAAGGATCAGAACCGGTCGAGCAGCCAGCCCGGGAAGAAGGCGAGCGCCAGCGCCGGCGCGAGGCACAGCAGGCTCGCGGCGACGGCGAGCCGGCGCGTGCGGTTGGCGGGTACGTCCGCGGGCGTCGCGTTCATGAACATGTACTGTATGACGCGCAGGTAGAAGTAGATGCCGAGGTAGCTCGCGACGAGTCCGAGCACCGCGTACGTCGTGTAGCCGGCCGCGAGGACGTTGCGGAAGATCAGGAACTTCCCCACGAATCCGGGCAGCGGCGGCAGGCCGGCGAGCGACAGCATCGCAACAGCGATCGCGATCGCCGCGTACGGGTGCCGGTGATACAGCCCCTGCAGCGACTCGAGCCGGTCGTTGCGGGCGTCGTCGGTGCCGCGTGGCAGCATGGCCAGCGCCAGCACGTTCATGATCCCGTAGACCGCGACGTAGAACAGGATCGCCTGGTCGCGCCCCGGTGCGGCACCGAGCAACGCGTAGAACAGGTAACCCGCGTGTGCGATCGATGAGTACGCGATCATGCGGCGGAAGCTCGTCTGGCGGATGGCGGCGACGTTGCCCCACACCATCGAGACGAGGGGCAGCACCGCGAGCAGGTCGGCGATCGGGCGCGTGATCGGCATCCCGGCGAAGAGACGCAGCGCCGCGAACAGCACGCCGGCCTTGATGATCGTCGCCATGAACGCGGTCACCGGCACGCTCGCGCCCTCGTAGGCGTCCGGGGCCCAGCCGTGAAACGGCACGATGGCGGCCTTGAGGAACAACGCCGCGACCACCAGCGTCACCCCACCGACCGCGAGCGGGTCCGACGAGGCGAGCGCATACCCGAACGCGCCCGTGCTCATCTGGCCGCTCCAGCCGTAGAGCAGCGCGACGCCCATGAGGAACGTGGCCGTGGCGGCGCCACCCATGACGAGGTACTTGAGTGCGGCCTCGGCGCTCTCCGCGCGCAGCTGCGCCAGCAGCACGAGCGCATAGACCGGCATGGACATGATCTCGAGGCCGAGGAACATCGTCGGCAGGCTCTCCGACGACACCAGCAGGCAGGCGCCGTACAGCGACGAGAGCAGCAGCACGTAAAAGCGCGTGTCGGCGAAGTCGTCGCGCGAAATCAGCACGACGGGCAGCGTAAGCGCGATGACGACGAATTTCGCGAGGCTCGTGGCGGGGGTGATCGTGAAATGACCGGGGAACGGCGTGCCGGCGTAGCCTTGCGTGTGGAGCGTCAAGGCGGCGGCCGCGGCTACGACCAGCGTGACGAAGGTCAAGGCAAACCCGTCGCGCGGCCGCCCTCGCGCGATCTCGAGGCAGAGCAGCACCACCAGTCCGGCAAGCAGCACGTGCTCCGGCAGCATGGCCTCGAACACGTCGGTCCAGTTCATCGCGCCCCGCTCCCCAGTAGCACCGACTCACCCAGCACCCGCTGCTGGAACTCCCGCGCGGCGAGTTCCGTCTTGGCCAGCGGCTCGCCCGGGAAGAGGCCGATGGCGAAGATCGCCGCGACGATCGCGACGAGTATCGTCGTCTCGCGCGCGTTCAGGTCCTCGAGCGGCGTGTGCGGAGCGCGCGCCTCGCCGAAGAGGATGCGTTGCGCCAGCCACAGCATGTAGAGCGCGCCGAGTACGACGCCGGACACGGCGATCACGGCGAGCGTCAGCGGCACCTGGTTGCCGGCGAGGTGCGCGGGCCACGCGGCATTGAAGGCCCCGAGCAACGCCATGAACTCGCCCGCGAAGCCGCTCGTCGTCGGCAGTCCGATCGAGGCCAGCGTCAGCAGGGAGAAGAACACCGCGAAGAGCGGCAGGATCCTGGCGAGGCCGCCGTAGTCGGCCACGGCGCGCGAATGCGTGCGCTCGTAGATCATCCCGACCATGAGGAAGAGTCCGCCGGCGACGAGCCCGTGGCTGACCATCTGCAGGATCGCACCCTGGATGCCGATCAGGTCGAGGCTCGCGAGACCCAGCATCACGTAGCCCAGGTGGCTGATCGAGGAGTAGGCGATGATCTTCTTGATGTCGTCCTGCACCAGCGCGAGGCATGCACCGTAGACGATGCTTATCACGGCGAGCGTCATGATCACCGGCATCATGGCCCGGGCGGCGTCCGGGAAGAGCGGGAAGCCGAGCTTCATGAAGCCGTACGTGCCCATCTTGAGCAGCACGCCGGCCAGGATCACCGAGCCCGTCGTCGGCGCCTCGACGTGCGCGTCGGGGAGCCAGGTGTGCAGCGGGAACATCGGGACCTTGATCGCGAATGACAGCGAAAAGGCCGCGAGCAGCCACACCTGGGCAGTGAACGGCAGGCTCGCGCCGCTCAGGTGCCGCAGGTCGAAGGTCAGCCCGTTCCCGTCCTGCGTGGCGAGCACCAGGTAGATCAGCGCCGCGAGCATCAGGATGCTGCCGAACGCCGTGTACAGCACGAACTTGAGCGTCGCGTAGACGCGCCTTGCGCCGCCCCAGAGCCCGATGATCAGGAACATCGGGATCAGCATCGCTTCCCAGAAGACGTAGAACAGGAACAGGTCCTGCGCCACGAACGTGCCCAGCATCGTGAACTGGATGAAGAGCACCATCGCGTGGAACAGCTTCACGTCCTTCTGCACGGCCGTCCAGGCGCCCATGACGACCAGCGGCCCGAGGAACGCGGTGAGCGCCACGAGCAGCACGTTCAGGCCGTCGAGGCCGATCCGATAGCTGACGCCCCACGAGGCGATCCACGGCACGTCGGTGGCGAACTGCAGTCCGCGCTCCAGGCCGTCGAAGCGCTGGTAGAGCACGGCCGCGATGACGAACTGCAGGAGCATGCAGCCGAACGTGATGCTGCGTACGAGGGGGTCGCGACCCTTCGACACGAAGCCCAGGGCCACGATGCCGCCGACCGGCAGCCACAACAGCAGGTTCAGGAGCATCGGCTCAGACATGACGCCACACCCAGGCCAGGCAGCCGACGATGCCGAGGACGGCCATCGTCACGTACCACTGCAGCTGTCCCGTTTCGATTCTGCCCAGGCGGCCCGCGACCCGACGGGTCGTCGCCGCAAGCCCGTGCAGCGTGCCGTCGATGACGAACCGGTCGCCGGCGCGCAGGAAGACGCGGTCCGACACCCAGTGCAGCGGACGGCCGAGCACCGCGTCGTAGAGTTCGTCGATGAAGTACTTGCCGCCGAGCATCCGGTGCAGTCGCGGGAAGCGGGCGGCCAGCGCGTCGCCCTTCGCCAGGCCGCCGCGGTACAGCCACGTCGCGGCGAGGAAACCCGCGACCGCCACGGCGACGGCGACGTAGACCAGCGTGTGCTCGTAATGCTCGAGCGATTCCCGCGCCGTAGCGAGCGGCAGCACCGGCTCGAGGAATTCCGGCACGTGGACGAACCCGCCGACTGCCGAGAGGAACGCCAGGACGACCAGCACGCCGGTCATCGACCACGGGGACTCGTGCACGTGGTGCTCGACTTCGTGGCTCATGCGCGAGGGCGTCAGGAACGTGAGCCACAGCAGCCGGAACATGTAGAACGACGTCATCAATGCCGTGGCGGAGCCGACCACCCACAGCAGCGTCGAGCCGCCGTACCCGCTGGCGAATGCGAACCAGAGGATCTCGTCCTTCGAGAAGAAGCCTGCGAGCGGCGGGATGCCGGCGATCGCCGCGGTCGCGATCGCGAAGGTGACGAACGTGACCGGGATCCGGCGCGCGAGGCCGCCCATCCTGCGGATGTCCTGTTCGCCGCCGAGTGCGTGGATGACGCTGCCCGCGCCGAGGAACAGGCAGGCCTTGAAGAACGCGTGCGTGTAGACGTGGAAGACCGCCACACCGTAGGCCCCGACGCCGAGGGCGACGAACATCAGGCCGAGCTGCGAGACGGTCGAATACGCCAGCACCTTCTTGATGTCGGTCTGCACGACCGCGATCGTCGCGGCGAAGAATGCCGTCATGACGCCGATCACTGCGACGACCTGGGAGGCCAGCGGCGCGTGCTCGTAGATGCCGTGCATACGTGCGACGAGGTAGACGCCGGCGGTCACCATCGTTGCCGCGTGGATCAGCGCCGAGACAGGGGTGGGGCCGGCCATCGCGTCGGGCAGCCACACGTGCAGCGGAATCTGCGCCGACTTGCCCGTGGCGCCGATGAAGAGCAGCACGCCTACCAGGCTGGCCGAGACCGCGGGCGCCACCGGACCGCCGAAGGCCGCGTTGATCTCGTCCATGTTCAGCGTGCCCAGCACGTGGTACAGCAGGAACAGGCCGAGCAGGAAGCCCGCGTCGCCGATGCGGTTGGTGATGAACGCCTTCTTGCCGGCGGCGGCCTTGGCGGGGTCCTCGAACCAGAATCCGATCAACAGGTAGGAGGCGAGACCGACTCCCTCCCAGCCGACGAAGCACACGAGCAGCGAGCGCCCGAGCACCAGTGTGAGCATGAAGAACAGGAACAGGTTCAGGTACGCGAAATAGCGCGCATAGCTCGCGTCGCCCTTCATGTAGCCGGTCGAATAGACGTGGATCAATGACCCGACGCCGGTGACGATCAGCGTCATCACCGCGCTCAGGCGGTCGAAGTAGAAGGCGACATCGAAGCTTTGATTGCCGACGGCGGCCCACTGATACGCGTGCTCGACCAGCGCGGCGTCGGGCCCCGCCAGTTGCAGCGTCGAAAATGCCTCGAGCGTCGCGAGGAACGCCAGGATCGGCAGGCCGCAGCCCACCACCGAGACGAACGTGGGCCCGAGCCTGCGGCCCAGCAATCCGTTCAGCACGAATCCGGCGAGCGGCAACAGCACGATGACGGTGAGCAGGTTCATCGTGGGCGTCATCCCTTGAGGCTGTCGTAACCCTCGACGTCGAGGGAGCGCTTCTGGCGTGACAGCATCAGCACGATGGGGATCGCGATCGCGATCTCGGCCGCGGCCACCACGAAGATCAGGAATACGAGGACGGTGCCGGACAGCGTCGCGGTGCGCAGCGAGAACACGACCAGCGCGAGGATGACGGCGTTCAGCATGAGTTCCATGCACATCAGCATGACCAGCGCGTTGCGCCGGACCATGACGCCGACGAGGCCGATCCCGAACAGCACGAAGCTGAGCCAGAGCAGGACCTGCAGGTCAGCCATCCTGCCTCCTGCCGCTCTTGATCACTGCGATTGCGGCAACCACTGCGGCGACCAGCAGCACGCTCGTGAGTTCGAAATGCAGCCAGTACTGCTGCAGGAATTCCTGCGAAAACGGCCGGACCAGGTACGAGGGCGCCTCGACGCCGGCCGCGGCAGGAGTCACCCGCAATTGCGCCATGCCCAGCCCGAGGGCGGCCGCCAGCAGCGTGCCGAGCGCCACGCCCGGCACCAGCAAACGGCCGTAGCGCACGACGAAGGACGGGTCACGCACGTCGAGCAGCATGATCACGTACACCATGAACACCATGACGGCGCCGACGTAGATCAGGACCTGGAAGACCGCGACGGCATGCACGCCGAGCATCGCGTAGACGCCGGCGAGCGACAGCATCACCGCGATCAGGGCGAGCGCGACTCGCATCGGATGCTGGGCGACGAGCATGAGTACGCCGCCGGCGAGCGCGGCGACGACGAAGAAATACAGGAGCACCGTGTCGATGCTCATGTGCCTTCGCTCCTGAGGCCGTCCGCAGCCGGCCCGGCGGGGTAGGGCTTCGCCACGTCGGACTGCGGCTGCCAGTTGAGCAACTCCTCCCGGCCGAGCCACATGCGGCCGCGATCGATGCGGGGCAGGTCGGGGATTTCCTTCACCATCCGGATCGCGTCCTCGGGGCAGGCTTCGACGCACATGCCGCAGAAGATGCAGCGCGAATAGTCGATCTCGAACCGCGACGGGTACTTCGGGTGTGTCGGATCGTCCGGGTCGAATGCCGCGTCGATCTCGATCACCTGCGCCGGGCAGACGGTGGCGCACATGTTGCACGCCACGCACTGCGGCCGGCCGTCCGGTCGCTGCGTCAGGACGTGCTTGCCGCGATTCCCGGCCGCGTAGTCGGCGCGGGTTTCCTCCGGGTAATACGCCGTGAGGGCACCCTTGCGGCCCGTCACCCACTTGCCCATGTTGCGCAGGAACACGCCACCCGTGATCGCGAGGCCGCGCACGACTTCGAACAGGTACGCACGCTCCCACCAGCCCATGCTGGGCTCGTTCCAGTACTGCTTGCGTACGTACGGCTTGCGCGGCTGGCTCATGGTGCGTTGCGCCTCATGCCTGCCGGGCCCACAGCACGCCCGCGGTCACGACGAGGTTGAGGATCGACAGCGGCAGCAGGAAACGCCACGCGAAGCGCAGCAACTGGTCCCAGCGGAAGCGGGGCAGGGTCCAGCGCACGAGGATCTGGAAGCTGCACAGCAGGAAGACCTTGCCGAGGAACGTGAGCAACTGGATCGCGACCACCCAGCCATGGCTCACCGGGATGGTGTCGCCGCCCGGCAGCGTGAAGCCGGTGTCGTTCATGTACGGCAGGTTGTAGCCGCCGAGGAACAGCGTCACGAACAGCGCGGCGATGATCGCGATCTCGATGAACTCCGAGAGCATGAACACGCCCTGTTTCATCGCGCTGTATTCGGTGAAGTAGCCGGAGATCAGCTCGGACTCGGCTTCGGGCAGGTCGAACGGGATGCGCTTGTTCTCGGCAATTCCCGCCGTCAGGAACAGCATGGCGGCGAACGGCTGGTAGACGAGGCCCCAGGCGGGCAGGAAGCCGAGCACCGTGCCCGATTGCTGCTCGACGATGCTCGCCAGGTTGACCGTGCCGAACACCAGCACGATGCCGAGCACGGTGAGGCCCATCACCAGTTCGTACGAGATCAGCTGCGAGCCCGCGCGCAGGGCCCCGAGCAGCGAGAACTTGTTGGCGGATGACCAGCCCGCGAGCATGGCGCCGATGATCGTGATGCCGCTGAACGCGAACACGACGAGCAGTCCTGCGTCGATCGGGGCGATCTGCATCGCATACGTGCGCCCGCCGAACCAGTCGGCCAGCCCGGGGAACAGCCGGCCCGGGTCGAGCGTGCCGCCGAACGGCACGACGGCGAAGACCAGCAGCACCGGCACGATCGCGAGCCAGGGCCCGAGCGCATAGGCGAGCCTGTCGTATGCGTTCGGCTTGAAGTCTTCCTTGAGCAGCAGCTTGAGGCCGTCGGCCATGCCGTGGAACAGGCCCAGCCAGATCAGCTTGACCTGGGTGAACGGGATCCGGACGTAGGCGCGATTGGCGCCGATGCGGTCCGACATGATCGCCGCCTGCTTGCGCTCGACCCAGGTCAGGATGGCGCCGAACGTCAGCAGCACCGCGAGCGCGTAGCCGATGTAGACCAGGCTGATGGCGAAGTCCTGCGCGTTCACAGGTGGCCTCGCGCGGGGGCGGCCAGGGCCTTGAACAGCGCCTCCGCGTCGGAGACGCCCGGCTTCTTCTCGAAGCATGGCTCGAAGGCGCTGACGACGCCCTCGAAGTTGGTGTAGTGGCCCGCCCGCTCCGTCTGGATGCTGATCGGCAGGAACACGTCCGCGTGGCCGTTCTCCGGTTGCAGGTACGAATTGAGGAAGATGACCCTGGCGCGCGACGGGATCTGCGCGAAATCGAAGCCCTCCCCCCACACCAGCACCACGTCGGTGCCCTCGGGGAAGTGCGGGGCGTCGTCGCCGAACAGCTCGCGCGCCCTGGCCGTGTTGGGATTCTTGTCGGCCCGGATCAGCAGGTCGTCCTCGATGCGCTCGCCGGGCTGCGGCTGCCAGTCCTGCTTGACGAAGCCGTGGAAGACCTCGCCGAGGTAGCGCTTGAACGCCTCGAGCTCCTCGTTGGAGCCCCAGTTCGAGACCAGCGCCACGCAGTGCCGTGCGGTGCTGATGATCCGCCGCGCCTCGTCGAGCGCGGCCGCGATGCCGACCGGCCGGCCCTTGAGCATGGGCTCGTCGGCGCGGGCACGTTCGAAGACCTGCGCGAGGTCGCGTCCGACGTTGCAGATCCACGGGCCGTTGACGGCGGGGTTCTCGAGCGGCGTCACGCGCGCGATCGACTCGTTCTGTCGCGGGTCGAGCGCCTTGAGCCGCCATTCCTGCTTGCGATGCCAGACCTGGATGCTGCAGCCGCGCGAGCAGCGCGGGCACACCGAGGGCGTGGGTTGCAGGAACCACACGCGTGACTTGTGCAGGAACTGCCGCGAGAGCAGCGCGCCGACCGGGCAGAGGTCGACGATGTTGTCGGAATACGGGTCCTCGCTGAGCGGCCGGTCCTCGACCGGGCGGATGTTGGAGACGTCGCCGCGGCGCTCGACGCCGAGCGCCATCGATTTCGACACCTCGTGCGTGAACCGCGTGCAGCGCAGGCAGAGGATGCAGCGCTCGTTGTCGAGCAGGATCCGGTTCGAGAGGTTGTAGAACTTGGTCGACCTGACCTTCTCGTCGCGCGACAGCGAATGCTCGCCGTTGTACTCGTAGTGGTAGTCCTGCAGCGTGCACTCGCCGGCCTTGTCGCAGATCCCGCAGTCGACCGGGTGATTCAGCGTGATGAACTGCAGGATCGCCTTGCGATGCGCCTTCACGTCGTCGGAGGCGGTGAAGACCTTCATGCCCTTGGAGACGGGCATGTTGCAGGCGATGTCGAGCCCGCGTCCCTCGACCTCGACCAGGCACATCCGGCAGTTGCCGGCCGTCGACAGCTGCGGGTGCCAGCAGAAGTACGGGATGAAGTGGCCGTGCTCGCGCGCGACGTCCATGACGGTCTGGCCGTCACGCGCCTGGATCGCCTGCCCGTTTATGAAGATTTCAGGCATTCCAGGCTCCCGCCGTACTTGGAGCGCTTGTGCTCGATGTAGTACTCGAACTCGTCGCGGAACTTGTCGAGGATGCCGGTGCAGGCGTAGCCGGCCGCGTCGCCGAGCCCGCAGATCGTCGTCCCGTCGTTGAATTTCGAGACGTAGTAGAGGCGGTCGATGTCGTCCGGCACGCCGCCACCGGCGACGATGCGGTCGATGATCCGGTGCATCCAGCCCGTGCCGTGCCGGCACGGCGTGCACTGGCCGCACGACTCGTGGTGATAGAAGCGCAGGATCACCTGCAGCAGGGACACCATGCACGTGCCTTCGGCGATCACGATCATGCCGCCCGAACCCATCGTCGAGCCGGCGTCCCAGAGGGCTTCGTGGGACAGGACCAGTTCCTTGATCTCGGCGCCCGTCAGCACTTTCGAGGACACCCCGCCCGGGACCACGCACTTGATCGGTCGCGCGCCGGGCACCCCGCCGCAGTCCTCGTCGAGGAACTTCATCCACGGATAGCCGCACTCGACTTCGTAGACACCCGGCCGGTTGATGTGGCCCGAAATCGATATCAGGCGCGTGCCGGGGCTCTTGGCCGTGCCGACGGTACGGAACGCGGCCGCGCCGTGCAGGACGATGCCGGCGACGTTCGACAGCGATTCGACGTTGTTGACCACGGTCGGCTGCTGGTAGAGGCCGCGCACCGTGAGACGCGGCGGTCGGTTGCGCGGGTAGCTCTTCTTGCCTTCGAGGGACGCAATCAGGCCCGAGGCCTCGCCGGCGACGTAGGCCCCCGCGCCGCGGTAGACGACGATGTCACAGGCGAAATCGGTGCCGAGGACGTTCCTGCCGAAATAACCCGCGGCGTACGCCTCCTCGACTGCGCCGGCGAGCCGCCGATAGGGCAGGTCGAACTCGCCCCGGATGTAGACGAAACAGTTGCGGACGTTCAGCGCGTAGCTCGCGATCAGCATGGACTCGAGCAGCACGTGCGGGTTGTTCTCGAGGATCCAGCGGTCCTTGAACGTGCCGGGCTCGCCCTCGTCGGCGTTCGCGATCAGGTAATGCGGGTGCCCGTCGTCGTACTGCACGACCTGCCACTTGCGCCCGACCTCGAACGAGGCGCCGCCACGGCCCTGCAGCCCCGACGCCGCCACTTCCTTGACCACGTCCTGGGGCTTCATCTCGCGCAGGGCCTTCGCGAGGGCGGCGTAGCCGCCGCGAGCGCGATACTCGTCCAGCGAGTGCGACGTCGCCGTCACCGGAAAGGTCATGAGGAGCTGGCGACCGGCCATGGCTACTTCAGCTCCTCCAGCAGCGCATCGACCGTCGCGGGCGTGAGGTTCTCGTGATACGCCTGGTTGACCATCATCATCGGCGCCGTGCCGCACGAGCCCAGGCATTCCGCGTGCGACAGCGTGAAGCGGCCGTCCGGCGTCGTCTCGCCCGGCTTGATGCCGAGCCGCCGCTCGACGTGCGCGAGGATGCTCTCCGCGCCGTTCATCGAGCAGCTGACGTTGTGGCAGAACTGCAGGTGCCAGCGGCCGATCGGCTTGCGCCGGAACATGGTGTAGAACGAGAGCACTTCCTCGATCTGGATCTGCGGAATGCCGAGGTATAGCGCGAGCTCGACGATGTCGGTGTCCGCCACGTAACCGCGGTCTTCCTGGATGCGACGCACGCAGGGCAACACGAGCGAGGACTCGAACCCCGCCGGGAACCGTTCGCGCAGCTTCTCGAACTCGGGGATGAGGTGCTTCACCTGTCGCACTCCCCGCCGATCATGTTGACCGAACCGAAGGTCGGCACGATGTCGGCGAGCTGGTAGCCGTCGAGCATCTTGTGGACGCCGCCCATGTGCACGAAGCTCGGGCTGCGGCAGTGGACTTTCCACGGCACGCCGCCGCCGACGCTGACGATGTAGAAGCCCAGCTCGCCGTTGGCGCCCTCGTGCGCCGAATACACCTCGCCGGCGGGCACCTGCGGGCCCTCCATGACGAGCTTGAAGTGGTTGATCAACGCTTCGATCTGCGTATAGACGGCATCTTTGTCCGGGAACGTGCAGCGGCGATCGTCGACGTTGATCGGGCCCGGCTCCAGCATGTCGATCAGCTGGCGGATCATGTGCCGCGACTCGTCCATCTCGCGCATGCGCACGTAGTAGCGGTCGTAGTTGTCGCCCTTGATGCCGACGGGAACCTCGAAGTCGAGCTCGCCGTAGGAGAGGTAGGGCGTGTCCTTGCGCAGGTCGCGCGGCGCGCCGGTCGAGCGCAGGATCGGGCCCGTGAAGCCCCAGTTGACTGCCTCGGTCGTCGTGATCACGCCGATGTCACGCATGCGGTCGATGAAGATCCGGTTGCGGTCGACGAGGCCGTGCACGCGGTCGACGAACGTGTCCATCTGGTCGAGGATCTGCTCGAGCCGTCCGATCCAGCCGTCCGGCAGGTCACGCGCGAGACCGCCGATCCGCCCGTAGCTGTGCGTGACTCGCGCGCCCGTCAGGTCCGCGATGTGCTCGTACACGTAATCGCGGATCGTGACGAGGTAGAGAAACGCCGTCATGGCGCCCAGCTCCATCAGCGCCGCGGCGACGCAGGTGAGGTGGTCGGCGATCCTCGAATACTCGGCCAGCAGCGTGCGGAGGTGCCGGCAACGCGGCGTGATCTCGACGCCCATCAGCTTCTCGACGGCCTCGCAGTAGGCGAAGTCGTTGATCAGCGCGGAGCAGTAGTTCAGGCGGTCGACGTACGGAATCAGGTTGTGCCAGGTGTGCGACTCGCACTCCTTCTCGAACCCGCGGTGCAGGTAGCCGCAATGGACGTCGGTTCGCAGCACGCGCTCGCCCGAGAGCTCCGCGACGATCTGGATGGTGCCGTGCGTCGCGGGATGGGAAGGCCCGATGTTCACGATCACCGAGCCCGGCGTCTGGCCTTCCGTGAAGGCCGGCCGGATCGGGTTAGGCAGCGTGGTGAGGGGTGGCAGCGTGCTCATGGCTCAACTTCGCGATACGGCACGAGCGGCTGTTCCCGCTGCTTGGGGTAGTCCTTGCGCAGCGGGTGCCCCTGGAAACCCTCGTACAGCAGGAGCGGCCGCAGGTCGTCGTTGCCACGAAACCCGATGCCGTACATCTCGTGGCATTCGCGTTCCATGTAGCGGGCCGAGCCATAGAGCGGCACGAGCGTGTCGACGATGGGCTCCGACTCATCCACGCGGGTCTTGATGCGGACCCGGACGAACCTGCGCGTCGAGTAGAAGTGGTACACGACGTCGAAGCGCGGCCGGCGCTGGGGCCAGTCGACCGCCGTCACGTCGAGGAACATGTCGAAGCCGAATGCGCCCTTGAGGTCCTTGACCAGGGGCACCAGGTCCTGCGGCTCGACTTCCAGTACGAGGATGCCGTGCGCCATGCCCGAGGAGAGCGCCCTCGCGCCGACGCCGGCCTGCACCTCCCCGAGAAAGTCGCCCCCCGCGCTCACTGGCTAGAATTCCTTGTTGATGATCGGGTGCCGCTCGGCCGCGATCTTGTCCTGCAGCTTCATGATCCCGTCGATGACCGTCTCCGGTCGCGGCGGGCAGCCGGGGATATAGATGTCGACGGGGATGATCCTGTCGATTCCCAGCAGCGTGGCGTAGTTCTGGTAGAAGCCCCCGCTGGTCGCGCAGACGCCGAAGGCGATGACCCACTTCGGCTCGCACATCTGCTCGTAGACCTTGCGCAGGATCGGGGCCTGCTTGTGGTTGACCGTGCCGACGACCATCAGCAGGTCGGACTGGCGCGGGGTGAACCGCGGCAGGGCTGCGCCGAAACGGTCGGTGTCGTAGAGCGTGGAACTCACCGACATGAATTCCATGGCGCAGCAGGCCGTCACGAAGGGGTAAGGGAACAGCGAAAACTTGCGCGCCCAGCCGACGAATTCGTCCTTGCGTGTCGACAGGTACTCGAAGGCGCCACGCGGGACCGGCGGCTGGGCCGGTTTGCCCGGGTTCACGAGGTGACCTCCTCGAGCAACCCCGAGCGCCACACGTACAGCATGATCACCACCAGCAGCGTGACGAACAGCGCGAACGTGCCGAGCATGAAGCCGGTCATCGGCTGCGCGGCGAGGGCCCAAAGGTAGAGGAACACTGTCTCGAGGTCGAAAAGAATGAACAGCACGGCGATCGCGTAGTACTTGACGGGGACCGCCCGGGTGTTGTCCGTCTCGACCGGCGTCGCGCCGCACTCGAACGGCTCGAGCTTCAGCGGCGTGGCCACCGGTTTCGGGCCCAGCACGCGGTTCAGCCACAGCGTCAGTGCGACGAATCCGATGATCGCCGCCAGGTACACGAGAAATGCGAGATATGCGTTCATCGGACGTGTGGTAGCAACCTTCAGGCCGCAACGTGCAGGGACTATAGTTTCATGCGAAACGGCTCGTGACCGAGGAAAACACTTATGGCAGCGCGGGGCTGCGTCGCCCCAAATCTCGGGACACTCCGCCACGTGTGAGAGCCAGCCGTGGATACCACCCATCGACTCATTGGTACCCTTGCCGCCAGCGCCGGAAGACGACCGCGCCGCTGGCCCGCCCGGCTCGACCTGCTGCAGAGCGCCACCGGGCTTGCGCTCGGGTTGTTCATGTGGGTCCACATGTTCTTCGTCGCCTCGATCCTGCTCGGCAAGGAAGCGATGTGGACCGTGGCGCGCATGTTCGAAGGGTACTTCGTTTTCGGCACCGCGCAGTACTGGCTCGTGTCGCTGCTGGTCGCCACGGTCGCCGTGCTCTTCGTCGTGCACGCGGCACTGGCGTTGCGCAAGTTCCCCGCGAACTACCGCCAGTACCGCACGTACCGTGACCACCTGAAGCAGATGCGTCACGAGGACACGACGCTCTGGTACTGGCAGGTGGTGACCGGTTTCGCCCTGTTTTTCCTGGCTTCCGTGCACCTCTACATCATGATGACGCAGCCGGACACGATCGGCCCGTACGGTTCGGCCGACCGCGTGTGGAGCGACACGATGTGGCCGCTCTACCTCGTGCTGCTGTTCGCGGTCGAGTTCCACGGCGGCGTGGGCCTCTATCGGGTCGCGCTCAAATGGGGATGGTTCGAGAACGGCGACCCGCTCGCGACGCGACGCAAGCTGCGCCGGTTCAAGTGGGCACTCACGGCGTTCTTCCTGGTGCTCGGTCTCGCGACGCTCGCGGCCTATATGAAGATCGGCATCGAGCACGCGCCGTATTACGGGCAGCCGTACGTGCCCGCCGGGGTCGCGACGGAGGTGTCGCCGTGAAGGTCGTCTACACCGACGTGCTGGTCATCGGCGGCGGATTGGCCGGCTTGCGCGTCGCCATCGGCGCGCGCCGGCGGGGCCACGACGCGATCGTGCTGTCGCTGGTCCCTCCAAAACGGTCCCATTCGGCGGCCGCCCAGGGCGGCATGCAGGCGAGCCTCGCCAACGTCACCAAGGGCGTGGGCGACAACGAGGACGTCCACTTCGAGGACACGGTCAAGGGCAGCGACTGGGGCGCCGACCAGCGCGTCGTGCGCATGTTCGTCAATACGGCGCCAAAGGCCGTGCGCGAGCTGGCCGCCTGGGGCGTGCCGTGGAGCCGGGTGCGCCAGGGCGACCGACAGGTCATCATCAATGGCGAGAAGGTCACGATCACCGAGCGGGCCGAGGCCCACGGGCTGGTGGCGCAGCGCGACTTCGGCGGCACCAAGAAGTGGCGCACCTGCTACGTCTCGGACGGCACGGGCCACGCGATGCTGTTCGCGGTGGGCGACCGCGCGATCGCCGAGGGCATTCCCGTGCACGAGCGCACCGAGGCACTCGCGCTGATCCACGACGGCCGACGCTGCTACGGCGCGGTCGTGCGCGACCTGATCACCGGCGAGCTGACCGCCTACGTCGCCCGGGCGACGGCGATCGCAACCGGCGGGGCCGGCCGCGTCTACCGCGTCACGACCAACGCCGTAATCTGCGAAGGCATCGGCGCGGCGCTCGCGCTCGAGACCGGCGCCGTGCCGCTCGGCAACATGGAAGCGGTGCAGTTCCACCCGACCGGCATCTTCCCGGCCGGCATCCTCGTGACCGAGGGCTGCCGCGGCGACGGCGGCCTGCTGCGCGACGTCAACGGCCACCGCTTCATGCCGGATTACGAGCCCGAGAAAAAGGAGCTCGCCTCGCGCGACGTGGTCTCGCGCCGCATGGAGGAGCACATCCGCAAGGGCAACGGCGCGAAGTCGCGGTTCGGGGAGCACCTCTGGCTCGACATCACGCTGCTCGGGCGCAAGCACATCGAGCACAACCTGCGCGAGGTCAAGGAGATCTGCCAGTACTTCCTCGGGGTCGACCCCGTCGAGCAGTGGATCCCGGTACGGCCCGCGCAGCACTACACGATGGGTGGCGTGCGCACCAACCACACCGGCGAGGCCTACGGCCTGCGCGGCCTGTTCGCGGCGGGCGAGGCCGCGTGCTGGGACATGCACGGGTTCAACCGGCTCGGCGGCAACTCGGTCGCCGAGACCGTGGTGGCGGGCATGATCGTCGGTGAGTTCGTCGCGGACTTCGTCGAGAGCCCCGAGGGCGAGCTCGACATCCCGACCGTGCTGGTGCGCGAGGCGCTCGAGATCGAGCGCGGCAAGCTCGACACGCTGCTGCGCGGCGGTGGCCGCGAGCAGGCGGACACGATCAAGGCCGAGATGCAGCAGGTCATGACGGACCGCGTCGGCATCTTCCGCACGGGCGCCGACCTCGAGTACGCGGTCGCGAAGCTGCAGGAGCTCCTGGTGCGCAGCCGCTCGATCGGGCTTCGCTCGCGTCGCGATGGCCCCAATCCCGAGATCGTCACGGCCTACCGCGTGCAGAAGATGCTCAAGATCGCGCTCTGCGTCGCCCAGGGCGCACTCACGCGCACCGAGAGCCGCGGCGCGCATTTCCGCGAGGATTTCCCGCGCCGCGACGACGCGCAGTGGTTGAAGCGGACGCTCGCGACCTGGAGCGATCCGCGCGCGACGCTGCCGACGCTCGGCTACGAGGCGCTCGACGTGCGGATCATGGAACTCCCGCCCGGCTGGCGCGGTTACGGCAACAAGGACTATGTCGACCACCCCGACACGCCGGCACGTGCCGCCGAGGTCGCACGGCTGCGCGAATCGGCCGGCGGCGCCGATCGTCACGCCATCCAGCAGGCGCTGATGCCCTACGACCACCTGTTGCCCGCGAGCCTGCGCGGCCGCAACGAACGCATCGACGAGAAACTCACCGCATGAGCGAAACACTCGCGCCTCCGCCGTCCTCCGGATCCACGGCCGTGCGGGCCGTCGGCTCGCTCGACCCGGCCGCCGCGCAGGCGGCGATGCCGACGCCCGACGCCAAGCGGCGCATGCTGCACTTCCACGTGCTGCGGCACGATCCGCAGGACCCGGCGAGCATCCCGCACGTCGACGTCTTCGAGCTCGAGGAAGCGCCGGGCATGACGCTCTTCATCGCGCTGAACGAAATCCGCGAAAAGCTCGACCCGACGCTCGCATTCGATTTCGTCTGTCGCGCCGGCATCTGCGGCAGCTGCGGCATGGTCATCAACGGCCGGCCGAACCTGGCCTGCCGCACGCTGACGCAGGACCTGCCGGAGAACATCACGCTCGCGCCGCTGCCGACGTTCGAGCTGATCGCCGACCTGTCGGTGAACACCGGCAAGTGGATGCGCGGCATGAGCGAGCGGCTGGAAACCTGGGTGCACTCGCTTGGGCCTCAGGTGGACCTGCGCAAGCTCGAGGAGCGCATGGACCCGGAGCTCGCCGACAAGATCTACGAGCTGGATCGCTGCATCGAGTGCGGCTGCTGCGTCGCGGCCTGCGGCACGGCCCGCATGCGCGAAGATTTCGTCGGCGCCGTGGGCCTCAACAAGATCGCGCGGTTCGCGCTCGACCCGCGCGACCACCGGACCGACCAGGACTTCTACGAGCTGGTCGGCAATGACGACGGCGTGTTCGGCTGCATGACGCTGCTCGGCTGTCACGACGTCTGCCCGAAGCAGCTGCCACTGCAGACGCAGATCGCGTTCCTGCGCCGCAAGATGATGAAAGCCGGCCTGTGAAGGGGTGTCTGGTGTCTAGTGTCTAGTGTTCAGTAGGAGGTGCGCGGCGGCGCTGCCGCCTCTTGCTAGACACTAAACACCGGACGCTAGACACTCCTCCGACCATGTCTTTCTTCTCCCGCCTGTTCCGCAAGCGCGCTTCCTCGGCGACCGTCGAGCCTACGCGCACGACCGAGGCCCCCGCACTGGCGGCCCCGCGCCCCGACACCGCAGAACTCATTCGCGCCGAAGAGAGCAGCGTCTCGCAGGCCATCGCTGCCGGCGATGCGGCGGCCCTCGGTCGCTGGGTGCTCGAGGGGAGTTCGACCCGGGTTCGCCAGGCCGCAGCCCGGGCGATCGCCGATCCGGTCCAGCTGGCCGAGTTGATCCCGGCGGTCCGACACAAGGACAAGAACGTGTATCGGATCCTCGCGGGCAAACGCGACGCCCTGCACGCGATCGAACGCGCCGCGCGACAACGACAGGCCGAGATCGAGGAACTCGCGGCGTCGATCGGGCGGCAGGTCGAACGACCGATCGACGCAACGTACGCGGGCACGCTCACCCGGCTCGAGACGCGATGGAACGCGGCGGCGGCGGAGGCAACGCCTGAACTCCGGCTGGAGGTCGAGCGGCAGTTCGGACGCGCGCGCGAGGCGCTCGAGGCGCACGCTCGCGAGGCCGACGATCGCATCGAGCGCCAGCACGCAGCCGCGCGTGCTGCGGATGCGGCGAAGATCCAACAGGAGCACGCGGCGCGCACCGCTGCCGAGGCCGCTGCCGAACGGGCGCGAACGCTGGAGGCCGAGCAGCAGGCGGAGCGCGAGAAACGCGCCGCCGCCGATGCCGAGATTCGTGCGCTGGTCGGGTTGCTACGACAGGCGCAGGCGGCCCTCGAGCACGGCGGAACCGCGCGTGCCACGCGTTTGCGCGACGCCGTCCGGGAACGGCTCCCCTACGCACCGGCCCTGCCGGCGTGGTTCGAGCGCCAGCTGCAGGAGGTCGATGCGCGGATCCAGGAATTGCAGGACTGGCGGACGTTCACGGTGGTCCCGAAGCGGGCCGAATTGGTCCGGCGCGCCGAATCGCTCGTCGGCGCGGAAATTTCGCCGGAGGAACTCGCGCGCCAGATCCGCCGGCTACGTGACGAGTGGCGCACGCTGCATCGAGGCGCGGGTGACGAGGTCACACCGGAACACGAGCGGTTCGAGCAGGCCGCCGAGCGGGCGTACGAACCGTGCCGCGAGCACTTCGCGCGGCAGTCCGAGATCCGCAAGCAGAACCAGGCACGGCGCGAGGCGATGCTCGAGCGGCTCGAGGCGTTCGTCGCGGCGCAGGCGGAGGCGGAACAGCCGAACTGGCACGCGATCCAGCAGGCGATCGTCGAGGCGCGCCGCGAATGGCGCGACTATGCCCCGGTGGACCAGGACGTCGTGAAGCCGCTGCAGGCGCGATTCCACGCGTCGCTGGATGCGCTCCGCTCACGGCTCGATACCGAACATGCACAGAACGCGCAGGCGAAACGCGAGTTGATCGGACGTGCCGCCGAACTCGTCGCGCTCGAGGACACGCGCGCCGCGATCGAGCAGACCAAGGCCCTGCAGCGTGCGTGGAAGTCGATCGGCTCGGCTCGCCGACACCAGGATGAGGCACTGTGGGCCGAGTTCCGCGGGCACTGCGACGCGGTCTTCCAGCGCAGCTCGCAGGAGCGCGCGGCCTTCGATGCCGAACTTGCCACCAGCCAGGCGCGCGCGGTCGCGCTGTGCGAGGAGGCGGAGCGGCTGTCGCAGGCGGCGGAGGGTGACGCCGCAGAGGCGGCCGGGCGCCTGTCAGCAATGCGCAGCGAGTTCGAATCGCTCGAACTGCCGCGCACGTCGGTGCGCGACCTGCGCCGGCGGTTCGAACGTGCCGCAGAAAGTTGCGACGCGTCGAGGCGGCGCCGCGAGTCCGATGCGGTCCGCGAGTTCTGGACTCGGTCGTTGGCGGCGGCCGACCGGGT
>DASUMQ010000294.1:0-2377 GCA_036277615.1 Steroidobacteraceae bacterium
GCCGCGAGACGGGCGGGCTGGCGAGCGTCGCTCACGCGGTGGACTCCGTCGGGCCCGCGGGCGTCGCCCGCGTGATCGCGTGCGTGCGCGTGTCGCGTTCGACGACGAGCCACGCGTGACAGCCCGCGGCGTGGAACCAGAGCTCGCGGTGTGGGCCGGCGGGGTTGTCCCGGAGGTACGCGTATTCGAAGAACGCTGCCTCGGCCGCAGGATCGGCGGGATCGGGCCGACGCAGCGTCGCATCGCCGAGGTAGGTGAACTCCTCGTGGGTGCGTGGGCCGCAGTGGGGGCAGGGAATCAGCATCGACGGCGCGTCAGTGCAGGTTGGGCTGGGCGCCCGCGCCTTTTTCGTCGATGAGCCGCCCGGTCGCGAACCGATCGAGCCGGTAAGCCGTCGCGGCCACGTAGGGCTGGTCCGTGGCGAGCAGGTGCGCGAAGCACCAGCCCGACGCGGGCGTCGCCTTGAAGCCGCCATAGCACCACCCCGCGTTGAGATAGAGCCCGTCGACCGGCGTGCGGTCGATGATCGGCGAGCCGTCCATCGACATGTCCATGATGCCGCCCCACGAGCGCAGGACGCGCACGCGGCTGAGGCACGGGAACAGTGCGACGCCTTCCTCGCAGACCTCCTCGACCGTGGGCAGGTTGCCGCGCTGTGCGTACGAGTTGTACATGTCGATGCTGCCGCCGAACACGAGCCCGCCCTTGTCGGACTGGCTGATGTAGAAATGGCCCGCGCCGAACGTGACGACACACGGAACGAGCGGCTTCAGGCCTTCCGAAACGAACGCCTGCAGCACGTGGCTTTCGATCGGCAGTCGCAGCCCCGCCAGCGCCGCGACGCGCGAGCTGTTGCCGGCGCAGGCGAGGCCGACTCGGCGACTCGCGATGAAGCCGCGCGTCGTGTCGACGCCGACCACGGCCCCGCGCTCGCGACGGATTCCGACGACTTCGCAGTTCTGCAGGATGTCGACGCCGAGCCGGTCGGCCGCACGGGCGAAGCCCCATGCGACCGCGTCGTGGCGCGCGGTGCCGCCCCGCCGCTGCAGCAGGCCGCCGCGGATCGGGAAGCGCGCGTTGTCGAAATCCGCGATCGGGATCAGCTTGCGCACGTCCTCGCGGCCGAGGAACTCGCCGTCGACCCCGTGCAGCCGCATCGCGTTGCCCCGGCGCACGAATGCATCGCGCTGCGAGTCGCTGTGGAAGAGGTTCAGCACGCCGCGCTGGCTCACCATCGCGTTGTAGTTGAGGTCCTGCTCGAGTCCCTCCCAGAGCTGCATCGACCATTCGTAGAACGGGAGGTTGCCCGGCATCAGGTAATTCGAGCGAATGATCGTGGTGTTGCGCCCGACGTTGCCGCTGCCGATCCAGCCCTTCTCGAGGACCGCGACGTTGCGCAGCCCGTGGTTCTTCGCGAGGTAGTAGGCGGTCGCGAGCCCGTGTCCGCCGCCACCCACGACGATCACGTCGTAGGACGGCTTCGGCTCGGGATCACGCCAGGCCGGCTCCCAGCGCCGGTGCCCGCTGAGCGCCTCTCCCAGCAGGCGGAATATGGAATAGGGGCGCGCCACGGCTAGTCCGGCAGGATCGTGCCCTTGTTCATGATGTCGTTGGGGTCGAATGCACGCTTGAGTTTCTCGAGGATGTAGTACGACGAACCGTACTCCTCGCGCACCCACGGCGTGCGCGCCTTGCCCATGCCGTGATGGTGCACGACCGAGCCGCCGAGCTTCAGCGTCTCCTCGCAGATTACGCGGTTGATTTCGCGCCGGTACCGGGTCACCTCCTGCTCGGGCGGGCACCTCACGTCGTAGTAATAGATGAAGTACATGTTGGTGCCATTGACGTAGCTGTGCGACGAATGCCCGCCGGCCACCGTGATGTCCGGCACCTCGGCCCGCAATCGCCGGAGCGCGTTCTCGTAGATGTCGCAGATCGAACTCCAGTCGGCCGAAACCTCGGTCGTGCGGCCCATCGTCTTCGTCTCCAGGATCTCGCGCCGTTCGTTCGCGATCTTGTCCGGTCCCCAGTTGAGGTCGGCGAACCATTCCTGCAGGTGGCGTGCATCGACCGGCCTGCATTCGGGAAAGCGCTGCACGATCTCCTGGATGCCGTCGATCGTCGCCCGGACGACCCCGGCGGGTCCCTCGGCCATGAAGAGCAGCACGCAGTCGTCCTCGGCGGCGAACCGGGAAAAATGGAACGCGCCGTCCGGCGGATCGTAGAGGCGCGCGACGGAAGGTCGGTAGCCGGCGACCATCACCTGGCGCAGCGCCTCGAACCCGGTGCGCATGCTCTTGAGCGTCCAGCCGACGAACGTGTCGTTCTGCGGCAGGTACGGGAACAGCTTGACCGTGACTTCGGTGACGTAGCAGAG
>DASUMQ010000295.1:0-17907 GCA_036277615.1 Steroidobacteraceae bacterium
CGTGCCGCGCGCCAGCTGCCGCTCTGCATGGAACGCCGCCTGCAACGAGACCGTGACCGGTTCGAACGCTCGGCCCGCACGCTGCACGCAGTGAGCCCGCTTGCGACGCTCGACCGCGGCTACGCCATCGTGCTCGACGAAGCCGGTCACGTCGTCAGCGACGCGATGTCCGTGCCGCGCGGCGCGCGGATCGAGGCCCGCGTGGCACGCGGCGTCGTCCGCGCCACCGTGACGGAGACCCTCGTGGGGCGTGCCGATGACCGGGAGGATCGGTGACGGCACGCGTGCGGAGCCGCCGCGGCCGGATCACGGCATTCGTAGCGATCCTGCTCTCCTTCGCAGTCGCCCACGCCTCCAGCGACGACGCACTGCCGCCGGACTCGCGCGTGCCGGGCGGCATTGCGGTCATCCGGCTCGGGGCCGGCGAACATTCGCCGGGTGCGGTCTATTTCGGCGCGCACCGGGCACCGGTGACGCACGACGGCACGTCGTGGGCGGCGATCGTCGGGATCCCGCTCGCGACGACGCCGGGACCGCACGCGGCCGTCCTCGTGACTCCCGAGGAAGACGACGCCGACCTGGAAATCGTGTTCGACGTGGCGCCAAAGAGTTACGCCGAGCAGAGGCTCACCGTGGAACCGCGCAAGGTCGATCCCCTGCCCGAGGACCTCGCGCGGATCGAGGCCGAAACCGGACGCTCGGACCGCGCGCTCTCGACCTACTCGGAGGAGTTCCAGCCGACGTGGCACTGGCCCGCGCCGGTGCCGGGCCCGCGCTCGAGCTCGTTCGGCCTCAGGCGGGTCTTCAATGGCCAGCCGCGCAACCCGCACAGCGGCATGGACATCGCCGCGCCGGCGGGTACGCCGATCGTCTCGCCGCTCCGCGGTCGCGTGCTCGACGTCGGCGACTTCTTCTTCAACGGCAACACCGTGTTCGTCGACCACGGGCACGGCGTGGTGGCGATGTATTGCCACCTGAGCCGCATCGACGTGAAGCCCGGCGACACGGTCGACGCCGGGGGCACGCTCGGGCTCGTCGGCGCGACCGGCCGCGTGACCGGGCCCCACCTGCATTTCGGTGTCGCGGTGAATCGTGCGATGGTAGATCCGGCGTTATTCCTGCGGGAATAACGCCGCGAGCGGATAGCGGTTAGTGGATAGCGGTTAGCAGGACGAAGAAAAGCGCCAGTGGCGCCTTCTTACTATCCGCTATCCGCTAATCACTAACCGCTACGGCAAGTTCCGCAGGAAGTTGCCTATGACCGGCTCGAAGCGCGCGTAATCCACGAGGAAGGCGTCGTGGCCCTGCGGGGATGGGAACGCGTGGAATTCAACCTCGCGTCCCGCGGCGCGCATCTGCTCGGCGATCAGCTGCTGCTGGTCGATCGTGTAGAGCATGTCGGATTTCACGCCCAGCACGAGCGAACGCTCGGTCCTGAACTTCGCGAACGCCGTCTCGAGCGAGCCGCCACCGTGCTCGGCCAGGTCGAACTGGTCCGACGCGCGCGACAGGTAGAGGTAAGCGTTTGCGTCGAACACCTCGGCAAAGCGCTGTCCCTGGTGCTCGAGGTACGCCTCCACTTCGAACTGCGGCCGGAAGTCGCCCTGCAACCCAGCCGTCTCGCCGACGCGCCGACGGCCGAACCGCTGGTCCCACTCCTCGTGCCCGCGGTAGGTGATCGTGCCGAGCTTGCGGGCCAGACGCAGGCCCTGTCGCGGGCCGCGGCCCTGTTCGTAATGGCCGCCGCGCCACGCCGGGTCGCTGCGCACCAGTTCGCGTTGCAGCGAGCGCAGCGCGATCGCAAACGGCGACGCGCTCGCGGCGCCCGAGATCGAGATCATGTGGCGGGCAACGTCCGGGAACTCGACGGCGAACGAAAGCGCGGTCACCCCGCCGAGCGACGGGCCGATCACGCAGTGCACGCGCTCGATGCCGAGTGCGGCCAACACCTGCCGGCCGCCGCGCGCGATGTCTTCGACCGCGATCTCGGGAAATGTGATGCCGTACGTCCGACCGGTACGCGGGTCGATCGAGGCCGGGCCGGACGAGCCGTACGGGCTGCCGAGCGAATTCACGCAGACGACGAAGTGCCGGCTCGTATCGATCGCCTTGCCGTCGCCGATCATCGGTTCCCACCAGCCGGGCTTCGGGTCCGCGGGCGACGAGGCCGCATGCGCGGAGGGCGAGAGTCCCGTGAACAGCAGGATCGTGTTGTCGCGGGCGTCGTTGAGCCGCCCCCAGGTTTCGTACGCGATCACCGGGTGCTCGACCACACCGCCGCGATACAGGCGCAGCGGCTCGTCCAGGATCGCCAGGCGCGTGGCCGGCAGATCGTGGGCGGCGGACGGCGATGTTCGGGCGACGGCCATGAGCATGCCCTGCAGTCTAGTCCCGGCCGGCGCACGGGCAAGGCTCAGACGATAGCCGGTCAGAACCGGGGGTTATTAGCCTAACGGGCCATGTTAGCCCGGGCCAGTCACCGCTTGCCGCCTTTCCGGCTGCCCTTGACCCGGGACATCAGCCGCTTGCGGCTGCGGACCTGTCGCGGCGTGAGTTCGTTGCGGCGTCCTGCAAACGGGTTCTCGTCGGTCCGGAATTCGATCCGCATCGGCGTGCCCCTGAGACGAAAGACTTCCCGGAAGTGGTTCTCGAGGAAGCGCCGGTACGTGTCCGGCACGTGCTGCGTCTGGTTGCCGTGGATCACGACGACCGGGGGATTCCTGCCGCCCTGGTGCGCATAGCGCAGCTTGATGCGACGGCCGCGCACCAGCGGCGGCTGGTGCATCGCGATCGCCTGCTCGAGCGCGCGCGTGAGGTCCTTGGTCGGCAGCTCGCGCATCGCCGCGCGATACGCCTTGAGCACCGCCTCGACGAGTTCGCCGACCCCCGTTCCGTGGCGCGCCGAAATGAAATGCACCGGTGCGAACCGCAGGAAGTCGAGCCGCAGGTCCAGCCCGTCGCGAATCGCGTTGCGCTGGTCCGTCGGTATGCCGTCCCACTTGTTGACCGCGATCACGAGCGCCCGGCCCTGTTCCGCCACGAGTCCCATCAGGCTCGCGTCCTGGTCGGCCACGGTGTCGTGCGCATCGAGCACGCCGATCACGACGTGCGCACGGTCGATCGCCTGCAGCGTCTTGACGATGCTGAACTTTTCGATCGCCTCGCTGACGCGGGCCTTGCGGCGTACGCCTGCGGTGTCGATCAGGAGGAAGCTACGACCGTCGCGTTCGAACGGCACCTCGACCGTGTCGCGCGTCGTCCCGGGCTGGTCGAAGGCGATCAGGCGCTCTTCGCCGAGCAGCCGGTTGATCAGCGTCGACTTGCCGACGTTCGGTCGGCCGACGACCGCGACGCGAATCGCGTCGTTTCCCGACGTGAGGGCCTCGGGCACGTCGTCCGCCCCTTCGAGGCCGTCGAGCGCGCGGTCGAACAGCAGGTCGAGGTTCTGCACGTGCGTCGCGGAGATCGCGATCGGTTCGCCGAAACCGAAGCGGTGGAACTCGGCCTGCGCCATGTCGTCCTCGAGGCCCTCCGACTTGTTGGCGACGACGAGCACCTGCTTGCCCGTACGCCGCAGCAGGTCGGCGACGTGCAGGTCCTGCGGCGTGCAGCCCTCGCGCGCATCGACGACGAACAGCACGCGGTCGGCTTCCTCGACGGCCTTCAGCGTCTGTTCGGCCATCAGGCGCTCGATCGCTCCCGGCACGGTCTCGACGAGACCGCCGGTGTCGATGACGACGCAGGAACGCCCGCCGTGACGCGCGTATCCGTACTTGCGGTCGCGCGTGAGCCCGGGCGAGTCCGCGACGAGCGCGTCGCGGGTGCGCGT
This sequence comes from Steroidobacteraceae bacterium, assembly GCA_036277615.1. Taxonomy (GTDB): domain Bacteria; phylum Pseudomonadota; class Gammaproteobacteria; order Steroidobacterales; family Steroidobacteraceae; genus RPQJ01. Next base: position 3,830 of record DASUMQ010000295.1, read on the forward strand.
CAGCACATTGAACAGCGTCGACTTGCCGACGTTCGGTCGACCGACGAGTGCGACGACGGGCAGCACATCAGCGCCCGGGCGTGCCGCCGCTGCGGTATGCCACGATGCGGCCGCCTTCGTCGATCACGAACACGCGCTCGCCGTCGACCACGGGCGCGGCGCTGATCCGCGCTTTTCCCGGATGCTCGCGCGCGACGAACTTGCCGGTGTCGCGGTCGAGCCAGTGCAGGTAACCCTCGAAGTCGCCCACGACGACTGCGTTGCCGACGACCGCCGGCGTGCCGAGGCCGCGACGCTTGAGCCCGTCCTGCTGCCACAACACCGTGCCGTCGCGGCGGCGCAGCGCGACGACGCTGCCGTCGGCGGTGGCGACGTAGAGCTGGTCGGCGTCGAGCGCAAGCCCGCGGTAGCTCGAGAGCTCGCGACCCCACCAGACCTGGCCCGAGTCGAGCGCGAACATCACGAGCCGGCCCTGGTAGCCGACCGCATAACCGTCGGTGCCCTCCGTGTGCACGGCGCTGTCGACGTCGGCAAGGCGCTCGAGTTCGGAGCGACCGCGCGGCGTGCTGACCTGCGACTGCCAGAGCGGATCACCCGACGCGAGCGCGAAGGCCATGACCTTGCCGGAATCGAACCCGGCCAGCACCGTCTCGCCGGCCAGTACGGGTGGCGCGGTACCACGCAGCGAGAGTCGCGGCACTGGTTCCTCGGCGCTCCATTGTTCCTTGCCCGTCGCGGCGTCGAGCGACCGCAGCCTGCCATCCACGGTGCGCACGATCACGCGGCCGCCGGTCACGAGCGGCGACGCCAGCACTTCGCCGCTGACGTCGGTCTTCCAGAGGCGCTTGCCGGCGGTGTCGAAGGCGATCACGTCGCCGTCGTTGGTGCCGACGACCACGAGAGTGCCGCCGACGCCGGGCCCCGCCGACAGTTCGGCCTTGGTCTCGGCCGTCCAGCGAGTCTTGCCCGTCGCCGGGTCGAATGCCTCGATCTCACCTTCGCGAGAGGCCGCGTAGAGCGTGCCCCCGTCGAGCGCCAGTCCAAGTGCGAGCCGCAGCGTCTCGGCGTCGCCACCCACGTTCGCGTCCCAGAGCTTCGAGACCGCGATGCCCGGGACCAGGTCGACCAGCTCCGCGGGCGGATCGGCTTCCTCGTCCTTGTCGCACGCGGCGACGAGCAGCAGCAGCGCAGCCGCGCACGCCGACGCGAGCGCCGAGCGCGTGGACCTCATGGTTGCGTTCCGGCCGCAGGCGCCGGCGCGGGCGAAGCGGGTTGCGGCTCGGCGGCGGCGACCGTGGCAGCGCCCGCGAGTGCATCGCGCTTCAGCTCGACGTACTGGGTATCGAGCGCAGGTCCTTCGCCCGGCGTGGCACTGGCCGCGAGCGCGGCGTCGTACTCCTTGCGGGCCGCGGCTGCGTCGCCCTTCGCGGCGTAGAGGTCGCCGCGAATCTCGTGAAACAGCGGTGCGAACCCGCCAGCCTTGGCAGCGTCGAGCAAGGCGAGCGCGTCGTCGTGCTTGCCCTGCTCGCCGAGCACACGTGCCAGGCGTGACGCCGCGACCAGTCGCAGCTGCGGATCGCGCGAGCCGTCCGCGACCGTCCGCAGGCGCTTTGCGGCGTCGTCGAACTTGCGCGCATCGACGAGCGACCGGGCCAGCGCGAGATCCGACTGGTCGGCGTACGGGGACTTCGGGTGCAGGCCGCGCAGGTCGTCGGCCTTCTTCACCGCCGCGTCCTGCTGGTTCTGGCTCAGCGAGTCGAGCACCGCGAGGTACGCCGCTTCGTCCTGCTCCGCCGACTGCATGCGCGACTTCTGCCAGTACTGCCAGCCCCCGAGCAGGCCGAGACCGAGCGCGATGCCCCCAATGATCCAGAGCCAGTTGTCGGACCACCAGCGGCGGAGTTGTTCTTCGCGTTCGTTGTCAGAAAGGTCTTCCACGTGCCACTCCATCTGCGACCCCGCCGGGTCGCGTCGTTCGTCCGGATTATGCCGTCTCGGGCTCGAGCGCCCGCGACAGTTCGACCGCGAGGTCGTCGAATGCAATCTCGCGCTGTTCACCCTCGCCGCGCAGCGACTTGACCGCCGCCACTCGTTTCGCGACTTCGTCGTCGCCGACGATGACCGCGTAGCGTGCGCCGCTCTTGTCGGCGCGCTTGAGCTGCGACTTGAAGCTGCCGCCGCCGCAGTTCGTCTCCACGCGCAGCCCCCGGCCGGCGTCGCGCAGCCGTTCGGCAAGGCCGAGGCCCACGGCGTCCGCGGCGGCGCCTGCGAGCACCAGGTAGATGTCGGGACGGCCTTCGTTGCCGACGAGGCCCTGCAGTCGCATCAGTTCGACGATGCGTTCCTCGCCGAGCGCCCAGCCGATCGCCGGGGCAGGCTCGCCCCCGAGCTGTGCGACGAGCCCGTCATAGCGCCCGCCCGAACACACGGCGTCCTGCGATCCGAGGTCCGTCGTGATCCACTCGAACACGGTGCGCGAGTAGTAGTCGAGCCCGCGAACCAGCCGCGGATTGACGACGAACTCGACGCCCGCCGCGCTCAACTGCGCTTGCAGGGTCGCGAAATGTTCGGCCGACTCGGGATCGAGGTGGTCGGTGATCGACGGCGCCCGCGCGACGACCTCGGCCATGGCCGGGTTCTTGCTGTCGAGGATCCGCAGCGGGTTCCCGTCGAGCCGTCGCGCGCTGTCGGCATCGAGCACGCTCGCGTGTGCCTGGAAGTAGTCGACGAGCCTGGCTCGATAGACCGCGCGCGACTCGGGCGTGCCGAGCGAATTGAGGTTGAGCCTGAGTCCACGCAGCCCGAGCCGGCGCCACATCCGGGCCGTCATCAGGATCAGCTCGGCGTCGACGTCCGGGCCCGGAAAGCCCAGCGCCTCGGCGTCGATCTGGTGGAACTGGCGGTACCGGCCCTTCTGCGGTCGCTCGTAGCGGAACATCGGCCCCATGCACCAGACCTTCTGGCGCTGGTTGTGCAGCAGGCCGTTCGAGATCGCGGCGCGCACGATGCCGGCCGTGGCCTCGGGACGCAGCGTCAGCGAGTCGCCGCCGCGATCCTCGAAGGTATACATCTCCTTCTCGACGATGTCGGTGAACTCGCCGATCGAGCGCTTGAACAGCTCCGTCCGCTCGAGCAGCGGCAGCCGGATCTCGCGGTAACCGTACTGGGCGAAAGTCTCGCGTGCGACGCGCTCGAGTTGCTGCCACGCGGAGCTCTGCTCCGGCAGCACGTCGTTCATGCCGCGAACGGCTTGCAGGGTCTCGGTCATCGTCGTGCCGGTGCCTGGTCTGGATTCAACGCAGCGTCCCGTCGGCGCCGATGCTGAAGCGCGCCACCGGCCCCTGGGCCGGAGGTGGCGGCAGCGCGCGGCCGTTGACCGCGATCGCGACGGCTGGAGCGTTGCCGAGCGTCACGCTGAGCGGCGCCGTGGCGGTGATCGTGCGTTCGGTGCCGGTCTTGCCGAGGTCGTACAACACGGCCTTGCCGGAGCCGTCGAAGATCTCGACCCACGAATCACCGGTGAAACGCAGTTGCAGGCTGACCTGACCCGGACCGGGCGCGACGGCACCGGCGGCGGCGTCCGGCACGCTCACACCCGAGGGTGCCACTGCCGGATCGGCGCTCGTGCCTGGCGCGCTCGCGTCGTTCGGGACGGCGCCGGGCGCCTGCGTCGGCAGCGACTGTGTGGTCTCGACGGAGGTGTCGGTGGCCGCGGCCTCCTCGGCTGCGTCGTCGGACCATGGCAGTCCGTGCTCGGACAGGTACGCGAGCAGCAGCGCTGCGACCAGGAACACGGCGGTGCCGCCGAATACCCAGGGCCAGCGCGGGCGGCCCCGGACCGGTGCCATCTCGATCCGCGCCCTCGGCACGAGCGTCGGCTCCTCGACATGCTGCTTGGAGCGCTCGTAAGCGCCGACGATCTCGTCCTCGTCCAACCCGAGCAGCGCCGCGTAACGCCGCAGGTGACCTTTGGCGAACACCGGCGCGCCGAGCGCGGCGAAGTCGTTCGCTTCGAGGACCGTGATCACCGTCGGGTCGAGGTTCAGCGACTCGGCGGCCTGCTGCTCGCTGAGTCCGCTCGCCTCGCGCTCACGCTTCAGACGCGCGCCCGGGCTCGATGGGAGCTCGGTGATCTCCGCTTCGGGCGGCGTCATGGCCGTCCCTGGTGCTCTTCGTCGAACAGGCGTCCCGCCTCGGGCGACATCGGAAACTCGTCCCTGAGGCGCTGCGCGTAGCGTTGCGCCTGCGCGGTGTCGCCGAGCGCGAGTTCGATCGTTCGGCCGAGCCACAGTGTCGACGGCGTCGCGGGCGCCACGGCGCCGTAGCGCTCGAGGAACGCACGCGCCTGCAGGCCGTTGCCGTTCGTCTGCGCGACCTCCGCCATCTGCAGCAGCGCGTCGGGTTGCTTCGGGCTCAACGCCAGCGCCTTGCGGAAATGCTGCTCGGCGTCCTTCGTGCGGCCGTCCGCGCGCGCGCAGCGGCCGGCATTCACATAGGAAACTGCCGGCGTGCGGGATAGCGGACTCGCCGCGGCCTGGAGCAGGTATTGCTCCCCGCGCTTGTACTCGCCCGTGCGACAGAGGTAGACGGCCGCGTTGTTGAGGATGTCCGGGTCGCCCTTGCCGAGCCGCACCGCCTGTTCGAAGTGGCTTTTCGCCTTGCGCTCGTCGTTGAGCCGGTCGTAGATGAACCCGGCGGCCATCTGCGTCTTGGCCGTGCGCGAGTTCTGCTCGAGCGCCTTCTCGATCTTGTCGCGCGCGGCGGCCAGGTTGCCTTCGCGCATGTAAGCGAGCGCGAGTTCGGCGTTGATCGCGGCGGCCTGTTCGCGACTCTCGCGGTTCGTCTGCGCCGACGCCGGCGGCGTCCACGCGGCGGCGAGGACGCCGGCGACGAGCGTCACGACGACGACGACACGGATCATGCGCGCACCACCTCGATCGGGAAGGTCTTGTGCCGCAGTTTGTTGACGACGCGGTCGTTGACGCGGCCCGCGAGCTGGCCACAGGCGGCATCGATGTCATCGCCGCGCGTGCGACGGACCGTCGCGATCACGCCGCCCTTGATCAGCAGGTCGCGGAAGCGGTCGATCGCCTCCTCGCTCGAGCGCCTGAAGCGCGTGCCCGGGTACGGGTTGAACGGGATGAGGTTCACCTTCGCCGGACGGCCGCGCAACAGGCCCGCGAGTTCGCGCGCGTGCTCGGGCTTGTCGTTGAAGCCGTCGAGCATGACGTATTCGAACGTGACGCTGCGTGCGTTCTGCTTCTCGACGTAATGCCAGCAGGCTTCCAGCAGTTCCTTGATCGGGTGACGGCGGTTGATCGGCACGATTTCGCTGCGCAGTTCGTCGTTCGGCGCATGCAACGACACCGCGAGCGCGACGTTGGTCTCGTCGGCGATCCGGTACATCTGCGGCACCAGGCCCGACGTGCTCACCGTGACGCGCCGGCGCGAGAGGTCGAGTCCGAGGTCGTCCATCATGATCTCGGCCGCGGGCACGACGCTGCGGTAATTCGCGAGCGGTTCACCCATGCCCATGAACACGACGTTGGTGATCACGCGGTCGCCGTCCGGCGAGTAGCCGAGTTCACGATTCGCGAGCCAGACCTGGCCCGTGATTTCCGCGGTCGTCAGGTTGCGGTTGAAGCCCTGCGCGCCGGTCGAGCAGAACTGGCAGTCCATCTGGCAGCCCACCTGGCTCGAGATGCACAGCGTGCCCCGGCCGGGTTCAGGGATGAACACCATTTCGATCGCCTGCCCGCCCTCGAAGCGCAGGGCCCACTTGCGCGTGCCATCGGCCGAAACCTGCGAGCCGAGGATTTCCGGCGTGCGGATCTCGGCGACTCCGGCGAGACGGCGACGAAAGTCCTTGCCAAGGTCCGTCATCGCCTCGATGTCGCCCTCGGCGCGCTTGTAGATCCACTTGAACAGTTGGCGGGCGCGAAAGGGCTTCTCGCCCATCGCGACGACGAACGCCTCCAGCCCGGACCGCGTGAGGCCCAGGAGGTTCGTGCGCTCGGTGCTCGTCGTCGTCGTTTCGCTCGTCATGTGGGTTTGGACCGTGGACTGCGGGCAGAGTGCGCAGCGCTCAGCGCGGGCATAGCTCCGTTTCGGAGAAGAAGAATGCGACTTCCCGCGCGGCGTTCTCGAGGCTGTCGGAACCGTGTACGACGTTGGCCTCGATGCTGTCGGCCAGGTCGGCGCGGATCGTGCCTGGGGCGGCTTTCTTCGGGTCGGTCGCGCCCATGATGTCGCGGTTCCTCGCGACCGCGTTCTCGCCCTCGAGCACCTGCACCATGACCGGCCCGGACGTCATGTACGCGCACAGGTCCTTGAAGAACGGACGCTCGCGGTGCACGCCGTAGAACGCCTCGGCGTGGGCCTGGCTCAGGCACGTCATGCGGGCGGCGACGATGCGCAGACCGGCCTTTTCGAAGCGGTTATAGACGTCACCGATGACGTTCTTGCGGACTCCATCCGGTTTGACGATGGACAGCGTGCGTTCGAGGGACATTCAGGATCCTTGGGGGCTGTGGACCGGCGGCGGGTGAACCGCCGCAGGAAGCGAAGACGCGGCGCCGGACACCCGCCCGCGGCGACGCGGACCGGTGCAGGCACCGACCAAAAACGTAACGGCGAAGTATACCGGGCCGCGCCCGCCCGGCCAAGAAATCGCAGCCCCGACGGGGGGTTAGGAACCTATACGTTAAAGCTTTCGCCGCAGCCGCATTCGCCCTTGACGTTGGGGTTGCGGAAGCGGAAAGCCTCGTTGAGACCGGTGCGGACGAAGTCGATCTCAGTGCCGTCGACGAATTTGAGCGCCTCGCGGTCGACCACCACCTTGACGCCGGCTTCTTCGAACACCACGTCGTCGGCGCCGATCTGGTCGGCGTAGCTCACGACGTACGCATACCCGGAGCAACCGGTCTGCTTGATGCCGAGGCGCAGGCCGATGCCCTTGCCCCGACTCGACATGAACGTGCGGACACGCTCGGCGGCGGACGGGGTCAACGAAATGCTCATTCGAATGGGTCCTCCAGGACGGCTCAGATTCTACACGGTCGACCGGGCCCGGCCGGCCCAGTTCCGGGCGGCTTCGTGCACGGCGTCCTGAAGCGTGAGCAATCGACCAAATTTGGCCGGCGGCACCTGGAGTTCGCGCGCGGCCTCTTGCCAGTCCCAGCCCGCGAGCTGATCACGGCTCCAGCCCCGGACCTGTTCGGTCAGCCACGACGCCGCAGCGAGCAGGTGGGGGCAGCCGAACGCGACGAACGTCGCCTCGGCAATGCGGTCGTTTTCGACCGCGAATTCGAGCTCGACCTCGGCGCCCTGGTCACGGTGGCCCGCCCTGCCCTTCACCGCGTGTCGCGACGACGCCAGCCGGCCGGCGCCCGCCAGCGTGTGCAGACGCCGGTGGACCTCGGCGGAATACCGCGTGTCGTCCGCCGGTGCAGGGGGCACCTCGCTGCCGCGCGGCCGGCACTCACGCAGCCGCAGGACTTCCGCGCGGATGCGCCCGGCCGCGTAGTCGATCTCTTCGTCCGTAGTGAACCGGCCCAGGCTCAGGCGCAACGAACTCTGCGCGAGCCGGTCGCTCCGGCCCAGCGCACGCAGCACATACGACGGCTGCGCGTGCGTGCTCGCACAGGCGGATCCCGAGGAGACCGCGAGATCGCAGAGCGCGAGCAGCAGCGACTCGCCTTCGACGCCGTCGATCGAGAGGTTCAGGATCCCCGCGACGCGTCGCACCGGGTCGCCGTTCAGCAGCACGCCCGGCAGGTCCTGCAGCGTTCGCCACAGCCGCTCGCGCAGCGCCGCGATGCGCGGCGCGTCGTCGACCATCTCGGCGCGCGCGATCCGGCAGGCCGCGCCCATGCCGACGATCTGGTGGGTCGGCAACGTGCCCGAGCGCAGTCCACGCTCCTGGCCGCCGCCGAACTGCAGCGGCACGAGGCCGATGCGGGGCTCGCGTCGCACGCAAAGCGCGCCCACGCCTTTCGGCCCATGCACTTTGTGCGCAGTGAGCGACAGCAGGTCGATGCAGTCGCGCCGCACGTCGAGGTCGAGCTTGCCGGCGCTTTGCGCGGCGTCGACGTGCAGCAGCACGCCGCGCTCGCGACAGATCCGGCCCACGGTGGCCACGTCCTGGGCGACGCCGATCTCGTTGTTCACGTGCATCAGCGACACGAGCACCGTGTCGGGCTGCAGCGCCTCGGCCACCTGCTCGGGCTCGACGATGCCGCCGGGCCCGGGCCTGAGGTAGGCGACGCTGCAGCCCTCGCGCTCGAGCTGCCGACAGGCGTCCAGCACGGCCGGGTGCTCAGTGCGCGAGGTCACTACGTGACGCGCGCGATTGCGCTGGAAACGCAAGGCGCCGAGGATCGCCAGGTTGTTGGATTCAGTGGCGCCCGAGGTGAACAGGACCTGTTCCGGCTGGGCACCGACGAGCGCGGCTACCTCTTCGCGTGCACGCTCGATACGCCTGCTCGCCTCCCGCCCGGGCGCGTGCGACGCCGACGCGGGGTTCGCGTACGCGCCGTCCGGCCCGAGGCACGCGAGCATCTCGGCGACGACGCGTGGGTCGGCCGGCGTCGTCGCCGCGTTGTCGAGATAGACCACTGGCCGCCCGCTCACGGCGCGGCCTCCGGGTTTGGCGGCGGCACGTGCGGATCGCCCGCGCGACGGCGCCTGCCCTGCACGGCCGTCAGGATGCCGCGGAGGATGTTCATCTCGTTCTGGTCGAGCACGGTGCGCTGGAACAAGCGACGCAGCCGGGCCATCAGGTGGCCTGAGCTCGTGCGGTCCCGGAAGTCGATTTCGTCCAGCACCTGCTCGAGGTGTGCGTAGAACTTCTCCATGTCCGCGGCGCTTGCGAGTGGCACCGGACCTTCGCTGCGCAGCGGCCCGATGCCCGCGCGATCGCGCAGCGCCAGGCAGACTTCATACGCCACGACCTGCACGGCCATCGCGAGATTGAGCGAGCTGTAGGCGCTGCCGGTCGGGATCGTGAGCAGCGTGTGACAGAGCCGCAGCTGCTCGTTCTCGAGCCCGGTGCGCTCGTTGCCGAACAGGATCGCGACTTCACTCGCCTGGTCGGCCCCCGCGATTTCGAGCGCGGCCTCGCGCGGCTCGACGATGCGCCAGGGCAGGTGTCGCCCGCGCGCGGTGGTGCCGACGATGAGCCCGCAGTCCTCGATGGCGTCGTGCAGGTCGGGCACGACGCGTGCGCGCTGCAGCACGTCGTCGGCGCCGGCGGCCATCACCGTCGCCTCGGTCGCCGGAAAGCGTTCGGGTGCCACGAGCCAGAGCGACTCCAGCCCCATCGTCTTCATCGCACGCGCCGACGAGCCGATGTTGCCCGGATGCGAAGTGCCGACCAAGACGATCCGGATGGACATGCTCTGCTATTCTAGCGGCCTCGGGCGGGGTTCCCTGCCGTTCTTTCCCACCTGCCAACCGTCGTCGAGACTGCCGCATGACCATGCAGCCCATGCTCAACATTGCCGTCCGCGCCGCCCGTCGCGCGGGTGACCTCATCGTGCGGAACCTCGACCGGGTGTCGTCGCTCAACGTGCAGGCCAAGGGTCGCAACGATTTCGTCTCCGAGATCGACCAGATGGCCGAGCGCGACATCATCGAGACGGTGCGTCGCGTCCATCCCGACCACGGTTTCCTGTGCGAGGAATCGGGACGCAGTGGCGGCGGCGACGTGACGTGGATCATCGATCCCCTCGACGGCACGACCAACTTCCTGCACGGCTTTCCGCAGTTCGCGGTCTCGATCGCGGTCGAGGTTCGCGGGCGCCTCGAGCACGCGGTCGTCTACGACCCGATGCGTCAGGAGCTGTTCACGGCCTCGCGCGGCTATGGCGCCCAGCTCGACGGCCGCAGGATCCGCGTCAGCAAGCAGCTCGTGCTCGACGGCGCGCTGGTCGGCACGGGCTTCCCGTACCGTGAGAACGTGCGCTGGCTCGACCCCTACATGGCGATGCTCCGCGCGGTCATGCAGGAGACGGCGGGCATCCGTCGTCCCGGCGCCGCGTCACTCGACCTCGCGTACGTCGCGGCGGGCCGCATCGACGGCTTCTGGGAAATCGGCCTGAGTGCCTGGGACACGGCGGCGGGCACCTTGCTGATCACGGAAGCCGGCGGTCGCATCGGGACGCTCACCGGCCAGCCGTACCAGCAGGGCGGCCACGTGATCGCGGGGACGCCGAAGGTGTTCGACGCGCTGGTCGAGTGCATCGGCCCGCACGTTCCGCCGAACCTGCGCGAGGCCTGACCCGGCGTCCACTACCCCGGCCCCGCGGGGTCCGGTAGAGTCCGGCGGCACCGCCCGCCGGGCACCCTCGGACCATCGCGAGTCTCCATGCCGCATCGCCTGTTCTCGACCAAGCCCATCGGCGAGCTTCACGAAGCCGACACCGCCAACGAGCTGAGCCGCACGCTCGACGCACGCGCACTCGTGCTGCTCGGCATCGGCGCCATCATCGGCACCGGCATCTTCGTGCTGACCGGCACGGCGGCGGCCAATCACGCCGGACCGGCGCTCGTCGTCTCGTTCCTGATCGCGGGTCTCGGCTGCGCACTCGCCGGCCTCTGCTATGCCGAGTTCGCCTCGATGATCCCGGTCTCCGGCAGCGCGTATTCGTATTCGTACGCGACGCTCGGCGAGATGGTCGCCTGGTTCATCGGCTGGAACCTCATCCTCGAGTACCTGTTCGCCGCGGCGACCGTGGCGGTCGGCTGGTCCGGGTACGTCGTGAGCCTGGTCGAGCAGCTGGGCATGCACCTGCCCGACGCACTCACGAACGCGCCGTTCATGAAGGGCGAAGGCCACTACGAAGTAGTGCGCACCGGCGCGATCCTGAACCTGCCTGCGGTGCTGATCGTCGCGGCCATCACGGCGCTCTGCTACATCGGCATCCACCAGACTTCACGGTTCAACGCGATCGTCGTCGCGATCAAGGTCGCCGTGATCATCCTGTTCATCGGCTTCGGCGCGTGGGTCGTCGACGGCGCCAACTGGCAACCGTTCATACCCGAGAACACGGGGACGTTCGGCCACTTCGGATGGAGCGGCGTGGTGCAGGCCGCGGGCATCATCTTCTTCGCCTACATCGGCTTCGACGCGGTTTCGACCGCCGCGCAGGAAGCGAAGAACCCGCAGCGCGACATGCCGATCGGGATCATGGGCAGCCTGGTCGTCTGCACGGTCCTCTATGTCGCTGTCTCCGCCGTGCTGACCGGCATGGTGCATTACGGCGAACTCAACACGCCGGCGCCGGTAGCCCTCGCGCTCGACCGCCATCCCGAGCTGTCGTGGCTCGCGGGCTGGATCAAGCTCGGTGCAATCGCGGGCATGACGTCCGTGATCCTCGTGATGATGCTCGGCCAGCCGCGGATCTTCTACGCGATGTCGCGCGACGGCCTGCTCCCGCCATTCTTCCGCAAAGTGCATCCGAAGCACCGCACGCCCTACATCGGCACGCTGATCACCGGCGCGCTCGCTGCACTGATCGCGGGGCTGCTGCCCGTAACGATCCTCGGTGAGCTCGTCTCGATCGGCACGCTGCTCGCGTTCACGACGGTCTGCATCGGCGTGCTCGTGCTGCGGTACACGCGACCGGACCTCAAGCGCCCGTTCCGGACGCCGGCGCCCTGGATCGTCTGCACCGGCGGCGCGCTCATCTGCGCGGGCATGATGGTGTCGCTGCCGCCGGACACGTGGCTGCGGCTCGCGATCTGGACGGTGATCGGCTTCGCGATCTATTTCTTCTACGGGTTTCGCAACAGCGAGCTGCGCAAGAGCGGCCGCTGACACCGGTCGACTTACAGCAGCCGGAACCGGGCTGCCCCGGCCCGACCGCGCGTCACTCCGCGGTCGTTTCGCTGCGCGCGGCCTCGCGCCGCGTGACCCAGACCGAGGCGATGATGCCGCCCACGAGCGTCGCGAGGATGATCGCGAGCGAAATGTGGTTCGGCACGTGGTAGTGCCCCACGAGCAGCATCTTCATGCCGACGAACGCGAGGATCAGCACCAGGCTGTAGCGCAGGTAGCGGAACATCGCCATCAGGCCCGCGACGGCGAAATACAGCGACCGCAACCCGAGGATCGCGAACGCGTTCGAGGTGAAGACCAGGAACGGGTCGCGCGTGACGGCCAGGATCGCGGGGATCGAGTCGACGGCGAACACGACGTCCGTGAGCTCGACCATCACCAGCGCCACGAACAGTGGCGTGGCGTACAGCTTGTCCTCGCGCCGCACGAAGAAATGCGCACGTGCGTACTCGTGCGTGACGGGAACGAACCGCCGCACCAGCCGCGCCGGGAAACTGTTCTCGATGTCGGGTGCGTCATCGCCGTTGCGCAGCATCCTGAGCGCCGAGACGATCAGGATCGCGCCGAACACGTAGAACATCCAATCGAAGTGGTGCAGCAGCGTCGTGCCCGCGGCGATCATCATGCCGCGCAGCACGATCGCGCCGACGATGCCCCAGAACAGCACCCGGTACTGGTAGTGGCTCGGGATCTTCAGGTAGCTGAAGATCACCGCGATCACGAAGATGTTGTCGACCGACAGCGACCACTCGAGCACGTAGCCGGTGATGAACTGCAGCACCGCGTCGCGGCCGAAGTCGCCCGCCTCGCCGACGCCGGGGCCGGGTGTGAAGCCGAACCAGCGGTATTCGTAGAGGCCGTAGACGACGATCGTGAACGACATCGCGACGGTGATCCAGACGGTGGTCCAGAACAGCGCCTGCTTGACCGAGAGCGTCGCCGACTCGCGGTGCAGCACGCTCAGGTCGAGGATCAGCAACCCGAGGAACAGCGCGAGAAACCCCGCCCAGATGAGTTCGATCACGCCGAGTACCGTCTATGCCCGGTCAGTGCGCCGAGCCGCCGTCAGGGCAGCTCGTCGACCGCGTCGGTCTCTTTCTTGACCGGCAGCAGGTCGCGTGCAGTGAGCTTGAGGTCGAGCGCGATCGAGCTGGCGATGTAGATCGACGAGTACGTGCCGACCAGCACGCCGATGGCGAGGGCGAGGGAGAAGCCCCGGAGCATGTCTCCCGCGATCAGCAGCAGCGAGAGCACGGCGATCAGCGTGGTCACGCTGGTCATCAACGTGCGTGACAGGGTCTCGTTGATCGCCAGGTCGATGATCTCGGCCGGCGTGCCCTTGCGCGTGAGGACGAAGCGCTCGCGGATGCGGTCGAACACCACGACGGTATCGTTGAGCGAATAGCCGGCGACCGCGAGGATCGACGCGAGGGTCGGCAGGTCGAAGGTCCACTGCGTCGCTGCGAAAATGCCGAGGATGATGATCGGGTCGTGCAGCGCGGCGACGATCGAGCCTACACCGAGCTTCCACTGGAAGCGGAAGCCGACGTAAATCATGATCAGCAGGAACGCGAACAGCGCCGCGAGCGCGCCTTGCTCGGCGAGTTCCCTGCCCACCTGCGCGCCGACCACCTCGGTGCGCCGCAGTTCCGCCTTGGCGTCGTAGCTGCGAAGCGCCTCGAGCACGTCCTGGCCGACCGCATTGACGTCCTTGCCTGCTTCGGGCAGCAGGCGCACGAGCACGTCGCGCGACGTGCCAAAGCTCTGCACGACCGCCTCGCCGTAGCCCTGTTCCGCGAGCGCACCGCGGACCTTGTCGAGGTCGGCCGCCTGCGGGAACGATACCTCGAAGACCACGCCGCCCGTGAAGTCGATGCCGAGGTTCAGGCCGCGGAAGACGAGCAGCAGGATCGAGGCGAGCACCAGCGCGCCGGAAATGGCATACCACCGCTTGCGCGGCGCCATGAACCGGATGCTGGTCTTCTTCTTGAAAAATTCCATGTCGGTCGGGCCTCAGATCGGGAGCGACGCGAGCTTGCGCTGGCGGCCCCAGATCAGCTGGATGTAGGCGCGGCTGCCGAGGATCGCGGTGAACAAGGACGTGAGGATGCCGAGACAGAGCGTCACGGCGAAGCCGCGGACCGGCCCGGTGCCGAACGTGAACAGCACGACGCCTGCGATCAGCGTCGTCACGTTGGAGTCGGCGATCGCCGAGAATGCCTTCTCGAAGCCGGCGTTG
>DASUMQ010000296.1:0-28541 GCA_036277615.1 Steroidobacteraceae bacterium
ACCCAGCAGCGAAAGGCCGACCACTGCCGGGGCCGCCAGGGCCCGCTTCAGCATCTTCTTTGGCACTACAAACTCCCGTGCGTGAAACCGGCGCCGCCCTCATGGCCGGGGCGACTGCTGACCCGTGCTGCGTCCCCTCGCCGGGCGCCGCGCGGAGGCACTTGCTCGACCTCCTGACCAGCCGGCGCAGGCGTGCGACCACCCCGCCGCTTCATCCTCCGTCAGAAACCGACCCGCATTGCAGGCGTGACGACCGGGCGACTCGACGGGAGCCGCCTCGGATGCAGCGCAGCAAGTGGGTCGCGCAGTTTAACCGTCGCTCCATGGCCTGCAAATACCAACCGGGTCGCGGCGCTAGACGACCCCGTTCGACGACGATCGATGCCTCGCGACCCCGAGGACGCGCTTCGGCGGCGCACGCCGCGAAGCCCGCGCGACTCAGCCAGGGCGGTCGTCCAGGCCGAGGGCGGCGAGCAGTTGCGGATCCGCGGCGAACTCGTGGAGCGGATGACCGAACGGAGATTTCGGCGCCGTGCGGAGGTCCGGCACGCGCGCGAGCGGTTCCGAGCCGAGCAGGTCGCACAGTGCCGCGACGTTGTCGTCGATCCGCTCGAACCCGGGGTCCACGGTGTTGGCGACCCAGCCTGCCAGTGGGGAGCGGCCGCCACGCCAGATCGCCTCGGCGGTGAGTCGCGCGTGGTTGAGGCAACCGAGCGTCAGCCCTACGACCAGCACCACGTCGAGCCCGAGGGTTTCGGGAAGGTCGCTGAGAAAACCGGCCGGGTGCAGCGGCACGCGCCAGCCACCGGCGCCCTCGATCAGCACGCAGTCCGCCCCGGCCGAAGCCCGCCGCGACCACGCTACGAGTTCCGGCAGGGGCAGAGAGACCCCCGACTCGCGGGCCGCCAGGTGCGGCGCAATCGCGGGTTCGAAGCAGTAAGGGTTGACGGTCTCGTACGGGATGGACACCGACCCCGCCGCCTGCAATTCGAGCGCATCGGCGTTTCGCAATGGCGCCGCCGGGGTCGGGCGGCAGGCCCCGCTCGCGACCGGCTTGAGTCCGACGCACCGCGCCCCGTGGCGGTGGGCGAGGCGCAGCAACGCCGACGTGACGACGGTCTTGCCGACGCCGGTGTTCGTGCCCGTGATGAAGATTGTTTTACTCACGTGATGAAGCAGACGGGGGAAAGTAGCGTCTTTCTGCTTTTATCAAATAGAGATGATTAATAAAATCAGGTCCTGCGGCGCAGACCAGTCAAGGGCACCAGCACTTCGGCCGACTCGGCGCCCCGCTTGGTTCGGATCGGTCGGTCCGGCGACCACGCCTGCGCAAACACGACTTCGTACGTCGCCGGCAGCTTGCCGTCGCGCCGCTCCTGCTCGTACGCCTCGATCATCCGGGCGAGCGTGCGGCGGCCCGTGAGCCCGCGCGCGCGTCCGGCGGTGGCGTTGTGAGCGCCGATGGTCTTGAGGTCGCGCATGAGTTCGCGCGCGTCGTCATAGGTCAGCGTATAGCGCTCGACGTCGAGGACCGGTTCGGCGAATCCGGCGCGGACCAGCGCGTCGCCCACGTCGTGCATGTCGAGGAACCGGCTTACGTGCGCGTGACCGGGGTCTGCCGCCTGCCAGGCGCGGCGCAACTCGACCAGCGTGTCGGGTCCCAGCGTGGCCAGGTGAAGCACACCCCCGGCACGCAGCGCGCGCCGGCATTCGCGCAGCACCCTGTCGGGGTCGTTGCACCATTGCAGCAGCAGGCTCGAGAACACCATGTCGACCGCGCCGTCGCGCAACGGCAGCGCAGCCGCGTCGGCCGCGATCCGATGGAACCGCCGGAACAGCCGCTGCCGTCGGCCCGCCTCGACGAGCATGCCCGGGGCGATGTCGACCGCGAGCACCCGGGCCTCGCCATACCGTCTCCTGAGCGCCGCCGACCCGTGGCCGGTTCCGGCGCCGAGGTCGACGACCGTCTTCGGTTGCATCGTCAGCACGTCGAGCCGGTCGAGCAATTCGTCGCGGACGCGCTTCTGCAGCACCGCAGCCTCGTCGTAGCGGCGCGCGGCCCCGGAGAACGAGTCCCGCACGCGCGCAACGTCGAGTTCGTAGGGATCCTCCGCTGCTGCAGGGGCACCACGCGTGGCCGAGAGCCGTTCGGGCGCAGGGGTCGTCGGCGCCGCTGGTGTCGTCGTATCCGGCGCTGCGGTCATGAAGGCGAGAAACCGCTCGACCTCGTGCGTCACTTCGTCGGCGTGGGACAGGAACGGGGCATGGCCGGCCTTCGCGATCTCGCGATACCGGGCCGAGGGCAGCCGCGATGCCAGCTCACGCCCCGCCGCGGCGGGCGTGATCCGGTCGTGCTCGCCCGCGATCACGAGCGTCGGCAGTGCGATGCGGGCGAGGCCGTCGCGAAGATCGGCGGCGCGCAGCATGTCGAGCCCGGTCGCGAGCGCGCGTGGGTCGGGCTCACCATGCGACGAGAGCGACGCGCGCAGGGAGCGCAACGCCTCGGTGGCGCGTTCGTCGCCCCAGGTCTGCAGCGCGAGAAAATTGGCGATCGTGCGCCGGTAGTCGCCGGCCAGGCCGGCCGCGAAACCCTGCATCACGGCCGGCTCCATGCCGGCCGCCCAGTCCTCGCGCGCCAGGAAGCAAGGCGTCGTCGCGACGAGCACGAGGGCCGCCAGGTCCGCTCGCGTCCGAGCCAGCTCGAGCGCGACCATGCCGCCCAGCGACCATCCGAGCACCGCCGCGTGCGGCGGGATCGTCGGCGACACGGCGCGCGCCAGGTCCGCGACGCTGCGCACTTCCGCCGACCAGGCGCTGCGCCCATGGCCCGGCAGGTCGACGACGTACAGCCGGAAACGGCTCGCGAGGCGGTCGAGCCACGGTCCCCACATGCCGCCGTGCAGCGCCCATCCGTGCAGCAAGACGAGGTCCGGGCCCGACCCGCGCGTCTCGACGTACGGCGGAGTCATGCCGTCCCGGTCCCGTCGAGCACGCCGCGCGACTCGAGCACCGCGATCGCTTCCAGCAGCCGGTCCACGTCGTGCGCGGCGTGCGCGGCCGAGAACGTGAAGCGCAGGCGCGAGGTGCCGGCGGGCACCGTGGGCGGGCGTATGGCCGGCACCCAGAAGCCCAGTTCGAGCAGCCGTTCTGCGGCCACGATCGCAGTCGTTTCGGCGCCCAGCACGAGCGGCTGGATCGGCGTGCGTGACGGGGCGAGTCGCAGTCCCAGCGCGCTCGCGCCCGCGCGGAACCTGTGCGCATGGGCGAGCACCGCGTCGCGACGCCAGGGTTCGTCCACCATCACGCGCAGCGCTTCACGCGTGGCCGCGGCCACGGCCGGCGGCAGCGCCGTCGTGTACACGTAGGTGCGGGCACGCTGCACGACGTTCTCGATCAGGGACTCCGTGCCCGCGACGAAGGCGCCGAACGTCCCTGCGGCCTTGCCGAGCGTGCACATCAATATGGGCACGTCCTCGACGCCGAGCCCGGCCTCGGCCACGGAGCCCGCACCGTTCGGCCCGAGGATGCCGAAGCCGTGGGCGTCGTCGACCATGAGGTCCGCGTCCGCGGCGCGACACGCATCGGCGAGTTCGACGAGCGGCGCGACGTCGCCGTCCATGCTGAAGACCGCATCGGTCATCACGAGCGCAGTGCGCCCGGGGTCCGCCGCCGCCGCGAGTTTCGCCCGCAATGCCGCGACGTCCACGTGGCGGTAGCGGACGAATCGCGCACCCGTGGCGAGCCCCGCATCGAGCAGCGAGGCGTGGTTGAGTCGATCCTCGAACACGATGTCGCCGCGCCCCAGGAGGACGGATGCGACGGCGAAGTTGGCCATGTATCCGGTCGACAGCAGTACCGCGCGCGGGCGATCCACGAACGCGGCGAGTTCCTGCTCGAGCGCGTGGTGTTCCTCGCTGTGACCGCTCACGAGGTGCGAGCCGCCGCTGCCGACGCCCCACGACGCGGCGGCTTCGCGAAAGCGCCGCACGACCCGCGGATGGTTCGCGAGCCCGAGATAGTCGTTACTGCAGAACGCGATGCAATCGCGGCCATCGACGCGCACGCGCACCCCACCGGCGTCACGCGCTTCGACCGGGCGGCGGCGGCGCGCCCGTCCCGTCTCCCCCATGGCCGCGAGTTCCGCGGCGAGCCTGCCGTGCGCGCGGGGCATGGACGGCGGCGCCGCTCAACCCTCCGCGTGGGCGGAGCGTTCGACTTCGATGCCGAGTCGCTCGAACAGCTGCGCATCCTGGCTGCGGCCGGGGTTCGGCGTCGTCAGCAGGCGGTCTCCGTAAAAGATCGAATTGGCGCCGGCGAGGAAGCAGAGGGCCTGTGTCGCGTCGTCCATGTCGCTGCGTCCCGCGGAGAGCCGCACGTACGAGCGCGGCATCAGCAGCCGCGCGGTGGCGATCGCCCGCACCAGATCGAGGGGGTCGAGCCGGTCGAGTCCGTGCAGCGGCGTGCCCGGCACCTGCACGAGCT
Organism: Steroidobacteraceae bacterium; assembly: GCA_036277615.1. Taxonomy (GTDB): domain Bacteria; phylum Pseudomonadota; class Gammaproteobacteria; order Steroidobacterales; family Steroidobacteraceae; genus RPQJ01. The sequence continues at coordinate 4,483 of DASUMQ010000296.1, forward strand.
GGTTGATCGGCACGCTTTCGGGGTGTCGCGGCAGGGTCGCGAGCGTGTGCAGCAGCGCGATGCGGTCCTGCTCCGATTCCCCCATGCCCAGGATGCCCCCGCAGCAGACGTTGATGCCCGCGTCGCGAACGGCCTGCAATGTTTCCAGGCGGTCCTCGTAGGTGCGGGTCGTGACGATCTCGCCGTAGTAGTCCTTCGACGTGTCGAGGTTGTGGTTGTAGTAATCGAGTCCGGCGTCCCGAAGCTCGCAGGCCTGTTGCCGCGTGAGCATGCCAACCGTCGCGCAGGTTTCGAGTCCGAGCGCCCGGACCTCGCTGACCATGCGCTTGATCTGTTCGAGCTGTTTCGGCTTCGGGCTCCGATACGCGGCGCCCATGCAGAACCGCGTCGCGCCCTGCGCCTTGGCCGTCCTCGCGGCGGCGACGACCTGATCGACCTGCAGCAGTTCCTCGCGCTCGACGCCCGTGTCGTACCGGACGCTCTGCGGGCAGTATTTGCAATCCTCCGGGCACGCGCCGGTCTTGATCGACAGCAGCGTGCTGACCTGGACGCGGTTCGGCGCGAAGTTCGCCCGGTGCACGCGCTGGGCATGGAACGTCAGGTCCCCGAACGGTGCCGTAAAGATCGCGCGCGCCTCGTCGAGCGACCAGTCCGTGCGAATCGAGCCGAGGCAGTCGAGGTCGAGCGCGGGCATGTGCATTCTCTTGATTTGACCGGCAAAAGCAGCGTGACGACGGCCGGAGGACGGCCCAGGCTCGTGGCGGACGGCAGTATTCGAGGCGGCCCGGGCGCTGTCAACCAACGGTGTGGTCCAAGGTATACAGCGTGCTCGATCGCGCGGGCCGCGGCCTCCTGCCGGCGCGATGCATCCTGTGCGCCCGCTCCGGACGTGGGCCCGCCCACGATCTCTGCGCGGACTGCGAGGCTGATCTGCCGTGGCTGTCGGTGGCCTGCTCGCGGTGCGGCCTGCCCGTGGACGACCCGTCGTTGCAAGGCACGACGCCCGGGTGTGCGCGTTGTCGCGACCGCGCACAGCCTTACCGACGGTGCCACGGGGGTTTCCGCTACGAGTTCCCGCTGAGCGAACTGGTGCACGGGCTCAAGTACGACGGTGCGCTCGCCAACGCACGCGTGCTCGGCACGTTGCTCGCCGACAGCCTGGCGCGGCAACCCGTCCGTCGCGACGCAGAGCTCCTCGTGCCGCTGCCGCTGCACACCTCGCGACTGGTCGCGCGCGGCTTCAACCAGTCGCTCGAAATCGCGCGGTTCACCGCCACTGCGCTCCGGCTGGAACTCGACGCGCGCGCATTGCATCGGCGTCGCGACACCGCGCCGCAGGTCGGGCTGGCCCGCGAGGCCCGGGCGGACAACGTGCGGGGTGCGTTTGCCGCGATCGAATCGAACGTCGCGGGCCGTGCCGTCGCGCTGCTGGACGACGTCGTGACGACCGGCGCGACGGTCGCGGAGGCCTCGCACGCACTGCTCATCGCGGGCGCGCGCTCCGTGGATGTCTGGTGCGTGGCGCGCGCGTCCGACTGAGCCAGCGTAGCGCGTTCGATACACTGCTCGCCTCGACGGCTGGAATCGCCATGGACGCCCCCAGGACCCCGTTCGACCCGTTCACCGCGCTGCGCGACTTCGTCAGGCTCGAGTCGGCGGGCGGCATCCTGCTCGTGATCGCGGGCGCGCTGGCGATGATCGCCGCGAATACGCCGCTCGCGACGGCGTACGAGACCATGCTGCAGCTGCCCATCCGCCTGCAGTTCGGCACGGTCGTGTTCGACAAGACGCTGCTGATCTGGATCAACGACCTGCTGATGGCGATCTTCTTCCTGCTGGTCGGGCTCGAGATCAAGCGCGAAGTCGTCGTCGGCGAACTGTCGGACACGGCCAGGGTCGCGTTGCCAGCAGTCGCGGCCGTGGGGGGCATGCTGGTGCCTGCGGCGATCTACGCCTGGTTCAACTGGTACGACCCCGTCGGCATCCGCGGCTGGGCCATCCCGTCCGCCACCGACATCGCGTTCGCACTCGGCGTGCTCTCGCTGTTCGGCGCGCGCGTGCCGCTGGGCCTCAAGGTGTTCCTGATGACGCTCGCCGTGCTCGACGACCTCGGGGCGATCGTGATCATCGCGCTGTTCTACACGAGCGATCTCTCGATCGAGGCGCTGGTGCTCGCGTCGATCGCCGTCGCCGTGCTGGTCGGCCTGAACCGCAGCGGCGTCAGGCGCATCGCTCCGTACGTCCTGGTGGGTACGGTGCTCTGGGTCTGCGTGCTCAAGTCGGGTGTGCACGCGACGCTCGCGGGTGTCGTCACCGCGATGTTCGTGCCGGCGGCGGGAGCGCACGCAGGCGACGAGCCTCCGCCCGCGAGCCGGCTCGAGCACTCGCTGCACCCCTGGGTCGCCTTCGGCATCCTGCCGCTGTTCGCATTCGCGAACGCGGGTGTCAACTTCGCAGGGTTGCGCGTCGACGACCTGCTCGACCCGATCCCGCTCGGCATCCTGCTCGGGCTGTTCGTCGGCAAGCAGGCCGGCGTGTTCGCGTTCGCGTGGGTTGCGGTGAAGTCCGGGCTTGCGCGACTGCCGGCGGGCGTCACGTTCGGGCAGGTCTACGGTGCGGCGGTCCTCTGCGGCATCGGGTTCACGATGAGCCTGTTCATCGGCATGCTCGCGTTCGAGAACGCCGCAGCCGGCGAGGTCATCGTGACCGACCGGCTCGGCATCCTGGCCGGCACGTTCCTGTCAGCGATCGTCGGCGCGCTGGTGCTGCACCTGGTGTTGCCGCGCGCCGATCAGGCGAACAGGTAGTCGAGCAGGATCCCGCCGAACACGGCGAGCCCGAACAGGTTGTTGTTGAGGAAGGCGCGAAAGCAGTCGGCGGGATCGCGGTTGCGGATCAGGAACTGCTGGTGCATTGCCGTCCCGCCGGCGACCACGAGGCCGAGCCAGTACCAGTAGGACAGTTCGGCGAGCAGGCCTGCGGCGACGAGCAATGCGACGGCGGCCGCCTGCAGTGCGGCGACGATGCCGCGGTCGGCGCGCCCGAACAGGATCGCCGAGGAGCGCACGCCGATCACGAGGTCGTCCTCGCGGTCGACCATCGCATAGATCGTGTCGTAGGCCGTGGTCCAGAGCACGCCCGCGCCGAACAGCACCCAGGCCAGCAGCGGCAACTCGCCGGTCTGCGCCGCGAACGCCATCGGCACCGACCACGAGAACGCGAGGCCGAGGTAGGCCTGCGGCAACGCGAAGAAGCGCTTCAGGAACGGGTACGTCACCGCGAGCACGCCACCGACGAGCGCGAGGACCTGTGTCGGGCGGTTGAGCGGGATCAGCAGCGCGAGCGCGATCAGGCCGAGGACTGCGAAGACGGCGAGCGCCTCCGCCGGCGACACCGCGCCTCGCGCCAGCGGGCGATTGGCGGTGCGCCGTACGTGCGGATCGAATTCGCGGTCGGCGAAATCGTTGATCACGCAGCCGGCCGAGCGCATCACGAACGTGCCGATCAGGAAGATCACGAAAATGCGCTCGTCGGGGCGCCCCTCGGCCGAGATCCACAGCGCCCAGAGACACGGCCAGAGCAGCAGCCAGATGCCGATCGGCCGGTCGAGCCGCATCAGCCGTGCATATTCGACGAGGCGGCCACGCACGCCCTGGGCGCGAGCGAGGTCGTTTTCCAGATCGGTCAGGTTCGTCATGACGGCAGCATCACGCGTTGCGGAATCGTTCGCCGGCACCCAGCCAGCGCCCGACGAGGCCCGCTATGTTGGACCGCGGGCCGTCCAGCATCAATGCCGCGGCGCGCTGCACATCGGGCAGCAGGTCCGCATCGCGTATCAGGTCCGCGACGCGCAACTGCATCAGTCCGGTCTGACGCGTACCGAGCAGTTCGCCGGGACCGCGCAGCTCGAGGTCGCGTCGTGCGACTTCGAAGCCGTCGCTGGTTTCGCGCAGTACGGCGAGGCGTTCGCGCGCGATCGGCGTGAGTGGCGCCTGGTAGAGCAGCACGCAGGTACTTTCGACCGAGCCGCGGCCCACGCGGCCGCGCAGCTGGTGCAGCTGCGCGAGGCCCATGCGTTCGGAGTTCTCGATCACCATCAGGCTCGCGTTCGGCACGTCGACACCCACTTCGATCACGGTCGTCGCGACCAGCAGGTCGAGCTTGCCCTGCTTGAACGCCGTCATCATCGCGTCCTTCTGCCGCCCCGGCATGCGCCCATGCACGAGGCCGATGCGCACGTCGGGCAGCGCTTCGGCGAGCTGCGCGGCCGTCTTCTCCGCGGCCTCGTACTGGACGAGGTCCGATTCCTCGATCAGCGGGCAGACCCAGTAGGCCTGGCGGCCGGCGCGACAGGCCGAGTCGATGCGTTCGACGATCTCGCTGCGGCGGGCATCGGGCAGCACCACCGTCTTGATCGGCGTCCGGCCCGGCGGCAACTCGTCGATGATCGAGACGTCGAGGTCGGCGTAAGCGGTCATCGCGAGCGTGCGCGGAATCGGGGTCGCGGTCATCACGAGCTGGTGCGGGCAGCGGCCTTCGGCCATCCCCTTCTCCCGCAACTGCAGTCGTTGATGGACGCCGAAGCGGTGCTGTTCGTCGACGATCACCAGCGCGAGACGACCAAACTCCACGCCTTCCTGGAACAACGCGTGCGTGCCGACTGCGACCTGGATCGCGCCCGATGCGAGATCGTGCTCGAGAGCCGCGCGCGCCTTGCCGGGCTGGCGGCCGGTGAGCAACGCGACACGGACGCCGAGCGGGTCGAGCCATGCGTTGAACACGCGAGCGTGCTGCTCCGCGAGCAGCTCCGTCGGCGCCATGACGGCGGCCTGTGCGCCGTGGTCGACCGCGCGCAGCGCCGCAAGCGCCGCCACGACCGTCTTGCCCGAGCCGACGTCGCCCTGCACGAGTCGCATCATCGGGTGTGGACGGGCCAGATCCCGCTCGATCTCGTTCCAGACGCGAACCTGGGCGCCGGTGAGTCCGAACGACAGCCGCGCCAGGCAGCGCTCGGTGATGTCTGTCCGGCGCGGCAGGTCCCAGGCCCGGTCGTGATCGGCGGCCTCGCGCAGCAGCCGCAGGCTCAGCTGGTGCGCGAGCAGTTCCTCGAACGCGAGTCGACGCTGCGCCGGATGACGACCCTCCGCGAGCTGTGCGACGTCGGCGTCGGGCGGCGGCCGGTGCACGTAGCGCACCGCGGCCTCGAGCGTCGGCAACTCGAACGCGTCGAGGATGCCGCCCGGCACGTAATCGATGATCGCGCCCCGCGAAAGCAGGCCGAGCGCGAGGTCGGTGAGCGCGCGCAGTCGCCCCTGCTGCACACCTTCGGTCGTCGGATAGATGGGCGTGAGCGTGTCGCCGCCGGCCTCCGCCTCGGTGAGCGGCGCGACGCGGCGATACTCGGGATGCACGATCTCGAGGCCGCCCGGACCCATGCGCACTTCGCCGAAGCAGCGCAGGCGCAGGCCCCGTGCGAGCTGCGCCTGCTGCGTGGCGGAGAAGTGAAAGAACCGCAGCGTGACGAAGCCGGTGCCGTCGGCCAGCCGCACGAGCAGCGTGCGCCGCCGTCGAAACACGACCTCCGCGAGCTGGATCTCTCCCTCGATCACGGCGCGGTCGCCGTGACGCAGTCCACCGATCGGCACGACGCGCGTGCGATCCTCGTAGCGCAGGGGCAGGTGGAACAGCACGTCCTGCACGGTCTGCAGGCCGAGGCGCGCGAGCGCTTCCGCCAGCGCGGGCCCGACGCCACGCAACGCCGTGACCGGCCGATCCGCGAGCATGGCCGCGCTCATCGTGGCCGGGACGTCCGGAGTCAGAGGACCAGCACGGCGTCCACTTCGACGACCGCGCCGCGCGGTAGCGCGGCGACGCCGATCGCGGCGCGTGCCGGATAGGGCTGCGCGAAATATTCGGACATGACCTTGTTGACGACCTGGAAGTTGCCGAGGTCGGTCAGGTACACGTTCACCTTGACGGCGTTCGCGAGATCGCCGCCCGCCGCGCGCGCGACGGCGCGCAGGTTCTCGAAGACGCGGCGCACGTGCGCTTCGACGTCGCCCGTCACGAGTTCCATCGTCTGCGGGTCGAGCGGGATCTGGCCGGACAGGTAGACCGTGCTGCCGGCCCTGGCGGCCTGGGAATAGGTGCCGATCGCGTCCGGCGCGTCGGCGGTCGAGACGGGAGTGAAGGACACGGCGCAGCCTCCGGGCGGGGTCGGAGGACGGAGCGTATCACCGCCGGTGTGCCGCCCGCCCCCACCGACCGGCGTCAGGGCGTGAAAGACGTCGCGCGCGTGAGGAACGTGTAGTCGCCCTCGATCGCCATCAGCGCGATCAGCACGAGCAGGCAGAGCGGCGGCACGAGGATCACGAGCTTGAGCGCCAGACGCTCCCACTTCATGTGCATGAAGACCGCGATGATGAACCCGGCCTTCAGGAACATGAACAGCAGGATCAGCGACCAGCGCAGCATGCCCTGCAGGTGGAGGTAATCCACGAGGTACGAGAACGCGCTGAACACGAACAGCAGCAGCCAGATCCAGAGGTAGATCTTGATCGGATGCTGGGTCGTGGTTCCTTCGTGCGCTGCCATCGCCGTGCTCCTACCAGAGATAGAAAAACGCGAAGATGAAGACCCAGACCAGGTCGACGAAGTGCCAGTAGAGGCCCGCGATCTCCACGATCTCGTAATTGCCGCTGCGCTCGTAGTCGCCGCGCCAGACCTTCATGGCCACGATCACTAGATAGATCACGCCTGCCGAAACGTGCAGGCCGTGGAAACCGGTGATCATGAAGAAGGACGACCCGAACTGTGCCGCGCCGAGCGGGTTGCCCCAGGGCCGGATGCCTTCCTCGACGATCAGCTTCGTCCACTCGAACGCCTGCATGCCGACGAACGTCGTGCCGAAGGCGGCGGTGATCAGCATCAGCGACGCCGTGCGGCCGCGGTTGCGCCGGTAGCCGTAGTTGACGGCCATAGCCATCGTCCCGCTGCTGCTGATCAGGATGAACGTCATGATCGCGATCAGGACCAGCGGGATCGGCGCGCCGCCCAGGCTCAGCGCGAAGACCTCGCTCGGGTTCGGCCAGGGCACGGTCGTCGACATCCTCACGTGCATGTACGACGTGAGGAAGCACGTGAAGATGAACGTGTCGCTCAGCAGGAAGATCCACATCATCGCCTTGCCCCACGGCACGGGGAAGGCTTGCTTGTCCGCCGCGAAGTCGGTGACCACGCCGGGCAATCCCGCGGCGACGACGCCGGCGGGCTCGATGGGATGGGTCATGACTTCGACCGCCATGGGCGCTTGCACGCTTTGTGTCATGTGATCACCAGCAGGCCGAGCAGGACGATCCAGACGGCCAGGAGGTAGTGCCAGTAGACCGTGCACAGTTCGACGCTCAGCCGGATCCCCCCGAGCGACGTGCTGCCGCGCGACATCCTGACGATCGCGCGTCCCCAGACGAACAGTCCGCCCAGCAGGTGCAGGCCATGCAGGCCGGTCAGCACGTACAGGAACGCGTTCGCCGGATTGGCCGCGGCGTAATAGCCTGCGGCCTGCAGCTGCCGCCAGGCGAGCCACTGGCCCACGAGGAACGCGACGGCGAACGCGCCGCCCGCGAGCAGTCCCCTGGAAGCGAGCGCGAAGCGCTGCCGGCGCAGCGAGGAACTCGCGAACTGCATGCCCACGCTGCCGGCCGCGAGCAGCAACGTGTTGATCCAGAGGATCGGCGGCTCCGCGACCGGACGCCAGTCCCGCAGGTCGACACCCTGCACGAGATGCGGGCTCATGCGGATCAGGTACGCAGTCATCAACAGGCCGAAGAACGACGTCACCACAGCGAGGAACACCCAGAGACCGACCCGCGCCGAGGGCGGGTCGGCGCGCAGCCGGGCGCCGTCGCGACCGTCGAACGTGCCCTGGGCTTCCCACGGCCGGCTCGTGAGCCGGCGCGCGGCCATCCACCAGACCAGGATGCCGGCGAGCAGTGCAAACGTGGCGACGACGAGGTTCATCCGATGTTGCGTCCGTGGCCGATCGCGACGGCGGTGTGGTCGTCCGGCGGCCGATTCTGCGGCACGAAGTCTTCCTTGTTGCCGGGCGCGCCGTACTCGTAGGCCCATCGATAGACGACCGGCAGCTCGGGGCCCCAGTTGCCGTGCCGCGGCGGTGTCTCGGGCGTCTGCCACTCGAGCGTCGTCGCGCGCCACGGGTTCGGGCCCGCGGGCTTGCCGTACCGGAGCGACCAGATCAGGTTGAAGATGAAGACCAGCTGCGCGACCGCGACGACGATCGCCGCGATGCTGATCGCCGCGTTCATCGACTCGACGGAGTCAGGCACGAAATAGGTGTCGCCGAGCGCGAAATAGCGACGCGGCACGCCCAGGATGCCGAGGTAGTGCATCGGCAGGAAGATCGCGTACGTGCCGATCAGCGTCAGCCAGAAATGCAGCCGGCCGAGCGACTCGTCCATCATCCGGCCGGTCATCTTCGGGTACCAGTGATAGATCGCGCCGCAGACGACCAGCACCGGCGACACCCCCATTACCATGTGGAAGTGCGCGACGACGAACAGCGTGTCGGAGAGCGGCACGTCCACCGTGACGTTGCCGAGGAACAGTCCGGTCAGGCCGCCGTTGATGAACGTGAAGACGAAGCCGATCGCGAACAGCATCGGCAGCGTCAGGTGCACGTCGCCACGCCAGAGCGTGAGCACCCAGTTGTAGACCTTGAGGGCCGTCGGGATCGCGATGATCAGCGTCGTCGTCGCGAAGAAGAACCCGAAATACGGGTTCATGCCGCTCACGTACATGTGGTGGGCCCAGACGACGAAGCTCAGGATGCCGATCGCGAGGATCGCCCAGACCATCATGCGATAGCCGAAGATGTGTCGCCGCGCGTGGGTGCTGATCAGGTCGGAGACGATGCCGAACGCCGGCAGCGCGACGATGTAAACCTCGGGGTGGCCGAAGAACCAGAACAGGTGCTGGAACAGCAGCGGGCTGCCGCCCTTGTGCACGGTCTGGTCGCCGAGCGACATGATCGCCGGCATGAAGAAGCTCGTACCGAGATGGTTGTCGAGCGCCATCATGATCGCGCTCACGAGCAGCGCCGGAAATGCGAGCAGGGCCAGGATCGTGGCCATGAAGATGCCCCAGACCGACAGGGGCATGCGCATCAGCGTCATGCCGCGACACCGCGCCTGCAGCACGGTGACGACGTAGTTGAGGCCGCCCATCGTGAAGCCCACGATGAAGATGATCAGCGAGACCAGCATCAGCGTGATGCCGAGGTCCGCGCCCGGCGTGCCCTCGAGGATCGCCTGCGGCGGGTAGAGCGTCCAGCCGGCCCCGGTCGGTCCGCCCGGCACGAAGAAACTCGCGACCAGCACGAGTACGGCGAGCAGGTAGACCCAGTAACTGACCATGTTCAGGTACGGGAAGACCATGTCGCGCGCGCCGCACATCAACGGGATCAGGTAGTTGCCGAAACCGCCGAGGAACAGCGCCGTCAGCAGGTAGATCACCATGATCATGCCGTGCATGCTGACGAACTGGTAATAGTTGCTCGGGTTGATGAAGTGGAACGTGTCGGGAAACCCGAGCTGCAGCCGCATCAGGATCGACAGCGCGATCGCCACGACGCCGATGGCCATCGCGGTCGCCATGTACTGGATCGCGATGACCTTGTGGTCCTGGCTCCAGACGTACTTGGTGATGAAGGTCTGCGGGTCGTGCAGGTGCGCGTGCTGGTCTGCGATCGCGACGTATGACATTCAGGACCTCTCCGTGACCGGCATGGCTGCTGCGTTCAGCGCAACGTGTTGAGGTAGGCGAGCAGGTCTGCGGTCGGTTCGCCGTCGGGCACGACGTTGCTCAGGCGCGCCATCTGCGAGCCGTGGAAGTCCTGCGGATGCCGGCCGCGATGCCCCTGGCGGAACTGGTTCAGCTGACGCGCGAGGTACCAGTCGCTGCGCCCGGCGAGCGGCGGCGCGTTCGTCGACCACGACCCCTGCCCACGGGCGCCGTGGCAATAGCCGCAGGTCGTGTAGCGGGAGGCGCCGGCCTCGGCATCGCCGCGTACGGTCGTCGGCGTCGCGACGTCGGGCAGCGTCACGACGTACGCCACGACGTTGTCGAGCGTGGCCGCGTCGAGCGGCTGGGTGATGGCCGCCATCTGGCTGGCGATGGCGTCGCCCGGCGAGCCGCCGCGCACGCCCTGCTTGAAGTTGTGCAGCTGGCGCGTGAGATACCAGCCCGGCAGTCCGGCCAGCTTCGGCGCGTTCAGCGCCTGGTTGCCCTCGGCGTTCGCGCCGTGGCACGCCGCGCAGACCGCATACGCAGTCGCCCCGACGACGGGATCTCCTGCCGGCCGCGCCTGGATCTGCGCGAACGTCTGCTGGCCCGCGAGCCACGTTGCGTAGGCGGCGGCGTCATCGACGACGACGCGACCGCGCATCGCAAAGTGCCCGGTGCCGCACAGTTCCTCGCAGAGGATCTCGTACTGGCCCGGCTTGGTCGGCGTGAGCCACATGAAGGTGACCATGCCGGGGACGAGGTCCATCTTGACCCGGAACTCGGGTACGGTGAAATCGTGCAGGACGTCCTTCGACCGGAGCAGCAGCTTGACCGGCCGGTCGAGCGGCAGGTGCAGCTCGGCATCCGGGACCAGGACGTCGTCGCGGCCGCGCGGGTCGTTGGGGTCCATGCCGAACGGGTTGGCGACGCTCATCAGCGAGGCATCGACCGCGCCGAGCACGCCGTCGGCGCCCGGCAGCCGGAAGCTCCACGACCACTGCTGTCCGACCGCCTCGACCACGTCGGCGTCGTCGGGCACGGTCACGAACTTGGCCCAGACCGCGAGTCCCGGCGCCAGCATTGCGATCACGCCGACCGAGGTGAGCCCGATCAGCCACCACTCGAGCTTGCGGTACTCCGGCTCGTATTCGGCGCGTCGTTCGACGCCCTTGCGATGCCGGTACCGCACGATCGCGTAGGCCATGAACAGGTTCACGCCGACGAACACCGCCCCGGTGACCCAGAACGTGAGGTTGACGGTGTCGTCCATCGTCCCCCAGTTCGACGCAATCGGCGTGAACCACCAGGGGTTCAGGACGTGAAACGCGACCGTCCCGAGCACCAGCAGGATGAGCACGATAGCGATCGCCATCGCGACTTACTCCTTCTGCAGGAGTCGATCGTCCGCGGCCGCGGCTATCGGTTCTCGCTTGGGCGAACTGAACGGGTTGACGAAATGGCGATCGACCCCGACGAGCTCGGCTTCCGGGTGACGCTCGCGCATCATGCGCGCGACCGACGCTTCCTGTTCCTTCAGCGTGTAGATCAGGATCAGGAACTTGCCAGCCTCGATGTCGTCGTGGAATTTCGCAAGCTTGCGGTTCTCGAGGCCGATGCCGATCAGCCCGCCTTCCCAGGCGCCGAAGAGCGTCGCGACCGCGACGAGGGCTATGTAGACGAACGTCGGCACCTCGACACCGAACGGGTCGAAGCGGTCGATCAGCCAGACGCCGAGCAGGCCCACGCAGAACCCCACGCCGGCGCCGATGATGCCGTCCCGGACGACGTCGAGGGTCTCGAGGTAATTGCTCGAGTGGATGTGCTGCTTCTTGAGGCCGGCCTCGTCACGTGAAATGACGTGCAGGAAAAAGTCGCTGACGCCGACGGCGTGCAGGTCGTCCGAGATCCCGTGGGTGCTGTCGAGCGTCGGCGCCAGGTAATAAAGGCACTTCATAATCCCCCCGCTGCGTGTAGGCCCGGCCGTGAGCGATTCGATCTGGGCGGAACGTTCCTCGTCGAAGACTGCTGCGACTAGTCCTCGCCCCAGAACCAGGCGAGTGCGCCGAAGCCGAACAATGTAATCGCGATGATCGCGAACGGCAGGGCAGGCGCCCATACCGGCACGTGGTCAAAAACCGGGGCCGTCTGTAGGAGGAGGCCGCCAAGAACGACGAGCGCGGCACCGATCGCCAGGCCGAGGGCGAGTTTCGATCCGCGCTGCCAGGCACGCAGCCACAACACCAAGCAACCCAGCAGCAGCAGCGTGATCAGGGATGCCCACATGACGCAGAAACTCTAGCAGAAATTTTCCGCCGTCAAGGGGCCGATGCGAATGCGTCGCATTTTTGCATCGCAGCGAAATCAGCCGGTCACAGGCGGCGTGCTCGCGCACCGCAAACGCATTCGTCGGCCGGAAATGCGGGTGTTTCAGCGTTTGCGTCGCGCAGCGTAGGCGACACCGAGCGCGAGCATCCCGAGCACGAACAACGCCGGAATGCCCGCCGCGAACATCGAGTAGTCGAACCGGTAGCTGCGTGACGCGGGATCGTAGGTCGTGCAGTAGAGCCTGATCCGCTCGATCAGCCCCTCGAGCGATGCGCGTGCGACGGGCCGACGCAGGATCACCTGCTTGAGCGGCTCGACCAGTTCCGGCGGCTGGAACGCTTCGCCGTAGACCTGCCGCACCACGACGCCCTCCGGGTCGAGGATCGTCACCTGCGCGATGTGATCGAAACCGCGCGCCGACGGCGCCCACGTGAAGCCCAGCTCGTCCGTGAAGCGACGGACCGTCGCGGCGTCCGCACTGGCGAACCGCCAGGTCGCGTCGGTGATCCCGCGGTCCCGGCCATACGCCAGCATGCGCGGCGGCGTGTCGTGGATGCTGTCGAAACCGAGCGTGAGCACGCCGAACGCGTCGGCCCCCAGCGTCTCGCGCGCGATCCGGATTACGTCCCGCAAGTGCAGCGTGAGTCCCGAACAGACGACGTAGCAGTTCGTGAAGACGAAGCTGACCACGAGAGGTCGACCGCGCAGGTCGGCGAGCCGAAGGGGGCGACCGTGCTGATCGACGAACGTGTGATCGGTGGTGCGCGCCCCGATGGCCGCCTGGCTCGTGCGCAGCGCAGCCGCGTCGGCCGCGTTGACCGCCTCCTGCGCGACGGCGCCGTGGCCCGCAGACACCAGCGCGCTCGCGGCAACCGCTGCCATGAGCGCCGGGAACCGTCGAGCGTCCGCTCGCGTCGTCACGTTCGTCGCGTCACGCGAGCGTGCGCGCGACCTTGAGCACTTCCGGCATCCCGCGCACGGCGCGCATGACGCTCGCGAGTTGCTTCCGGTCCTGGACGAGCAGTTCGAAGATCAGCGTCGAGGTGTCAGTGTCGCGTTCGACGACGGACACCCGGTCGATGTTGGTCTGGGTCCCGGCGATCGCCGAGGCGACGGAGGCGAGCACGCCCATGCGATTGGTGACGTCGGCCCGGATCTCGACGTGAAACTCCCGGTCGGTCGCAGGCTGCCAGGTCACCGGAATCCACTTTTCGGGCTGCTTGCGGAACGAGGCGAGGTTGCCGCAGGCCTCGCGGTGGATCACGACGCCGCGGCCGGTCGAGAGGCTCGCGAGGATCGGGTCGTTCGGGATCGGGAAACAGCAGCGCGCGTACGAGACGACCAGCCCCTCGGTGCCCGCAATGGCGAGTGGGCCCGCCGTTCCCTCGGCGACGGCCTCCGACTCGGGCGGCAGCAGGCGACGCGCGATGAACGGCGCGACACGTTCCCCGAGGCCGATGCGCTCGAACAGTTCGTCCTGGGTCCGCAGGCCGAGTTCGCCCACGACGGCCGTGACCGACTCCTGCGGGATCTTGCGCAACGTCAGCGAGAACTCCTCGAGCGCCTGGTTCAGCAGGCGCTTGCCGAGCTCGATGGCTTCACTGCGCTTGAGGTTCTTGAGGTACTGGCGGATCGAGGCCCGTGCCTTCGCCGTGACCACGAAGTTGACCCAGGCCGGATTCGGCGTCGCGCCCTTGGCCGTGATGATCTCGACCGTCTGGCCGTTGCGCAGCGGCGTGCGCAACGGCACGAGCCGGCGGTCGACCTTGGCCGCGACGCACCGGTTGCCGACGTCGGTGTGCACGGCATACGCGAAATCGACGCAGGTGGAGCCGCGTGGCAGGCGCCGGATTTCACCCTTGGGCGTGAAGACGTAGACCTTGTCCGGAAACAGGTCGACCTTGACGCTCTCGAGGAATTCCTCGGAATTGCCGCCCTGCTGGATCTCGACCAGTTGTTGCAGCCACTCGCGGGCGCGATCGCCGTGGAGCCCGATGCCCGAGCCGCCACCTTCCTTGTATTGCCAGTGCGCCGCGATGCCGGACTCGGCGATCCGGTGCATCTCCTCGGTGCGGATCTGCACCTCGATCGGTGTGCTGTTCGGGCCGAACAGGGTCGTGTGCAGCGACTGGTAGCCGTTGACGCGAGGTATCGCGATGTAATCCTTGAAACGGCCTGGCATCGGCTTGAACACGGCGTGCACCACGCCGAGCGTGCGGTAGCAGGTGTCGGGCCGGTCGACGATCAGCCGGAAGCCGTAGACGTCGACCACCTCGTTGAGCGAGAGCTTCTTGCGCCGCATCTTCTCGTAGATGCTGTAGGCGTCCTTCTCGCGGCCCTCGATGCGCGCGGCGATGCCGGCCAGGTCGAGCGCCTCCTTGAGCGAGGCCGCGATCCGGCCGACGAACTGCTTCTGGTTGCCCTTGGCCGCCTTTACGGCCGACTCGATGACCTTGTAGCGCCTCGGGTACAGCGCGCGGAAGCCGAGGTCCTCGAGCTCGCGCTTGATCGTGTGCATGCCGAGGCGGTTCGCGATTGGCGCGTAGATGTCGAGCGTTTCGCGCGCGATCGTGCGGCGCTTGGCCGGCGGCATCGCACCGAGCGTGCGCATGTTGTGCGTGCGGTCCGCGAGCTTGACCATGATCACGCGGATGTCGCGGACCATCGCGAGCAGCATCTTGCGGAAGCTCTCGGCCTGCGCCTCGGCGCGGCTGCGGAACTGGACCTGGTCGAGCTTGCTGACGCCGTCGACGAGTTCGGCCACTTCGCGTCCGAAGCGCTCGGTGATTTCGTCCTTGGTGTTGGGCGTGTCCTCCATCACGTCGTGGAGGATCGCGGCAATCATCGTCTGGGCATCGAGGCGCAGGTCGGCCAGCAGGTCCGCCACCGCCACAGGGTGCGTGATGTAGGGCTCACCGGACCGACGACGCTGGCCGGCGTGGGCCTGGAACGCGAAGTCGTACGCTTCCTGGACCCGCTCGACCTGGTCGGGCGGCAGGTAGGTCTCGAGCTTCGAAATCAGCTGGTTGATCCCTATGGACCGTCTTCCGTAGGGCAGCAGGCTGCGCAGGGAAGACGTGACGTCCATGCGGGATCGGGAGCGGCGCTCGGGTCAGTCTCCCAGACCGATCTGCGGCGCGCGGAACTCGCCCATGAACTCCGGCTCCGGCATCAGTTCGGGCGGCGGCGGTGGCGGCAGGTCCGGCTCCTCGAGGATCTCGGCCCCGACGTGGCCGGCCGCGATCTCACGCAGTGCGAGCACCGTCGGCTTGTCGTTCTCCCACTCGAGCGTCGCCTCTGCGCCGTTCGCGAGCTTGCGCGCGCGGCGGGCAGCCACGAGCACCAGCTGGAACAGGTTCGGGACGTTCTGCAGGCAATCTTCGACGGTGATACGAGCCATGGGTCTGGGGGTAACGCAAAGGGGAAAGGGGCGAAAGCATAGCAAGCGGACGGGAACCGGGAAAGCCGGAAGCGGTTTGCGGTTAGTAGGAAGCCGGCTGTGCCGGCGTGCGGCGGAGCCGTGGTTCGTCTATCCGCTATACGCTAGTCACTATCCGCTTCGTGGCCGCCCGTCAGGCGAGCAGCGAGTGCAGCGAGCCCCGGTCGATCGGCTAAGGCGCGCTCCGGTTCGGTGCCGCGCACCACCGCGAGCAAGTCGTCGAGCGCCCGGTCGAAGTCGTCGTTGACCACCACGAAGTCGAACTCGTTCCAGTGCGTCATGTCCGCCGCCGCATCGCGCAGCCGGCGCTGGATCACGGTTTCGGCATCCGTGCCGCGCCCGCGCAGGCGACGCTCGAGCTCGGCGCGCGAGGGCGGCAGCACGAAGATCGCGACGCATTCGGGCATCGCGCGCCGGATCTGCCGCGCGCCTTGCCAGTCGATTTCCAGGATCAGGTCCTGCCCGGCGCCGAGCGAGGCCTCGACCTGTGCGCGAGCCGTGCCATAGCGGTTGTCGAACACACGGGCGTGCTCCAGGAACTCGCCGCGCTCGACCATTGCCGCGAATTCCTCGCCGGACACGAAGAAGTAATCGCGGCCATGCGTCTCGGTCGGGCGCTGCGGTCGCGTCGTGTACGAGATCGAGAAGCGCAGCGCGGGCTCCCGCTCCATCAGTGCACGCACGAGCGAAGTCTTGCCGGCGCCCGAGGGCGCAGCGATCACGAACAGGCGGCCGCGACGCGGCGGCGGGGTCGACGCGCTCAAGCGTGGGTCACTCGACGTTCTGGACCTGTTCCCGCATCTGCTCGATCAGCACTTTCATGTCCACCGCGGCACGCGTCGTGTCCGCGTCCTGCGACTTCGACGACAGCGTGTTCGCCTCGCGGTTGAGTTCCTGCATCAGGAAATCGAGGCGACGGCCGGAGGGCTCCCGCGCGTCGAGCGCCTGGCAGGCCTCGGTCACGTGACTGCCGAGCCGGTCGAGCTCTTCCTCGAAATCCATCTTGTACGCGATCAGCACGAGCTCCTGCTCGAGACGGGCCGCGTCGACCTGCGTGCCGAGTTGCGCCACGCGTTCGGACACCCGTGCGCGGATGCGGTCGCTGATCTCGGGCAGGCGCGCACGCAAAGTGGCGACATTCTGCTGCAGAGATTCGCAGCGGCCGAGCAGCATTTCACGGATGCGGGCGCCCTCGCGAGCGCGGGCGTCGTTGAGGTCATGCACGGTTTCACGCACCAGTTCCATCGCCGCGGTCTGCACCGGCTGCAGGTCCCTCTCGCCCTCGCGGATGACGCCCGGCCAGCGCAGCAGGTCGAGCGGACTGACGGTCGCCAGCGAACCCCCCGCGAGGCTTGCGACGTCGGCCGCGGTGCGCGCCACCTGTTCGACCAGCGACCGATTGATTTCGATGCTGGCCGCCTGCGCCAGGGCGCCCCGCAGGTACAACCCCGCGTCGACCTTGCCGCGGCGCAGGGCCGCCGAGATCACCTGGCGCGCGTCGTTCTCGATGGCGCGCAGGTCCTCGGGCATCCGCAACGACAACTCCAGATACCGGTGGTTGACCGCGCGGATCTCGCAGGTGAGCGTGCCCCACGGGCCTTGGCGCTCGCGTCGCGCGAAGCCGGTCATGCTGCGGATCATCGGGGGGCAGTCTCGACTTACTGGAAAATAAACCGACGCGGCACGAAGCTGTATGTGCGCTGCGGCAAGTGCTATAAAACGTTGATAAGTCTACACGACACAGGGCGTGCCGGAGCGTCCCTTGCAGATCGAGCACGCGGACCTGAGTCTCATCGGGCATCGCGAAGAAAACCAGGATCGAGTCGCGATCGCCGACGCCGAGGGAACGGTGTTGCTCGCGGTCGTCGACGGCATGGGCGGGCATGCGGACGGCGCGCGCGCGGCCGAAGTCGCCATCCGCACGATGCTCGGCGAGTTCTGGGAAACGAGCCGGCCGTTGTTCGACCCCGACGGATTCCTGCACCTCACGGTCGGACGCGCTCACGACGCCGTCGTTGCGCTCGGCAACGGCTTGCCGGCGGAGATCCGCCCGCGCGCCACGTGCGCGATCTGCCTCGTGCAGGGCGGCAACGCATACTGGGCACACGTCGGCGACAGCCGCGTGTACCAGTTGCGCGGCGGCAAGGTGTTCGAGCGCACGCGCGATCATTCGCACGTCGAGCTGCTGCTGCGTGCGGGCCGGATCACGGAACGCCAGGCGCAGGCTCACCCGATGCGCAACTACGTGGAATGCTGCATCGGCGGCGACCCGGCGCTGCCGGAGATGACACTGAGCGGCCGACGCGTACTGCAGGTGGGCGACGTGCTCATGCTCTGCTCCGACGGGCTCTGGTCGGGACTCGCGGAGGAGCAGATCGCTTCGCTCAGCGGCGATCCGAAACGCGACCTGCGCGAGGCCCTCACGGAGCTCGGCGAACGCGCCGTGACGAACTCCGCCCCTTACGCGGACAATACGACCGCTGCCGCGATCCGCTGGCTCGGACCGTGAAGAGTGGCTAGTGGTTAGTGGCTAGTGGCCAGTAAGAAGCCGACCTTGTCGAGCGCTGCCCCCTCTTCCCACCAGCCACTAGCCACTAGTCACTAGACACTGCTGGAGAAATTCCTTGAGACCGAGTGGCCGTGCACCCGATGAGTTGCGCCCTGTCCGCATCACCCGCGGTTACACGCGTCACGCCGAGGGATCGGTGCTCGTGGAATTCGGCGACACGCGCGTGCTCGTCACGGCGTCGGTCGAGGACGGCGTGCCCGGTTTCCTGCGCGGCAAGGGCGAAGGCTGGGTCACGGCCGAGTACGGGATGCTGCCGCGCTCGACCCACACGCGCAGCGCACGCGAAGCGGCGCGCGGCAAGCAAGGCGGCCGCACGCTCGAGATCCAGCGCCTGATCGGCCGCTCGCTGCGCGCGGTAGTCGACCTGCGCGCGCTCGGCGAGCGCACGGTGACGCTCGACTGCGACGTGCTGCAGGCGGACGGGGGGACCCGCACCGCGGCGATCACCGGCGCCTACGTGGCGCTGGCGGACGCGATGGGCTCGCTGGTGAAGCGACGCCAGCTCGCGGCGACGCCGCTGCACGGGCAGGTCGCCGCCATTTCAGTGGGAATCGTGCGTGGAGCTGCGGTGGTCGACCTCGATTACCTCGAGGACTCGAGCGCCGAGACCGACATGAACGTCGTCATGAACAACGGCGGCGGCTTCGTCGAGGTGCAGGGCACCGCCGAAGGGCATGCGTTCCGCCGCCACGAACTCGACCGTCTGCTCGATCTCGCCGCGGGGGCCTGCGGGCAACTGTTCGCGCTGCAGCTCGAGGCGCTGCAGGGGACGCTGCCGTCGACGCGATGAACACTCGCATACCCGGGACCGTGGTGCTCGCAACCGGCAATGCCGGCAAATTGCGTGAGATGCGCGAGATCCTCGCGCCGTGGCACGTCGCCGTGCGCGCGCTCGCCGAGTTCACGGCCGGCGCGGCCGACGAAACCGGACTGACGTTCGTCGAGAATGCGTTGCTCAAGGCGCGATTCGCGTCGGCCGTCGCCGGGCTGCCGGCAATCGCGGACGACTCGGGGCTCGAAGTCGAGGCCCTGCGCGGCGCGCCGGGCATTCATTCCGCACGCTATGCGGGGCCGGGCGCGGACGACCGCGCCAACAACGACAAGCTGCTGCACGAACTCGCGAACGTGCCGGACCCGGATCGCGCGGCACGTTACCGCTGCGCGATGGTGTACCTGCGCTGGGCGGAGGATCCGGCGCCGATCGTCGTCCAGGCCGCCTGGGAAGGAGCGATCGGTCGCACGCCGCGCGGCGAGGGCGGCTTCGGCTACGACCCGCTGTTCCTCGTCGACGAAGGCGCACGTACAGCAGCGGAACTCACGGCGCTCGACAAGAATCGACGCAGTCACCGCGGCCAGGCCTTGCGTGGCCTGGTGACCGCGCTCGCGGCCGGGACCCGATGATCGACGTGACTCGCATTCCGCTCTCGCTGTATGTGCACCTGCCGTGGTGCGTCAGCAAGTGTCCCTACTGCGATTTCAATTCGCACGCGGTGCCGTCCGCGGGCCTGCCCGAGGACATGTACGTCGCGGCGCTGCTCGACGACCTCGAGTTCGCTGCGCGTGACGTGGCCGGACGCGAGATCGTCTCGGTCTTTTTCGGCGGCGGGACACCGAGCCTGTTCTCCGCAGGCGCGATCCGTCACGTCCTCGACCGCGCTCGCGCGCTATTGCCGTTCGCCGCGGACGTCGAGGTCACGCTCGAGGCCAATCCGGGCACGGTCGAGCACGGCCGATTCGTCGATTACGCGGCCGCGGGCGTCAACCGGGTGTCGCTCGGCGCGCAGAGTTTCGACGACGCGACGCTGCGGGCGCTCGGTCGCATCCATGCGTCCGTGGACATCGAGCGCGCCGTGACCGAGGTTCGTGCCGCCGGCATCGACCGGCTCAACCTCGACCTGATGTACGCACTGCCCGGGCAGGACGTCGCGGGCGCCCTGGGAGACCTCGAGCGCGCGATCGCCTTGCAGCCGACCCATCTCTCGCACTACCAGCTCACGCTGGAGCCGGGTACGCCGTTCGCCAGGCGACCGCCCGCGCGACTCCCCGACGACGACGCGAGCCTGCAGATGCAGGAGGCCTGCCAGGCGCGCCTCGCGGCCGCGGGGTTCGAGCAGTACGAAGTGTCCGCGTACGCGCGGCCCGGCCATCGCTGCCGCCACAACCTCGGCTACTGGCGCTTCGACGATTATCTCGGCGTCGGCGCCGGGGCCCACGGCAAGGTGACGCTCCCCGACGGATCGATCGTCCGCACGGTGCGGGCCCGGCATCCGGGCAGTTACCTCGCCGCTGCGACGCCCCCGGCGCGTGTGACCGAGCAACGGGCGGTGCCGGTCCGGGACGTGCCGTTCGAGTTCTGCCTGAACGCCCTGCGCCTCGACGACGGCTTTGCCGACCCGGAGTTCGCCGCGCGCACCGGACTGTCGACCGACGTGATGAGCCGTCCCCTGGCCGAGGCAACTCGGCGCGGCCTGCTCGGATACGATGGAGAGCGCTGGCGTCCGACCGGTCTCGGCCGCCGGTTCCTGAACGACCTGCAAGGCCTGTTTCTGCCCGGATGACAATGCTTTGCACCCGAGTAAGTCGGCGGACACCTACGTCGATCCCGTGTCGTCAGCGGTCCGTTTCGCTTGCACTGCAACACGAAACCGGGTAGCCGGATGTCACTTATGCACACGTCCCGGCCGGGGACGCACTTTCTACGGGTTACGGTTTGTAGCGGAAGTGAAACGTGAGAGCAAACACACAACCTTATGAATTTAAAATGAAAATAGCCTTGGCGAATTTTTGACCAACACAGAAATTCCCGCGTGTCACACGGCGTGGGGGCCGTTGTCCGTACCGTCATCCACACAGTTATCCACAGGTTTTGTGGATAACCGATTCTGTCAAACCAGGCCGTACCGGGTCGGAACCGGCCGCACGGCGCGGCAGCGACCGGGCTGGCCCTGCAAACTTGTCACGTCGCGGGCCGCTCCCTATAATTCGCGACCCACTTTGGACCCCAGCCGGAAGCCGCGGCCATGAAAGACGCCATTCATCCGAACTACAAGCAGATCACGGTGACCTGCAGCTGCGGCAACACGTTCGAGACCCGTTCGACGCTGGGCCAGGACCTGCAGATCGAAGTCTGTTCGAGCTGCCACCCGTTCTATACCGGCAAGCAGAAGATCGTCGACACGGGCGGTCGCGTCGACCGCTTCCGCAAGAAGTACGCCGCCAAGGCCTGACGGCCCCCTTCCGCCGCGGCGAGCAGCGAGGCGCCTTCGGGCGCCTCGTTCGTTATGGGCGCTCGGCCGACTCGCGGACGCGCCGCCGTACCTCGCTTCGCCCGGAACTTTCTGTCCGTCCGGGCGCACTCTAGACTCAGGCCCCACGCAATCCGGAGTCGACCATGGCCCGCCCGAGCCCCCGGTTCGCTGCTGCACTGTTCGCCGTCACGATCACCGTCGTCGGCGGCTGCGCCACCAACCCCGTCACGGGCGACAAGGACGTCGTGCTGATGAGCGAGGCGCAGGAGCTCGAGATCGGGCGCAAGATGCACCCGCAGATCCTCCAGCAGTACGGCCGTTACGACGACGAAGTGCTGCAGCAGTACGTCAACACGGTCGGCCAGCGCATCGCGTCGACGAGTCACCGGCCTAACCTGCAGTACACGTTCACGGTGCTCGACAGCGCCGACGTCAACGCGTTCGCGCTGCCCGGCGGCTACGTGTACGTCACCCGCGGAATCATGGCGTACCTCAACTCCGAGGCCGAACTCGCCGCGGTGCTCGGCCACGAAGTCGGGCACGTCACCGCGCGGCACTCGGTCCGCCAGCAGACGGGCGCGACGGCCGCGGGCGTCGGCGCCATGGTCGTCGGCATCCTGACCGGCAGCGGCGACCTCGCGAACGTCGCCAACGCGGCGGGCACTGCCCTCGTGCGCGGCTACGGACGCGACATGGAACTCGAGGCGGATCGGCTTGGCGCCGAATACCTGAACCGGGTCGGCTTCGAGCCCGAGGAGATGATCGACGTCGTGCGGCTGCTCAAGAACCAGGAAATGCTGGAGGTGCAGATGGCGCGGCAGGAGAACCGGCAGCCGCGCGTCTACCATGGCGTGTTCTCCACGCACCCCGACAACGACACGCGCCTGAAGGAAGTCGTGCGTGCGGCGAAGAAGGTCGAGAACACCGAGGACCGAGCCGATAATCGCGACGCGTACCTCGCGCGCCTGAACGGCATGCCGATGGGTGACAGTCGCGCGCAGGGCATCGTCCGAGGCTCGCGTTTCTATCACAGCGACCTCGGATTCACGCTGGCCTTTCCGACCGGCTGGATCGTCGAGAACCAGCCGGCGCAAGTGGTCGCCTATCCGGAGAGCAAGGACGCGATGATCGTCGTGTCGGCGCAGGCGCCGCCGCAGGGCGTAACCCCGAAAGAATTCCTCGGACGCCTGCTGCAAGGCTCAGCGACGGTCTCGTCTGCGCCGCTGGACGTGAACGGATTGCAGGGTTACACGGCCACGGTGCGCAGCACGGGCCTGCCGTGGGGCAACCAGGGTCCTGCGCGCGTCGCGGTCGTGTACTACAACAACCTCGCGTACGTCTTCAAAGGCGCGCCGCGCCAGGCGGCGGGCCTCTCGAGTTTCGAACCGGTCTTCTCCTCGAGCGTAAATACGTTCCGTCGCCTGCGCGACAACGAATTTCCGCAGGCCGAGCCCGACAAGATCCGCGTGGTGCAGGCCAAGCCCGGCACGACCATCGAGACTCTGGCCAGAAATTCGCCTATCAAGAAATACCCGACGGAGCGCCTGCGCCTGCTCAACGATCTCTATCCCGACAAGCAGCCCGTAGCCGGCCAGAAGCTCAAGGTCGTGGAGTAATCCGATCTTGAACTGAGCGCGCTGCCGTGCAAACCTGACTGGCCAACCCCGGGACGCCGGGGCGCGACGGTCCGTCATGGGGATTGCAGATTAATGAGCAGCAAGAAGTACGAGCTGGTCGACGCGGAGACCGGCAAGAAGTCCGTGCTGGAAGCGCGCAGCGGCTCCCTCGGGCCGGATTGCATCAATGTCGCGAGCCTGACCAAGGACCACGGTGTCTTCACGTTCGACCCCGGGTTCATGGCGACGGCGGCGTGCGAGAGCAAGATCACCTACATCGACGGCGACAACGGCGTGCTGCTCTACCGCGGCTACCCGATCGAGCAGATCGCGACCAAGTCGACGTTCCTGGAAACCGCTTACCTGCTGATCAACGGCGACCTGCCCACGGGCGTGCAGCTGGAGCAGTTCGACCACTCGATCCGCTACCACACGATGATCAACGAAACGCTGCTGCGTTTCTTCAACGGGTTCCACTACGACGCGCACCCGATGGCGATGGTGTCCGCGGTCGTCTCGTCGATGGCGGCGTTCTACCACGACTCGATGGACAACCATAATCCGCGCCATCGCGAGATCTTCGCGCATCGCATACTCGCCAAGATCCCGACGGTGTCCGCCGCGGCGTACAAGCACATGCTCGGCCAGCCGTTCGTCTACCCGCGCAACGACATGGACTACTGCGCGAACATGCTGCACATGTTCTTCGCGGTGCCGGCGGAAGATTACGTCCTGGACCCGATCGCGGCGCAGGCGCTCGAACTGCTGCTGATCCTGCACGCGGACCACGAGCAGAACGCCAGCACGTCGACGGTGCGGCTGGCCGGCAGCACGGGCACGAATCCCTACGCGGCGATCTCGGCCGGCGTCTCCGCGCTGTGGGGCCCCGCGCACGGCGGGGCCAACGAGGCCGTGCTCGAGATGCTCGAGGAGATCGGCACCGTCGACAACATCCAGAAGTTCCTCGGCCGCGTCAAGGACAAGGACGGCAACACGCGCCTGATGGGCTTCGGCCACCGCGTGTACAAGAACTTCGATCCGCGCGCCAAGATCATCCGGGA
>DASUMQ010000297.1:0-2775 GCA_036277615.1 Steroidobacteraceae bacterium
CGATGCACGCATCAACCGCATCTTCGAGGGCTCGTCGCAGGTCATGCACCTGATCATGGCGCGCGAGGCGCTGGACACGCACTTCCGCCTGATGATGCCGATCCTGCAGCCGAAGCCGGGGCAGAAGGGCACGAAGCGCGACGCCCTGCTGAAAGCCCTCGGGTTCTACTCGTCCTGGCTGCCAAAGCTGTTCCTGCCGCAGGCGGGCGGACAGCTCGAAGCGCGACACCTGGACGAGCGCAATCGTCGCCATCTCGAGTACGCGGCAAAGGCGAGCAAGCTGCTGGCACGCCGGCTGTTCGCGACGATGGCCAGGCACGGCCCCAAGCTCGAGAAGGAGCAGATCCTGCTCGGCAATTTCGTCGACGTCGGCGTCGAGCTCTTCGTCATGGCGGCCACGCTGTCCTATGCCGACCACCTCGTCGCCGCACAGCCGGGCGATCGGACGCCGCTGGACCTGGCCGACCTGTATTGCCAGGAGGCGCGGCGTCGCATCGAGTCCAACTTCCGCGCCGTGAAGCACAACTTCAACCGGTCGTACGGCAAGGTCGCCGGCCTGCTGATGGACGGGAAGCTCGACTGGCTCGGTGAGGGCGCGGCCAACCCGATCCCGCCGCAGTACCGCGACTGGGTGCGCAACGACTACGAGCACCCCAGTGTGACGGCGGCAGCAGCGACACCGACGGAGACCCGGCCGCGACCGCGCGAGGCGGCGTAGCGTCCTCGGCTCACGGCGCGGCCTGCGCGCCGTGGGTCCTGCGCTATGCGGGACGGCGGGAGCAGTTTAACTTCGCCGGATGCCCAGGCGTTCGCGAGGCTTTCCACCCATCGCCGCACCCGACGCGCGGGTGCTGATTCTCGGCTCGCTGCCGGGCCAGGTTTCCCTCGCGCGACGGCAGTATTACGCCCAGCCGCACAATGCGTTCTGGCGGATCATGGGCGCGTTGTGCGACGCCGGGCCGGAGTGGCCCTACGAAGAGCGTGCCGACCGGCTCAGGGCACGCGGCGTTGCGCTGTGGGACGTGTGCAAGGCGGCGGTCCGGCCGGGCAGCCTCGACGCCTCGATCGACTTGGGCAGTATCCTGCCGAACGACTTCCGTACGTTCTTCCGCACGCACGGTGCGATCACGACGGTGTTCACGAATGGCGGCACGGCCACGCGGCTGTACGCGCGACTGGTGCTGCCCGGCCTCGGCGAGCCGGCGCGAAGCCTGCCGCTGCACCCGCTGCCGTCGACGAGTCCCGCCCACGCGTCGCTGCGATTCGAGCAGAAGCTCGCGCGCTGGAAAGCGGTGGCAATCGCGTTGCAGGAAAGCGGCTGAAAGTCGGCGCGTCGGCGTCCACGGCCTTTGCTTCGGACGGGGTCGTCACGCAGAATCGTCGATTCGCGCCCGCTGCAAGCCTGCGGGCGCACTGACTTCCACGACGGACGGAGACCTGCATGATCGGGTACGTGACACTCGGCTCCAACGACATTGCGCGCGCAGCGGAGTTCTACGACGAACTGCTGAAGCTGCTCGGCGCGGGCCGATACATGGAATCGGACCGGTTCGTCGCGTGGTCGGTCGGACCCGGCAAGCCGTCACTCGGCGTCATCAAGCCGTTCGACGGCAAGGCGGCGACGGTGGGCAACGGCTCGATGGTGTCGCTCGTCGTGGACAGCAGCGCGAAGGTCGATGCGGTGCACCGGAAGGCACTCGAGCTCGGTGCGACGGACGAAGGTGCGCCCGGCCCGCGCGGGGCCAGCGGGTTCTATGCGGCGTATTTCCGCGATCTCGACGGCAACAAGCTCAACTGCTTCTGCTGGAAGGGAACCTGACCCGAACGCCGGCGCCGGGCATGAGACTCGGGCCGCGATCCTTGCGCCGATTCGCCGTGGTCGTCGCCGCAGCGACGCTCGTCGGTTGCATGCCGCTCACGCGCGCGCCGAAGCAGGTGCCGCCGCTCGACGTCCCGATCGGCTCGACGCAGGTCTACGCGGTCGGCGATCTTGCGGACTGTCGCCGCGAACCGCCCGATAGCGCTGCAGCGCGTGACGTGGCGGGACTCGTTCCGGACGGCGCGACCGTGCTGGCACTCGGTGACCTCGTGTATCCGCTGACCGATCCGGCCGCGCTCGCGCAGTGCTACGAACCGACCTGGGGCCGGCATCGCGCGACGACGCTCGCGGTGGCCGGCAATCACGACTACGTGGCGGGCAGCAGTCGCACGTTCCGCGCGTACTTCAACCTGGACGCGCTGGCGACGAGCGATCGCTACATCGCGTACACCCACGCGATGGCGCCGGACTGGCTGCTGATCGTGCTCGACAGCAACGTCGACGGGGGCGCGCTGCGCGACCAGCTCGAGTGGCTCCGGCAGACGCTCGAACGCGAGCGGCCGCGCGCGCCGGGCGCATCACCGACGCCGGCGCCGCGGTGCCTGGCCGTGGCCTGGCACGCGCCGCTGTATTCGTCGGGCTGGCATCGCGGCTCGGGCGAGCACATGCGTCCGTACTGGGAATTGCTCGACGACTACGGGGCCGACCTCGTGTTGAGCGGTCACGAGCACTTCTATGAGGCGTTCGCGCCGTTCGACGCATTCGGCCGGCGGGTCGCGGACGGCGAGGGGCCGCGTCAATTCACGGTCGGCACCGGCGGCGCGCGGCTCTACGGTTTCTGGAAACCGCCGTACGCAAGCCGCTCGCGCGTGCTCGAGTACGGCGTGCTGCAGCTGACGCTCGCCCCCGGCCGCTACGCGTGGCGCTTCATCGACCGCGAGCGCAACGTGCGCGAC
>DASUMQ010000298.1:0-3109 GCA_036277615.1 Steroidobacteraceae bacterium
AGTACGTCGACTCCGGCGAGTATTACTGGAACAGCGGCATGTTCCTGTTTCGCGCCACCGTGTACCTCGCTGAGCTCGAGCGACACGCGCCGGCGATGCTTGCTGCCTGCCGGGCGGCGGTAGCCGCGGCGACGCGCGACCTCGACTTCACGCGGCTGCCGCAGGCCGAATTCGCTGCATGCCCGAGCGACTCGATCGACTATGCCGTGATGGAGAAAACCAGCCTCGCCGTCGTCGTGCCGCTCGACGCCGGATGGAGCGACGTGGGCTCCTGGGCGTCGCTGCAGGACGCACTGCCGCGCGACGCCTCCGGCAACGTCATGACCGGCGATGTGCTCGTTGAGGATTCGAGCGGTTGCTACCTGCATTCGACGAGTCGGCTGATCGGCGCAGTCGGTCTCAAGGACCACGTCGTCGTCGAGACCAAGGACGCCGTGCTGGTCGCGCCGCGCGATCGCGTGCAGGACGTCAAGCAGCTCGTCGCGAAGCTCAAGGAGCAGGGACGCTACGAGACCGCACTGCACCGCGAAGTGTTCCGGCCCTGGGGCAGCTACGACAGCATCGACACCGGGGACCGCTTCCAGGTGAAACGGCTCATCGTGAAACCGCGCGCCTCGATGTCGCTCCAGATGCACCACCACCGGGCGGAGCACTGGATCGTGGTTTCCGGGACCGCGCGCATTACCCGCGGGGAGGAGACTTTTCTGCTCGGCGAGAACGAATCGACCTACATCCCGCTCGGGACGAAGCACCGCATCGAGAACCCGGGTAAAGTCACGCTCGAGATCATCGAAGTGCAGTCGGGCAGCTACCTCGGCGAGGACGACATCGTCCGCTTCGAGGACGTCTACGGCCGGGAAGGGACAACCAAGTGACTCCGATCACGATCCAGGGCTTCAAGGCGTACGACCTGCGCGGGCGTATCCCGAGCGAGCTGAACGAAGACGTCGCATATCGCGTCGGGCGCGCGTACGCCGAGTTCGTCAAGCCCCGGAAAGTGATCGTCGGTCGCGACATCCGCCTCTCGAGCGAACAGATCGGCAAGGCGCTGGAACAGGGCCTGCTCGATTCCGGCGTCGACGTCTACGACATCGGTCTTTGCGGCACCGAGGTCGTCTACTACGCGACGTTCGCGCGCGAGATGGACGGCGGCATCATGGTCACGGCGAGCCACAATCCGCCGGACTACAACGGCATGAAGTTCGTGCGGGAGGGATCCCGGCCGATCAGCGGCGACACGGGGCTCGTCGACATACGGCAGATCGCCGAGACGGGAAAGTTCACGAAGCCCGCGCGCGTCGGCGAGCGATTTGCCGTCGACATCATGCCGGACTACATCGAGCACCTGCTCACGTACGTCGACCGCGCGAAGCTGAAGCCGCTCAAGGTCGTGGTGCATGCAGGCAACGGCGGCGCCGGGCTGATCGTCGACAAGCTCGAGCCGTTCCTGCCGTTCGAATTCATCAAGGTGCAGCACGAGCCCGACGGTGCGTTCCCGAACGGCGTGCCGAACCCGATGCTCGCCGAGAACCACGTCGCGCCGGTCGAGGCGCTGCGCAGGAACGGCGCCGATTGCGCGATCAGCTGGGACGGCGACTACGACCGCTGCTTCCTGTTCGACGAGAAGGCCAGCTTCATCGAGGGCTACTACATCGTAGGCTTGCTGGCCGCCGCGTTCCTGCAGCGGCATCCGGGCGGCCGGATCGTGCACGACCCGCGCCTGACCTGGAACACGCTCGACATCGTCCAGCGCATGGGCGGCGAGGCCGTGCAGTCGAAGTCGGGACACGCCTTCATCAAGGCCACGATGCGCGACGTCGACGGCGTCTACGGCGGCGAAATGAGCGCGCATCATTATTTCCGCGATTTCTCGTACTGCGACAGCGGTATGATTCCGTGGCTGCTCGTGACGCAGCTCATGTGCACGACCGGCAAGCCGCTCTCGGAACTCGTCGGGGAGCGCATCCGGCTGTTCCCGGCGAGCGGCGAAATCAACCGGCGCGTGCCGGATGCGAAGGCGACGATCGCGGCTGTGCTCGCGAAGTACCAGCCGATGGCGAAGAGCATCGACCGCACCGACGGCGTGAGCGTCGAGCTCGACGGTTGGCGCTTCAACCTGCGTTCGTCGAACACGGAGCCGCTGATCCGCCTGAACGTCGAGAGTCGCGGCAACGAACTGCTGATGCGCGACAAGACGCAGGAGCTGCTCGGGCTGATCGGCGGCGAACCGGGCTGAGTCGGCCCCGCCGAGCGCGGTAAGGCGCGACCGGTCAACGCAAGGGAAGGGATCGATACCGATGTCCTGGCGCTGGCTGTTGTGGTCCTTGATCAGTCCGTCGCAGCTGATCCTGTTCTCGCTCCTGGTCGGATTGGTGCTGCTCGCATGGCGTCGCGGTGCGTGGGCGAAACCGTTCCTCTGGGTCGGTGGCGTGGGACTGGGTCTCTTTGGCATGCTCCCGACCTCGATCTACCTCGCGAACATCCTCGAGACACGATTTCCGCAACCCACACTCCCGGGACACGTGGACGGCATCGTGTTCCTCTCCGGCGCCGAGAAACCGGTCGCTTCGCAGGCCTACGGCGTACCCCAGCTCGGACGTAGCGCCGGCCGCTACGTGACTGTGCTCACGCTCGCTCAACGGCACCCCCAGGCGCGCATCGTCTACTCCGGCGGGCCGCGCCGGGACCTGGGCAAAGGTCCGCTCGAGACGCAGGCGGCGGTCGGCGAACGTGTCCTGCGCGACGTTGGTCTCGATTCGACGCGCGTCAGCTTCGATGAAGGTTCCGCGGATACGTGTGCGAGCGGACGCAACGCTCGTGCTGTTGCACAGCCTCGCGCCGGCGAGGTCTGGGTGCTCGTGACCACGGCGTTGCACATGCCGCGCAGCGTGGCCTGCTTTCGGGCGGGAGGCTGGCCAGAAATCGTGGCACAGCCCGCGGACTACCGGTCCACGGGCGGCTGGGCCCTCGGCTCATTTCAGGTCGCGTCGAACCTTGCGCTGCTCGACGAGGCCGCCCATGAATGGCTCGGCTTGCTGTTCTACCGTTTGACCGGCCGGACGGACGAGCTGCTGCCGGCGCCCTGACCCGGCCCGATTGACCCTCTGCA
>DASUMQ010000299.1:0-4471 GCA_036277615.1 Steroidobacteraceae bacterium
GGGCACGAGGCGGCGCCCGGCAAGCAGGTTCGGTTGCGCGAAGAATTCGGCCTTCATGAGCCCGAGGTCCCGCAGCAGCCAGCTCGTGAGCGGCGCCACCCGATATGCGACGACCATGGGCCGCTTGATCAGCGCTGTCTCCAGCGTGGCCGTGCCGGAAGCGACGAGCACGGCATCGGCACTCGCGATCGCCTCCTGGGCCCGTCCGTCCACGAGCGTGACGTGGACGCCGGGCGCCTGCTCCGCCAATGCTCGCTCGAACGTGACGCGTGCGCGGGGATTCGCCATTGCCGCCACGAACTGCAGCTCGGGCCGCCGCGTCCGGAGCCACGCCAGCGTCGCGGCGAACGGTGCGCCGAGCTTGCCGACCTCGGCCCGGCGACTCCCGGGCAGCACGGCCACCGTCGGCTGGTCCGGGACCAGCCCGAGCGCGAGCCGCGCCGGTCCGCTGGGGCTCTCGAGCGGCACGCGGTCGGCGAGCGGGTGGCCCACGAAGACGGCGCGCACGTGGTGCGCGTCGTAGAAGCGCTCCTCGAACGGCAGCACGCAGAGCACGAGGTCGACCGACTGGCCGATCGTACGTACACGACCTTGGCGCCACGCCCACACCTGGGGGCTCACGTACTGCACCGTCGGCACGCCCTGGGCCTTGAGCTGCGCGGCGACGCGCAGGTTGAATTCGGGCGAGTCGATGCCGACGAAGACGTCGGGCCGTGCCTCGATCATGCGCGCGACGAGCTCGCGACGCAGGCGCAGCAGGCGGGGCAGGTGTTTCAGGATTTCCGCGAGCCCCATGACGGCGAGTTCTTCGGCGGAATGCCACGATTCGCAGCCTGCTTCGAGCATGCGCGGCCCGGCGACGCCGAAACAATGCGCGCCCGGTGAGCGCGCGTGCAACGAACGGACCAGGGCGCCCCCGAGGTTGTCGCCGGACGCTTCGCCCGCGACGAGCCCGATCTTCACCTCTCCCACCGTCGTGGGTGAGGTGACGGGATCCTCTCCCACCGTCGTGGGAGAGGGAGCCGAGCGTCGCTCCCCCTCCATGCCCGGCATCAGCGCACGAGGCTGCGCGTGGATTCAGGAATGAAGTCGACCAGCGCCTGGACTTCGGGCTGGTCCTGCGCCATGCCGCGCAGCTGCTCGACCGCGTCGTCGAGACGCAGGCCCGAGCGGTACAGGACGCGATACGCGTTGCGCAGGTTGCGGATCTGTTGCGGCGAGAAGCCGCGACGCTTGAGGCCCTCGGAATTGATGCTGTGCGGCTTTGCGGGCCCGCCCACCGCCATCACGTACGGCGGCACGTCGCGGGTGACGGCCGCGTTGTTCGCGAGGAACGCGTGCGCGCCGACCTTGCAGAACTGGTGGACGGCCGCGAAGCCGCCCATGATGACCCAGTCGCCGAGGACCACGTGACCGCCGAGCGTTGCGCTGTTGGCGAGCACGCACTGGCTGCCGACGACGCAGTCGTGCGCGACGTGCGCATAGGCCATGAACAGGTTGTCGCTGCCGATCGTCGTCACGCCGCGGTCCTTGGTCGTGCCGCGGTTGAGGGTGACGAACTCCCGGATCACGTTGCGGTCGCCGATCTCGAGTCGCGTCGGCTCGCCCTTGTACTTCTTGTCCTGCGGCGCGTCGCCGACGGACGCGTACGAGTGCACGATGTTGTCTGCGCCGAGGCGCGTATGGCGATGAATCATCGCGTGCGCGCCGATCCGGGTCCGCGGCCCGACTTCGACGTCCGGCCCGACGACCGCGTACGCGCCGACTTCGACGCCTTCGCCGAGCACGGCGTCGGGCGCCACGATCGCGGTCGCGTGGATGGTGCCGCTCATCTTCGCCACTCTCCCTCTCGTGCCGCGGCGCTCAGCCCGGCATCACCATCATCTCGGCGGAGCAAGCTTCGTCGCCGTCCACTTCCGCCACGGTCGAAAACTTCCAGATCGTCCGGATCCTGCGTTCCAGCGTGACCTTTAGCAACAGCCGGTCCCCGGGCACGACCGGCCGGCGAAAGCGCGCCTTGTCGATGCCCGCGAAATAGAACTTCACGTTCTCGTCGGGGTAGATGTTCGCTGTGACGAAACAGAGGATGCCGGCGGCCTGCGCGAGCGCCTCGAGCATCAGCACGCCTGGCATCACCGGCCGGCCGGGGAAGTGTCCCGCGAAGAATTGCTCGTTCGCGCTCACGTTCTTGAGCGCCACGAGCCGCTCACCCGAGACGCACTCGAGCACGCGATCGACGAGCAGCATCGGATACCGGTGCGGCAGCCGCCGCATCACTTCGTCGATGCCGAATCCACCCTGTGCTTCACTCATGGCGCCTGTGCTCGTTGTGCCTGGACTCAGTCTTCCCCCGGACCGGGCTCGTCGTTCTTGCGCCCGGCGCGCTCGATCCGTGCGACGCGCTGCGCGAGTTCGTCGAGCTTCTGGAACCGCGCGCTGTTGCGGCGGAACCGGCGAGCCTCGTCGAACGGCAGTTGCCCGGAATAGAGGCCCGGCTTCGTGATCGAACCCGTGACCATCGTCTTGCCGGTCAGGTAGACGTCGTCGCAAACCTCCAGGTGGCCGACGAACCCGACCATCCCCCCGACCATGCAGCGCTTGCCGATCGTGACGCTGCCCGAGATTCCAGCACAGCCCGCGATGACAGTGTGCTCCCCAATCCGGCAGTTGTGACCGATCTGCACCTGGTTGTCGATCTTGACGCCGTGTTCGATCACGGTGTCCTCGATCGCCCCACGGTCGATGGTCGTGTTCGCGCCGATCTCGACGTCGTCGCCGACCGTGACCGCGCCCAGCTGCGGCACCTTGACGTAGCCGTCGGTGTCCGGGGCATGGCCAAAGCCGTCGGCGCCGATCACGACGCCCGGGTGCAACAGGCACCGTTCGCCGATCCGCACGCGCGCGCACAGCGTG
This sequence comes from Steroidobacteraceae bacterium, assembly GCA_036277615.1. Taxonomy (GTDB): domain Bacteria; phylum Pseudomonadota; class Gammaproteobacteria; order Steroidobacterales; family Steroidobacteraceae; genus RPQJ01. The sequence goes on from DASUMQ010000299.1 coordinate 2,914, forward strand.
ACTCGTGCCACGCAACGGCTCTGGGCGCCGATCGAGACGCCCTCGAACACCACCGTTGCCGGGCCGAGGAACGCGCCCGGACCGATCACCGCGCCAGCGGCGACGTAGCAGTGCGGGCCGATCCAGGCCGTCGCGTCTACCGTGGCGCCCTCCTCCACGACGGCGGTCGCGTGACGGCCGCCCGCGAACGAAGGCTCGGGGTTCAGGTGCTGCGCAATCCGCGCATAGGTCGCATAGGGGTTGGCGGCGACGAGCGCATGGGTCTGGCAGTGGCCGAGGCTCGCGGCGTCGAGCACGACGGCGCTCGCGCGCGTGCCGGGCAGGTGCTTGCGGTACTTGGGATTCGCGAGAAACGCGACGGCGCCGGGCACGGCATCCTGCAGCGTGGCGACCCGATCGACGAGCGCGTCGGGGTCGCCGTGCAGCTCACATCCGAAACGTACCGCCAGCTCGCCCAGGCTCACCGGCATGGCGGACGTCCGCGCCGTTCGCTCGCGGCCGGCTCAGGGCTTCGCCGGTGCCGCAGCCCTGCCCTTCGCCTGCAGCGCGGACAGGACCTGCTGCGTGATGTCCACCGAGGTGCTCGCATACAGCGCGTCGGCGACGACGAGGTCGAGGCCCGCCGACTTGGCGTAGGTCTGCACTTCCTGCAGCACGGTCCGCTGCAGCTGGCCGAGCGCCTCGTTGCGGCGCACGTTCAGGTCTTCCATGAACTCGTTCTGCTTGCGCGCGAAATCGCGCTGCGCGTCGCGCAGCGTCTTTTCCTGGTTGCGGCGCTCGGCTTCGGCCATGGTCGCACCGTCCTTCTGCAGCTTTTCCTCGCGCGTCTTGAGGTCACGCTCCAGCGTCTGCAGCTCGCGCTTGCGGTTGGCGAACTCGCCCTCGAGCGACTGCGAGGCCGCCTGGGCCTGCGGGGCTTCCTGCAGCAGGCGCGCCACGTTGACGACGCCGATCTTCGCCTGCGCCTGTGCCGCGCCGAGCGGCAGCGCGCTGGCGGCGATCGTCACGAGGGCGAGCATTGCGGTCTTGGTGCGCATGTAACGGGATACCTCAGAAAGCCTGGCCAATGGAGAACTGGAACCCTTCGGTCTCGTCCTTGTATTCCACGTCGTTGCCCTTGAACTCGTTGAGGGGCACCGCGTAGCTGAAGCGGAACACGCCGAGCGGCGCCATCCATTGGACAGCGATGCCGGTCGAATAACGCAGTTTATCAAACGAAAAGTCGTATTCCACCGGCGTGACGCCGTCCTTGCCGACGAACTGGACGTCGTCGGTGGAGAAAACGTTGCCCACGTCGACGAACGCGCTGAACCGCGCGCTGTTGCGCCATTTCGCGGGCATCGGCAGCAGCAGTTCGAGCTGGTTCGTGAACTTGAGGTTGCCGCCGTACGGGTTGCCGAAGGAATCCTTCGGACCCAGTCGACTTTCGCGATAGCCACGCACCGACTCCGGGCCGCCCGCGAAAAAACGGCGGTACGGCGGCAGCGACGTCGTGTCGCCGAGCGAATCGCCGTAGCTCAGCTCGGAATTGAGCATGAACGTGAACCACTTGCCGAGC
>DASUMQ010000300.1:0-5649 GCA_036277615.1 Steroidobacteraceae bacterium
CACGGCCCACGCAGCGTCACCGCGCACAACCTGAGGCCTCAGGGTCAAGCAGCCGCGTCGGAAGCGCCGTCGTTGCGTGCGCCGTAGCGTCTTTTCGGCCGCAGCAGCCGAAAAGCGCCCAGGCGCGGGCTGTCAGCGCGCGATCCGGATGTTTTTCCGGGCGACATGTCGGCTTTCGGAGCCCGGAAAAATTCATCCGGATTGCGCGCCGAGGGCTGCCGTGTGCAGCGATCCGAAAAAAAACGCCCGGCCTCCTCACGGAGACCGGGCGTCGGTTCACGCGGATGCGGTTGCGCTTACTCTTCGGCGGACCAGGGGAAGCTGGTCGAGACCGAGAAGATCGCCACGCCTTCGCTGCTGGAGACGTCGTCCGGCGTACCGTCGAGCGTCTTCAGGTCGCTGCCGTCGGCGTACTTCAGGCCGAAGTCGAAGTGGCCGAGCGTGTACGACACGCCCACGGCCCAGTCGAAATAATCGCTCTGGCCGTACGCGAGTTCGATGGCGTCGCCGTCGCTGTAGCCGACGTGCGCGTTCAGCCCGAAGTTGGCGGGCAGTTCCCATTCGCCGTTCGCTTCGAGGTAGAGCGCCGACTCGTCAAGATTCGCGAAGTCGCTCGAGTACGAGAGCTTGCCGCTCAGCCAGTTCCAGCCGAGCCCGGCATAGATTTCCCAGAAGTCCAGGTCTTCCGCGCCCGGGTACAGGTAGTAGATGCCGCCGACGTCCCAGGTGACGTCCTCGCCGCCGCTGAAGCCCAGGTACAGGTCGGTTTCGATGTTTTCGTCGCAACAGTCGCCGAAGTCGACGTTGCTCGCCCACACGCCGGCATAAAACCCGCTGTCGTGCGCATAGTCGATGCTGCCCTGCAGGGCAGGATCCTGCGACGTCTGGGTGATGCCGCGCCAGTTGTAGTCGCTGTACGCCCCGATCGTCCCGGTGATCTCCGCATTGGCGGTGACCGCCGCGAACGTCAGCCCGACCGCAGCCAGCCCATGGCTCAATTTCATTCGCATACCCCTTTGTTGTCTCAACGCAACATGAATAAGACGGACAACACCGCAAGTGTAGCAGAGGCGAGACGGCCAGATCGACGCCGCGCCCGCGACGGTGGTTCGTGACGGTGCAGTGCAGGAAGCGTGCCACGACGAAAGTCGTCGGAACGCGTCGAACATTTCCGCGCGATTGCACCGTTCAGGCGCAGTGCACCAGGCGTCCTGCACCGATCGGGGTCGTCAGGCGCCGGGCTCGAAGATCGCGTAGAACTTCTGCGCCGGTTCGAGCACTTCCCAGAGTCCGATGAACCCGGCGGGCATCACGAAGCAATCGCCGGGCACGAAGGTCCAGCTGCGCCCGGCGTCGTCGCTGATGCGCACGCGGCCCTGGGTCAGCACGCAGAGTTCGTTTTCCGTGTACGAGACACGCCAGGCGCCTTCGCTGCTGCGCCAGATCCCGCCGAAGAAGCGTCCGGTGGCGTCGGTGAAAGCGTTGCGGGCGAATTGAGCCGGCACGGCGCTGCCGGGCGCCAGGCGCGCCGGGTCGAGTTCGAGTGCCTCCTCGGCGGCGGCGTGGACGTCGACCTTGATCACTTCGGGACCGGGCGCTGCAGTCATGTGCGTGCTCCGAGGCGGCAGGCGCGAGCGTATCACGCGCCCTCGTCCGGCCCCTGGCGTCGCCGTGCGGCGGCAAGCATCGCGGTGACCTCACTGTCGCCGGTCTGCTCGAACGACTCGTAGAACGCACCGACCGCGCCGAAATAGATCGGCGCGTGCAGGCAGACCACTCGGTCCGCGACGGCGGCAATGCGTTCGACGGCCTCGCGCGATCCGACCGGCACTGCCACGACGATCGCCGCCGGCGCGAGCGCACGCAGTGCCTGCACCGCCGCTTCCATCGTGGCGCCGGTTGCGAGTCCGTCGTCGACCAGGACGACGAGCCGCTCGTGCACGTCGAGCGGCGGTGCATCGCCGCGGTAGATGTGCTCACGACGCTCGAGCTCGACCCGCTCGTCGTCGAGGACGCGGGCGAACGCGGTCTCGGCCGACGGCAACGTGGCGAGCACGTCCTCGTTGCGCACGATGGCCCCTCCGCTCGCGAGCGCACCCATTGCGAGTTCAGGCTGGAACGGCACGCCGAGCTTGCGGACGCAGAGGACGTCGAGCGGCAGGCGGAGCTCGCTCGCGATTTCCGCGGCGACGGGCACGCCGCCGCGCGGCAGGCCCAGCACGATGGCGCCGCGCCCGGACACGGTCGCGGCAAGGGCCTTCGCCAGCTGGCGCCCTGCGTCGGCACGGTCCGCGAACCTGCGCATGGCTCACTCCGTCGGCAACGGCCTGCGCTCCATCTCACGCAGCGCGACGACCGACTCGCCGGCCTCGATCCGCCGCACCGCTTCCGCAAAGAGCGCCGACGCGGCGAGCACCTCGAGCCGGTGCTCCTCGCCCGCTCGCGGCTGCAGGCGCAGCGGCAAGATGGTGTCGGTGACCAGCAGCCGGTCCGGGCCGTCGCGCTCGAGCAGGCGCTCGGCGCCCGGTGCGAACACCCCGTGGGTCGCGAAGGCAGTCACCGAGCGCGCACCGGCGGCACGGCATGCCTGCGCCGCGCGCAGCACGGTCGTCCCGGCGCTGATGAGGTCGTCGATGATCACGACGTGGCGGCCTTCGACCGGGCCTACGAGCAGCTCGCCGGTGACCACGCCACTGTCGCGCCGCTTCTCGAAGATGGCGAGGGCGACGTCGAGCGGACGTCGCGCGACGACGAGGTCCTGCAGCCGTTGCGCGCGTTTCGCGCCGCCGATGTCCGGTGAGACGATGGCGAGCGGCTCGCCCGACGAACGCGCGACCACGTGCTCGGCCAGCAACGGCGCCGCTTCGAGCAGGTCCACGCTGCAACGAAACGCGTTCTCGAACGCGGCGACGTTGTGCACGTCCATGGCGATCACGTGATCGACGCCGACCGCCTCGAACAGCTGTGCGACGTAGCGCGCGTTGACTGGATCGCGCTCCTTGCTCCGACGATCCTTGCGCGCATACGCGAGGTACGGCAGGCACGCCGTGACGCGCGCCGCGCCAGCATCCTTCAAGGCCGCGATCAGGAACAGGGCGCGGCAGAGCCGGTCGTTGGCGCTCGCCGCCGCGTCGCCGCTGAGCGACTGCACGACGTAGACCGCACGACCGCGCACGCTGACGAGGGGCCGGGACTTGTGCTCTCCACCTTCGTACTCGCGCTCCTCGAGTGGCGCGAGTTCGAGGCCGAGGGCCGACGCCACGCGCTCCGCGAACGGGCGCGCGGCGCGGGGTGCGAACAGCAACGGTGCGGCGTTCATGGCTGGGTCGTGCCCGGTGCGGCGCCGACCGGCGCGTGATGATCAGGCGACGGGCTTGTCGCGCAGGGTCGGTTCTCCGCGCAGGGTGGACATGCGCTGCTGCACCTGGCGCTTCGCTGCGTCGAACGCGTCGCGCAGCACGACGTAGACGTCTTCGTGACCGTCGCGGTCCGGTCGCTCCATGTCGACGACCACGTCTCCGCCAGGCAGGCCGAGCTGGACTTTCACGTTGAACACCTTGCCCTGGTGGTGGTGCCGGTGCGGCGAATCCACGACCACGCGGCAGGACTGGATACGATCGCTGAACACGCCCAGGTGTCCTGCGAGTTCGCGCACTCGCGTCTCGACCGCCGGGCTGCTTTCCATGTGTCTGAAGGTGATCTGGACGGGGATTGTCACGATTCTGCATCCCTCTGCTGTGACGTCCGAATGGACGATTTCATTGTCGAACTCGGCGTCCTGCCGACCATAGGTATTGATCGCAGGGGACCCCGGAGTCGACCCCAAGGGTACACTTCCTGAAGCACCCGTCGAGGGCCGAATCTCGCGTGAACTTCGCAGATCCCGCCTCTGCCCTCTCGAGCCTTCCCGCGCAGGAAGCTTTCGTTGCTGCAATGCAAACGCCGGCCCCTTACGCCGCGCTGCACGACGTGTCCGAACCGATCCGCTGCATCGAAACGCACGTGTCCTGGGTGTTCCTGACCGGACCCTGCGCCTACAAGGTCAAGAAGCCGCTGCGATTGCCGTTCCTGGATTACTCGACGGCGGCACGACGCGAATGGCTCTGTCGCGAGGAGTTGCGCCTCAATCGCCGGCATGCGCCGGACCTGTACGTCGACACCGTGCCGATCTCGGGCCAGCCCGATGCACCGCGTGTCGGCGTCGACGCGGTCCCCGTGTTCGAGCATGCACTGCGCATGCGGCAGTTCGACCCGGACGACGAACTCACGCACTTGCTGTCGCGAAACGCCGTTTCGGACGGGGAGATCGCCACGCTCGCCGAAGACCTCGCGCGGATGCACGCAGAGGCGACCCGCGCGGAGGCCTCGAGTCCCTTCGGCCGCCCGGCCGCGCTGCATCGCGTCACGCTCGACAACTTCGAGGAGATCGTTCGCTGGCTGCCGGCGACGTGCGAGTTCGAACTGCTCGGCGCACTGCGAGCGCACGTCGAGCGCATTTTCGGCAGGCTGCGGTTGCAGATGGAGGTGCGCCGGCGCGACGGCCACGTGCGCGAAGGCCATGGCGACCTGCACTGCGGCAACGTCGTGCGCTGGCACGGTCGCCTCGTCGCGTTCGACGGTCTGGAATTCGACCCGGCCCTGCGATTCATCGACGTTGCGAACGACCTCGCGTTCCTGTCGATGGACCTCGGCACGCACGGACGCCCCGACCTGCGTCGCACCCTGCTCGATCGCTGGACCGCAGTGTCGGGCGACTATGGCGCGGTCGAGTTGCTGCCGTACTACGAGGTCTATCGCGCGCTGGTGCGCGCCAAGGTCGCAGCGCTGCGGGGCAGACAGCACCAAGGGAGCGCGGAGTCGATCGCACTTTCGCATTCCTATCTTGTGTGGGCAGAACGTCGGACGGCGCGACGGCCGCCAACGCTCATCGCCATGGCGGGCCTTTCCGGATCGGGGAAGACCTGGCTCGCGCGCCGCATAGCCGCATCGATCGACGCGCTGCACCTGCGCTCCGATGTCGAACGCAAGCGCCTCGCTGGACTAGCGCCGCTCGCGAGTTCGCACTCCGGACCCGATGGCGGCATCTACACGCGGGAGTTCAACGACCGCACGTATGCACGCCTGCTCGAGTGTGCGGGCGCGTGCCTGCGCGGCGACGAGAACGTCGTCGTGGATGCTGCAAACCTGCGGCGGAACGAGCGCAATGCATTCGTGCGGCTCGCGGCGGGGCTCGGCGCGCGCGTACAGCTCGTGCACTGCGTGGCGCCGATCGAGGTGCTGCGCGAGCGCATCGCCGCGCGGCACGCGAAGGGACAGGATGCCTCCGAGGCCACCGTCGCGCTGCTCGACCGACAACCCGGGTTCTGGGAACCGTTCGATGCCGCGGACATGCAGATCGGCTGCGTGGTGGATACGACGCAGGGCGATCAGGTCGATTCCGCGCTACAGCGTCTCGCGCGGGCTGCAGGACGCGACGACGACTAGCCGGCCCCGGCGCGACCGCTCGCGCGCTGGGCCCTGTCGACCACGGCGGTCGTGACCATGTCGGAGCCGACGTTGGTCATCGTGCGCGTCATGTCGAGGATTCGATCGACGCCGAGGATGATGCCGATGCCCTCGGGCGGAATGCCGAAAGCGACGAGCAGCCCG
>DASUMQ010000301.1:0-4269 GCA_036277615.1 Steroidobacteraceae bacterium
ACCGGGCGACGCCGTCTGGAAGTCGTGGCCCTCAGGGCTCGCCGCTCTCCGGTGGCGGTGGCGGCTCCGGTTGCGCTAGCTGGGGCGCGCGCTCGCGCGCTTCTTCGTACAGGCTGCGAAACCGGTTGCAGATGATGCAGAACAGCGCCGCAGTCTTCTCCGCGTCGTAGATGGCCGAGTGCGCGGCGTTGGGGTCCCAGTCGAGACCAGCCGCGACGATCGCGCGTGACAGCACGGTCTGGCCGAACGCGACCCCGCCGAGCGTGGCCGTATCGAAGCTCGAGAACGGGTGGAACGGGTTGCGCTTGATGTCGGTGCGCGCGATCGCCGCATTGAGGAAATTCAGGTCGAACGAGGCGTTGTGCCCGACCAGCACGGCCCGGGTGCACTGCCGGTCGCGCACTTCCTTGCGGATCTCGCGAAAGAGCTGCGTCAGCGCTTCTTTTTCCGGAACGGCCGGTCGCAGCGGGTGGTGCGGATCGATGCCGGTCACCGCGAGCGACGCCGGGTCGAGCCGCGAGCCGTGGAAAGGCTGCACGTGGTAACGATGTGTCGCTGCGGGAAGCAACTCCCCCATGGGCGACATCTCGATCATCACCGCGGCGATCTCGAGCAGCGCGTCGGTCTGGTGGTTGAACCCGCCCGACTCGATGTCGATCACGACGGGCAGGAAACCGCGGAAGCGGTCGGCGATGCGCGGCTCGACGAACGCGAATTCCTCGTCCATGTCAGGCGGCGTCCACGACACGCCAGTCGAGCGTACCGCCGGCCCGCAACGGCACTAAGCGCTCATCGCCCGGACCGTAGTCGTAACTCTCCGGCACCGTCCAGCGCTCGCGTCGGAGCGTGATCGTGCCCTCGTTGCGCGCGCGGCCGTAGAAATCCGCGCCGCGCTCGGACGCGAACGCCTCGAGGCGCTCCAGTCGTCCGGCCTGCTCGAAGACCTCCGCATAGAACTCGATCGCCGCGTGCGCCGAAAAGATGCCCGCGCAGCCGCACGGCGCCTCCTTGGTGTGCTTCGCATGCGGCGCGCTGTCGGTGCCGAGGAAGAAGCGCGGGTCGTCGCTCGTGGCCGCCGCGACCAGCGCCTCGCGGTCCTGCTCGCGCTTGAGCACGGGCAGGCAATAGTGGTGCGGCCGGATCCCACCCTCGAAGATCGCGTTGCGGTTGAGCAGCAGGTGCTGCGGCGTGACGGTCGCCGCCACGCCCTTGCGCGACGCACGCACGAACTGCGCGGCGAAGCGGGTCGTGATGTGCTCGAAGACGACCTTGAGCGCCGGCACGCGATCGACCACCCGGCTCAGCACGCGGTCGATGAAGGCCTGTTCGCGATCGAACACGTCGACGCCCGCTTCGGTGACCTCGCCGTGCACTTGCAGCACGAGCCCGTGCTCGGCCATCGCCTCGAGCGCGCCCCACACCTTGTCGATCGAGGTCACGCCCGCATCGCTGTGCGTCGTCGCGCCCGCGGGGTACAGCTTGGCGCCGACCACGAAACCGGCCTCGCGCGCGCGCCGGATTTCCTCGGGCGTCGTCGCGTCGGTGAGGTACAGCGTCATCACCGGCTCGAACGCGAGCCCCTTGGGCACTGCGGCCAGGATGCGCGCGCGGTAGTCCGCCAGCGCCGCGGTCGTCGTCATCGGCGGCTTCAAATTCGGCATGGCGAGCGCGCGGCCGAACTGGCGGGCCGTGTAGGGCACGACGGCGGCGAGGTGCGCACCGTCACGGAAGTGGATGTGCCAGTCGTCGGGTCGGCGCAGCGTCAGCGTGTCGTCGGAGGTCTTCAATCAGAATCCTGGAGGCGGTCGTCGAGCCCGGCTGCGTCGCCGAGCAGGTGGACCGCATAGCGTACCCCGAAGCCCGTGAATTCGGTGGGGACGTGCGCCAGGCCGCCCTTGTGCTCGGACGCGGCCAGGTCGACGTGCACCCACGGCACGCCGGGTTCCACGAACCGGCCGAGGAAACGCGCCGCGAGGATGTGGTCGCCCTTGCTGTCCGGCGTGCACTGCTGCACGTCGGCGACGCTGCTCTCCAGCTCGACGTCGAAATCCTCGTCCATCGGGAAGCACCAGACGCGCTCGCCACTCTCGCGTCCCGTGCGCTGCAGCCATTCGTGCAGGCCGGGGCGGTTGGTGAACGCCCCGGCATAGCGATCCGTCAGCGCGACCACGCAGGCGCCCGTGAGCGTCGCAAAGTCGAGCACGAGGCGGGGCTTGTCGCGCGTGGCCAGCGTGAGCGTGTCGGCCAGCACCATGCGTCCTTCGGCGTCGCTGTGCACGACCTGGATCGTGACGCCATTCAGGGCGCGCACGATCTCCTGTGGCCGGAACGCCGTCGGCCCGATCTGGTTCTCGGTGAGCGCGACCCAGCAGTCGACGGGAAAGGGCACCCGCAGCCGGGCGAGGGCGAGCAGCGTGCCGACGGCGACGGCGCTGCCCTGCATGTCGCCGTGCATCGTGAACATGCTCTTGTGCGGCTTCAGGTTGATGCCGCCCGTGTCGAAGCAAATGCCCTTGCCGACGAGCGCAACCGCGCGGACTTTCGCGCGAGATCGCGCCGGACGGTAGCTGAGCCGGGCGATGCCGGCACGGCGGTGCGGGTTCGCCCGTGCGACGGCGAGAAACGCCCCCGCGCCCAGTTTCTCGAGCGCCGCGATGTCGTGGAACTCGAACCCCCAGCCCTCGCGCTTCGCCAGCTGCTGCAGCGTCTTGCGATAACCCAGCGTGTCGAGCACGTTCGGCGGCAGTGTCGCGAGCCAGCGCGCCATGTGGTTACCTTCGGCTTCGGCGACGCACCGGTCGACGAAGTCGACGCGTGCGGAGGCAACCTCGATCCGCGCGAGCGGCGCCGGCGGCGTCGGCTTGCTCTTGAGTTCGGGCATCGGCGCCGCGTGCGCGAGCACGGCGCTCAGGATCGCATCGAGCATCGCGTCGCTGCCGCCGTCGTCGCCGAACCCGGACGCGTGCAACTGGACCGCGGCCACGCCGGGTTTCACGACTTCGCGCGCGAGCTTGCCTGCGAGGTCGAGGCGCTCGAATCCGGCTGCACCAGGTTTGACGAACCCGATCGCTGCGAGCGTCTGGCGTCGGTTCGGCAGCCGCGTCACGAGCACGGGCCATTCGTGGCCGGCCGCTCGTTCGCGTTCGAACAGCGGACGCAGCAGCGCACCGAATGCCACGGCCTCGAGCCGCGCCACGGCGTCCGCACCCCGCTCGAACGCGATCACGACGGCGTCGGCTTTCGCCAGCGAGGTTTCGGTGATGGCGATGGCGCCGGTCGTGACGCGAACGTGACTCTGCGGTGGAAGAGTTGCAATCATGCGAAGTTCTACGACGAATTTCTTCTTGCCTTGACCCTGCCCGAGGCGGGCCGGATCATTGCGGGCCTGTTTCTGCCGCGGCATGGCGGCCGGGCCGCGCCGATGCGCGGGCGGCATGCTAGCAGGGGGTGCACGGCAATTCACCACGCCCGGAATCGCGCGGATGCCCGTTCGTGCGAAGCGGGCCGGAGAGCCAGCGAATGTTCGACGCTTCGAAAATCGAGGATGCCGACCCGGCCGAGACGCGGGAATGGCTCGAATCCATCGACTCCGTCCTGAAGACGCACGGTGCGGAGCGGGCGCAGTACCTGCTCGAACGGGTCATCGACTTCACGCGCCGTTCGGGTGCTTACCTGCCGTTCAAGCCGAACACCGCCTACGTCAACACCATTTCCCCCGGCCAGGAGCAACCCTATCCCGGCGACCGCGCGCTCGAGCGTCGCCTCGAAGCCTACCTGCGCTGGAACGCGATGGCGATGGTCGTGCAGGCCAACCGCCAGAGTTCCGAGTTCGGCGGCCACATCGCCTCCTATGCATCGGCGGCCACGCTGTATGAGGTCGGCTTCAACCATTTCTGGCGTGCACCGAGCGACCGGCATCCGGGCGACATGGTGTTCATCCAGGGGCATTCGGCGCCGGGCATCTACGCGCGCGCCTACCTAGAGGGCCGTCTCACCGAGGATCACCTGCGGCGGTTCCGCGAAGAGGTCGGTGGCGGCGGCCTGTCCTCATATCCGCACCCGTGGCTGATGCCGGACTTCTGGCAATTCCCGACGGTGTCGATGGGCCTCGGCCCGATGATGGCGATCTACCAGGCGCGCTTCATCCGTTACCTCGAGCACCGCGGCATCGTGCCGCAAAGCGACCGCAAGGTCTGGACCTTCCTCGGCGACGGCGAGATGGACGAACCGGAGTCCCTCGGCGCGATCACGATGCCGGTGCGCGAAAAG
>DASUMQ010000302.1:0-2462 GCA_036277615.1 Steroidobacteraceae bacterium
TCTGCCTGCTGATCGGCTATCCGATCGCCTATGCGATCGCGCGCAGCAGTCCCTCCACGCGCAACATCCTGATGCTGCTGGTCGTCCTGCCGTTCTGGACGTCGTTCCTGCTGCGGGTATACGCGTGGATCGGCATCCTCAAGAACAACGGCCTGCTCAACAACTTCCTCCAGTGGATCGGGTTGATCGACCAGCCGATCCAGATGCTGCAGACGGATTTCGCGGTCTACGTCGGCATCGTGTACTCGTACCTGCCGTTCATGATCCTGCCGCTCTACGCGAACCTCGAGAAGCTCGACCTCACGCTGCTCGAGGCCGCCGAAGACCTCGGCTGCCGGCCGTGGCAGGCGTTCTACAAGGTGACGTTGCCGCTGTCGAAGCCGGGCATCATCGCCGGCTGCCTGCTCGTGTTCATCCCGGCCGTCGGCGAGTTCGTGATTCCGTCGCTGCTCGGCGACCCGGGCATGCTCATGATCGGCAAGGTGCTCTGGACCGAGTTCTTCAACAACCGTGACTGGCCTGTCGCGAGCGCGGTCGCCATTGCGCTGCTGCTGTTCCTCGTGATCCCGATCATGTTCTACCAGCGTGCGCAGGACGCCGAGGCCGGCGGCGGGGTGCATCGATGAAGCAGGGCATCACCGTGTTCCGCGCGATCGTGCTGACGCTCGGATTCGCGTTCCTCTACATCCCGATCGCATCGCTGATCGTGTATTCGTTCAACGAGTCGCGGCTCGTGACCGTGTGGGGCGGGTTTTCGACCAAGTGGTACGGCGCCTTGTTCCGTAACGAGCAGATCCTCAATGCCGCGTGGCTCAGCATCAAGGTCGCCGTGCTTTCGGCGACGCTCGCCGTGGTGCTCGGCACGCTCGCCGGCATGGTCCTCGCACGCTTCGGTCCCTTCAAGGGCCGCACGCTGTTGTCGGGCCTCACCACCGCGCCGCTCGTGATGCCCGAGGTGATCACGGGCCTGTCGCTGCTGCTGCTGTTCGTGACGATGGAGCAGCTGATCGGCTGGCCCGCCGGGCGCGGCATGACGACCATCGTCATCTCGCACATTACGTTCACGATGGCGTTCGTGACGGTCGTCGTGCAGTCGCGCCTGTCGCAGATGGACGACTCGCTCGAGGAAGCCGCGATGGACCTCGGCGCGCGGCCGCACAAGGTGTTTTTCCTGATCACGCTGCCGATCATCTTTCCGGCGCTGCTGTCGGGCTGGCTGCTCGCGTTCACGCTTTCGCTCGACGATCTCGTGATCACGAGTTTCGTCGCGGGCCCGGGGTCGAGCACGTTGCCGATGGTGATCTTCTCGAAAGTGCGCCTCGGCGTGAGCCCGGACATCAATGCGCTTGCCACGATCCTCGTCGTCATCGTCGCGATCGGCGCGCTGGTGGCCGGAATCTTCACGGCCCGGCAGCAGAAGATCCGCGACCGCGACGCGCAGATGGCACTCGCGGCAAACCAGCAGATGATCGAGAGCCTGAAGAAGGGCTGATGAACCACGCGCGCGGGTAGGCACGCACGGACACACGCGTCGTCGCAAGCACGCACGCAAGGAAGCGGGAAGAGGGGACCGTGGCAAGGAAAGAGGATCGACGCGCGCTGGAAGGGTCCGACGAAGGCGATGCGTTCGGCGAGGTCGTGCTCGCGTTCGACGTCGGCGGTTCGTTCGTCAAGGCCGGCCTCGTCGCAGTGGGAACCGGCATGGTGATCGGCGAGGTGCTGCGCCGCCCCACACCCGCCGGCGCAACGCCCGAAGCGGTGCTCGACCTGCTGGTGGAGACCGCGCGCGACTTGCCAACGGACGGGCCGGTGGGCCTTGCGTTCCCGTCCGTCGCGAAGCATGGCGTGGCTTGGACCGCCGCGAACATCGACAAGCGCTGGATCGGCATGAACGTGCAGACGCACCTGCAGGCGCGCCTGCAGCGGCCGGTCGCGTTCCTCAACGACGCGGACGCCGCCGGCGTCGCGGAGATGACGATGGGCGCCGGGCGCAACCTGCGACAGGGCACCGTCATGGTGTTGACGCTCGGCACCGGGATCGGCTCGGCCCTGTTCGTCGACGGCCGCCTGCTACCCAACACTGAATTCGGCCACCTCGAAGTCGGCGGCCGCGAGGCCGAGCACCGGGCCTCGGCCAGGGTGAAGACCGAGCGTCAGCTCGACTGGGTCGAATGGGCGGGGGAGGTCAACGTCGTGCTGGAGGCCTATCACGCGCTGATGTGGCCGGACGTGTTCATCGTCGGCGGCGGCGTGACGGAGAACTGGCAGCACTTCGGGTCGCTGCTCAACAGCCGGGCGGAGATCGTGCGCGCGGCGTTCGGCAACGACGCCGGCATCATCGGCGCGGCGATGGCGGCGTCGCGCCTTACGCGCGGCTGAAATCGCGCGAGTCTCGCTTCGCGGTCGGACCCGCGGCGCCTTCGGGCGCGCCCGTTCCGCACGAGGCCGGGCAGACACGCCGT
>DASUMQ010000303.1:0-6840 GCA_036277615.1 Steroidobacteraceae bacterium
CGGCGACGCGGTGCGGCGCACGATCGACGGCATGAACGCGATCCGCGAGAACATCCAGGAGACCTCCAAGCGCATCAAGCGCCTCGGCGAGAGCTCGCAGGAAATCGGCAACATCGTCGAGCTGATCAACGACATCGCCGAGCAGACCAACATCCTCGCGCTCAACGCCTCGATCCAGGCCTCGATGGCCGGGGAAGCCGGTCGCGGCTTTGCGGTCGTCGCCGACGAAGTGCAGCGGCTCGCCGAGCGCGCCGCGAATTCCACCAAGCAGATCGAAGTGCTGGTGCGCACGATCCAGGCCGATACCAACGAGGCGGTCGTCTCGATGGAGCGCACCACGACCGACGTCGTCGGCGGCGCGCTGCTGGCCGAGAATGCGGGCGCGGCGCTCGAGGAGATCGAGCAGGTCTCGAACCAGATCGCCAGCCTCGTGCAGAACATCTCAGCGAGCTCGCGGCAGCAGGCCGGCGTGTCGCAGAGCATCTCGCGCAACATGCAGGTGCTGCGCGAGATCAGCTCGCAGACCGCCGAGAGCACGACGGCCACGTCTGCCTCGATCGGCAAGCTCGCCGAACTCGCCACGCAACTGCGCAAGTCGGTGACCGGCTTCCGGCTGCCGGGCTCGATGGCCGGCAACGGCACCGGCGAGTTCCCGACGGCTCGAGGCGAGGACGTGCCGGCCGCGCCTTCCGCCCCGAGCAGCAGCAACGTGCGGCGCATCGGCAGTCTCGCCGGCTGACCGGGGCGGCAACATCGTGACGAACGAACCACTGCCGCTCGCGACGGTCGACGAGGCGCATGCCTCGTTGCAGGTGATCTCCCGCGAAATCGCGGCCGAGCTGAACGAGGCCCGCGTCGCGCTGGAAGCGTTCGCCGAGAAACCCGAGGACCGCGGTGCACTGCACCGCTTTGCCGCGCACATCCACCTCGCGCGCGGCGCGTTGCGGCTGGCGGAGGTCTACGGCGGGTCGCTGCTCGCCGAGGAGATGGAGTTCGTCGCGCGCTACGTCGACGCGCACTCCGGCGACGGCCGGGCCGACGCCGACGGCCTCGATGCGCTGATGCGCTCGATGGAGCAGCTGCCCTCGTACGTCGAGCGCGTGGCGACCGGTGCGCGCGACCTGCCGATCCTGCTGCTGCCGCTGCTCAACGACTTGCGTGCCGTCCGCGGCGCGGCGTTGCTGTCCGAAGGGACCCTGCTGCTGCTCAACCTGAAGTCCGACGCGCAGGCGCGGCCGAGCTCGGCGTTCACGGGTGACCGCGAGGTCGCGGAGCTCGCGCGCAAGCTGCGTCCGCGCTTCCAGCTCGCGCTGCTCGGCTGGATCCGGGGCGAACGCGTCGACGAGAACCTGCAGCACCTGTCCGAAATCGCCTCGCAATTCGAACAAGCCGCCACGACCCAGCCGCTGTACCAGCTCTGGTGGGTGGTGCAGGCCGTGCTCGAGGCGTTGCGCTCGGGTGGCATCGACGCCACGGTGTCGGTCAAGCGCCTGCTCGGCCACGTCGACCGCGAGATGAGACGACTCGCCGACCTCGGCGAGAACCGGTACGCCGAATCCCCACCGGCCGACGTGCTGAACAACCTGCTCTACTACGTCGCGCAGAGCACGACGGCGGGGCCGGTCGTGGAAGAGGTGCGCCAGTCGTTCAGCCTGCAGGACATGGTCGCCACGCGGGACGCACGCGCCACCGAGACCGCCGACACGCTCTCGGCGCCGAGCGTGCGGCTCATGCGCACCGTGGCCGCGGCGATCCGCGAGGACCTCACGCGCGTCAAGGACGTGCTCGACATCTTCGTCCGCAAGGGCGCGACCCAGGTCGACGACCTCGCGCCGCAGCTCGAGATGCTGCGCAAGATCAGCGACACGCTCGGCGTGCTCGGGCTTGGGGCGTTGCGCGCGCGCGTGGAGGGCGAACTCGAATCGCTCAAGGCGATCGTGGAGCGACGGATTCCACCCGACGACACCGCGCTGCTCGGCATTGCAGCCGCACTGATCGCGGTCGAGGACAGCCTCGACACGCAGCTCGTGCGGCTGATCCTGCCGGACAGGGAAGCGGCCGCGGCCGAGGCGGGCGAACCGACCGACGAGGAGTTCCGGGTGGTCCAGGAGGCGGTGCTGCGCGAATGCATCGTCAACATGGCGCGCATCAAGGAAGCGGTCACGCACTCGCTCTCGGCGCCGGCCGAGGCGCAGGGGCTCGACCAGGTGCCGCAGCTCGTGCGCGGCATCACGGCAGGCCTGCTCATGCTCGGCAAGCAGCGGGCGGTCGAGGTCATGGAAGGCGTGGGTCGTGCGCTCGGCAGCATCGTGCGTCCCGACGCGGCGTCGCTGACGCCCGCACGACTCGAGCGTCTCGCCGACGCGGTCGTCGCGGTCGAGTACTACATGGAGACGTTGCAGGCCGGCCGCGCCGACCAATGGCAGATGCTCGATGCGGCCGAGGCGCGGCTCGCCGAGATCGAGCCTCCCGGCGCGCGGGTGCTGCCGTGGCGTGAACACGCCGCGACCGAGGAGCCGCCGGCCGATCGCACGCAGCGCATCCTGCCGGTGATCATGGAGGAGCCCGCCGCGGCCGCTCCAACGCACGCTCCTGCGCCCGCGCCTGTCGCGGACGCGGCCACGACCCCGACGACCGTCGACCCGGAGTTCCTGCAGCTGTTCGTCGAGGAAGCCCGCGAGAACGTCGAGCGACTCGCGGCACTGTTCCCGCAGTGGGAGCAGGATCCGCAGGACGTCGAGGCGCTGCGCGACCTGCGGCGCGCGTTCCACACGCTCAAGGGCAGCGGCCGGATGGTCGGTGCACGACGTGTCGGCGAGTTCTCCTGGAGCATCGAGTCGCTGCTCAACCGCGTGATCAGCCAGACGCTCGCGCGATCGCCCGAGATCGTCGCCGTGGTCCGCGACGCCGTGGCCGCAATGCCGCAACTCGTCGACGAGATCGACGGCGGTCCGTCCGCGAGCACCGACGTCGCCGGGATCGTCGCGCGCGCCGATGCGCTGTCGGGTCGCGAGGGGCCTGCACTGCCGAGCGCGGTGCCGATGCCCGCCGCGGCGCCGCCTGCGCCGGCCGTGCCTGGTCACGCGTTCGAACCCGTCGTGGAACACTCGATCCCGGAGACCGCAGAGACGCCGGCCATGGATCCGGTCCTGCGCGAAATCTTCCGCAAGGAAACCGCGGGTCACATCCTGGTCGTGCGCGAATACCTCGAACGCTGCACGCGCGGTGTCGCGCCGCATCCGGTCACCGAGGCGCTCTACCGCGCCTGTCACACGCTGAGCGGTATCGCGAAAACGGCCGGTGCGCGCCAGGGCATCAAGGTCGCCGAGCCGATGGAGCACTACGTCCGCAAGCTTCACGACAACGGCCACGGCTTCGACGACGAGGCGCTCGGGCTGCTCGCCGACACGATCCGGCAGCTCGAGACCGTTTCGGAGCACGTCGACGAGGACACCGGCTTCTTCCCCGAGCAGGGCCGGCTCGTCGCGGGCTGGATAGCGCTCGATCGCGCCTTGGACGCGGAGCTCGCACGCCTCGCCGAGGCGGCCGAGCGCACGCTCGGCGACGCGTGGAGAACCGCGCCGGCGCAAGCGGACGTCGTCGCGTCGCCGGCGCCGACCCGAACCGCGGTGCCTCCGCCCGTGCCATCCGCCCCCGAGGATTTCACCGAACCGTCGTTGCCGACGCTCAGTGAGGACACGTTGCGTGCGCTCGAGTCCAACCTCGACGACACGACGCCGCACGAAGCGCTGGCCGAGCGACCCGTCGAGCCGGTCGCCGAGGCGCCCACGCCGCCGGCCGCCGTCGAGTACCAATGGCCGGAGCCGGACCACGAGTTCCGCGACGTCGAGCCGCCGCCGGAAGACGAGGAATTCGACGCCGACATCGCGGCGATCTTCGGTGAGGAAGCGACCGAGTTGCTCGAGCAGGCCGAAGCGGCCTTCGCGCGCTGGCGCGCGGACCGGGCCGACCGCGCCCAGGTCATTGAACTCAAGCGGTTGCTGCACACGCTCAAGGGTGGGGCGCGCATGGCGGGCATCCGCGCGATGGGCGACCTGAGCCACGAGCTGGAGTCCTTCCTCGCCGCGATCGAGTACAGCGCGTCGCGAGGCGACGACGCCACGTTCGACGTGCTGCAGCACTCGCTCGACGAACTGCACCGCATGCGCGAGCTGGCCAATTCCGGCCTGCACATCGCTCCCGCCGGCGGCCTGATCGAACGGATCCGTGCCTCGGGCGCCACGTTGCCCTCCGCGATGGAAGACGCCGCCACTGCCGCAGCCAGTGTCACGGCCGAACCCTCGACCGAGGTAGCGAGCACGGAAGAGATCTCGCCCAGCGAGGAGGCAGCCGAGTCCGCGGCGGTGCCCGAGCCGGGCGAGCCGACCTTCGTCGAAATCGAGGACTTTGCGCCGGAGCCGTTGCCCGACGTGTTCGTCGAGGAGATCGTGTTCGACGCCGAGCCCACCGATGCGCCGATCTCGGTCGAAGGCATCGAGGTCGTCGAAGGCGTCACTGCCGAGGACGTCGAGGTGGACGCGGCGGCCTCGCTGACGCCGCCCGTCGAGCCGGCGCTGCCCGCCGCGTTGGCGGACGACGCGGTTGAGCCGATCACGGCGGACGCCGTGCCGGAGTTGCCGCCGGACCACCTGCCGCCGGACCACCTGCCGCCGGTCACGGTCGAGCCAGTCGAGGATTTCCAGGCCGTCGTGCCGGTGGTGACATTCCCCGCCGAAGCGGCCGGCTTCGAGCCACCGTTCGAGCAGGTCGCCGCGATGTACACGCTGCCGGTCCTGCCCGGTCGCGAGCCGGTCGCGCCGGCCGAACGCGCGGAGCTCGCGCGCGTGGACGCGGAGCTGCTCGACGACCTGCTCAACAACGCGGGCGAGGTCAGCATCTTCCGCGCGCGGATCGAGCAGCAGATGACCTCGATCGAGTTCAACCTCGCCGAGCTCGATCGCACCGTCACGCGGCTGCGCGAGCAGTTGCGCAAGCTCGAACTCGAGACCGAGGCGCAGATCCTGCATCGCCACCAGGGCGACGAGGCCGTGCATCGCGCGGACTTCGACCCGCTCGAGCTCGACCGTTATTCCACGATCCAGCAGCTCTCACGCGCGCTCGCCGAATCGGTCAGCGACGTGGCCAGCATCGAGGGCCTGCTCGCGAACCTGAATCGCGACACGCAGAACCTGCTGCAGCAGCAGGGCCGCGTGGTCACCGAGGTGCAGAACGGGCTCATGCGCACGCGCATGGTCCCGTTCCAGCGGCACGTGCAGCGCCTGACGCGCATCGTGCGCCAGGCCGCGACCGAGGCCGGCAAGAAGGCCGAGCTGGTCGTCGAAGGCGCCACCGGCGAACTCGACCGGCAGGTGCTCGAGCGCATGCTGCCGCCGTTCGAGCACATGCTGCGCAACTCGGTCGTGCACGGCATCGAGGCGCCGGCGCAGCGCGTCGCGGCCGGCAAGGCCGAGACGGGACGCATCACGATGAAGCTGCAGCGCGAGGGCGCCGAGGTCGTCATCTTGGTCGAGGACGACGGCGCCGGACTCGACGTCGCGGCGATCCGCACCAAGGCGCGCCAGATGGGGCTGCTGCAACCCGACCAGGAGCTCACCGACGAGGAAGCGCTGCAGCTCGTGCTCGAGCCCGGCTTCAGCACCGCGAGCCGGCTCACGCAATCGGCCGGTCGTGGCGTGGGCATGGACGTGGTCGCGACCGAGGTCAAGAAGCTCGGCGGCGGGCTGTTCATCGAGTCGAAAACCGGTTACGGGGCGCGCTTCACGATCCGGCTGCCGTTCACGCTCGCGATCACGCAGGCGCTGATCGTGCGCGTGCACGACGAGTTCTTCGCGCTGCCGATGGCCACAGTCGAGGGTGTCGCGCGCCTGACGCGCACCGAGATCCAGCGCCACGTCGAGGAGGAGCACCCGACGTTCGAGTACGGCGGCACCGTGTACCGGTTCCAGCACCTCGGCTCGTTCGTCGGCAGCGGGCCGTCCGTGCTGCCGGAGACGGATGCCGCGCTGCCGGTGATCCTCGTCCGCGCGGGCGAGCACTCCACGGCGCTCGTGACCGACGAGCTGGCCGGCTCCCGCGAGATCGTCGTCAAGTCCGTGGGCCCGCAGATCGCGAGCATCCGCGGCATTTCCGGCGCCACGATCCTCGGCGACGGGCGCATCGTGGTGATCCTCGACATGGGCACGCTCGTGCGGTCGGAGTGGCGCGTGCGCTCGGCGGAAGGCGCCCGCCAGGTGCGCGACGACCGGATCTTCGCGCTCGTGGTCGACGATTCGATCACCGTGCGCCGCGTGACGCAGCGCCTGCTCGAGCGCAACGGCATGCGCGTGATGACCGCGAAGGACGGCGTCGAGGCGCTTTCGCTGCTGCAGGATCACGTGCCCGACGTGGTCCTGCTCGACATCGAGATGCCGCGAATGGACGGCTACGAGGTCGCCGCGCACGTGCGCAGCGATGCGCGCATCGCCGACGTGCCGATCATCATGATCACGTCGCGCGTGGGCGACAAGCACCGTGCGCGTGCGATCGAACTCGGCGTCGACGACTATCTCGGCAAGCCGTACCAGGAAAGCCAGCTGCTCGACGCGATCGAGCCGCTCGTGCTCGCCCGACGCCGGCTGCAGAGCTGACCGGAGCCGCACCGCGATGCCGACGACGACGACGACCGTCACCCACACCGGCGCAGGCGAGGAGATCTACTGCCTGCTCGTGCCGCTCGCGGACGACCGCCTGCTGCTGCCGCGCTCGTGCGTGACGGAAGTGATCAACTACCAGGCGCCGACGCCGATGGACGGCGCGCCGCCTTGGTATCTCGGAACGATC
>DASUMQ010000304.1:0-5645 GCA_036277615.1 Steroidobacteraceae bacterium
CGATGTGGATTATCCACCCGTGTTCTTCTACACCTCGACGCGCGATGACCGCGTGCACCCGGCCCACGCGCGCAAGGCTGCGGCGCGCATGAAGGCACTCGGCCACGACTATTTCTACTACGAGAACATCGAAGGCGGGCACGGCGGCACCGCCAACCAGGACCAGCTGGCCTATCGCATCGCGCTCGAGTACACCTACTTCGCGCGGCAGTTGATGGGCGAGCCCCGGGCGGCCGCCGCGCGCTGAGCGGCTAGTCGTCCGGGCCGAGCACGACGACGCGCGAGACCCACGCGTTGAGCGTGTCGAGCAGCTGCAGCAGGAATCCCGGACTTTCGTCCTCCAGCAGGCCGAGCGGTACGTAGCGCGCATGCCCGGCGGCCGGGCCGAGCGCGGCATCGGCGATCGTCCAGCGATCCTGGTCGCGCAGCTCCGCCCAGGCGTGACCGACGGTGACGTACTCCGTTCCGGGCCGCACGATCACCATGCCGACCACGACGCGGGCCGGAACCCCGAGCGACCGTGCCAGTGCCGCGGTGAGCACGGCGTGTTCCGTGCAGTCGCCGCGCAAGGTTCGCGCCGTCTGCGAGGCGGGTTCCCAGCCTTGTCCCTGCACCGCATCGACCTTGCGATCGACGAACGCGACGAGGTCCGACGGTCGCACGGTCGCTGGCGACGCGGCCGAGGCCAGGAATTCGGTACGCAAGGCGTCGATCGTCGGTTGGTCGTGGTCCACGATGAAGCTCGCCGCGAGCCAGCGACCCGACGGGTCGTCGACGTCGGTACGCGCGGTGGCCGGCGGTCCCTCGAGGCCAAGGCGAACCGACGTGCGACCGGACGGGACCGCGGACGAGCCGAGGGCCTCGAGCAGGCGCTCGCGATTGACGGCGTCGAACTCGACGAGCAGTGGACGATCGTCGGGCACCGCGACCTGCAGTCGATCCTCGGTCGGCACGACGTACAGCGGCGTCAACCCGGTGGCGGCGGCACTGGACGTCACGCCCGCCATCGCGATCCAGGCGACGCCCCGCGCCAGGCCTCGGCCAGGACGTGAGTGCATCACTGCGAGCGCTCGCGTCAGAACGTGCCGTGCACGTACACACGCTCGAGCTGCAGCGAACGCGGACCGATCGCGGTCGTCATGCGCAGCGGCGTGCCCGTGGCGGCGTCCATCAGTTCCTCGATCGAGAGCGGGCCCGACGTCTCGGTTGCCGTGTAGCGCCCGGAGCCGTCCTTGCCCGTCACCTTGAACGTCGATGCGAGCAGCCGGGTCGGGTCGGCGGCCGTCCAGGAGTTGTCCGTGAGCTGCTTGCCGACGGGATCGGGCCCGGCGAGCAGGTCGCGGCGCGCACGGGCCTGGGCCAGGACCGACACCGGCGCCTCCTTCCCGACGTCCTGTGCGAGGGTCTTGCCCATGAACGTGCCGCTTACGTGCCAGACGCCCGACTCCTCGGTCGGGCGCAGTTCGAGCTTGGTCGGTGTCTCGTCGTTGCTCGACATCACGTGCATTGCGTTGAGCAGCGCGCCCTCGGGCGTCATCCACTGCAGGTGCGCCGAGTCCTGCGCGGTGACGGCGCCGTCGCCGGCCGGGACGATCATCGAGTTCGAGAGCAGGCTGCGGAGGTCGCCCTCCGCGTCGGCTTCGAGCGTCCAGGTCGCCACGCCGACCGGCTGCTCACCGAGCTTGAGCGTCTGCACTTCGACGTAAGCGGGTGCGGCCGGCGCGCCTTCGAGCTGCAGCGACCCCGCGAGCGTCCGCACGATCTCGGCAAAGGTCTTTGCGTAGCCGAGCTCCACGTGCGAGCAGTACACGCCGTAGGTGTGCATGTCCACGACCACCTGCTTGAGCCCGCCCAGCATCGGACCGCCGGCAGTCTGCGTGCGGTAGGCCCAGTCCACGGCTATGTACGGGTTCGCGCCGAATGCGCCCGCGTCGGTGCGTTCGATGGCCTTCAAGTCGATCTTGCCTTGCGCCTCGGCGAGGCGGTCGAAGGTGAGGCCGGACGTGCTGCGCAACATGCGCGCGAGGTCGAAGCCCTCGAGCAGCACCTCGCACGACACCGGCGTCTCCGCGCCGACATCGAGTTCCAGGTAGTACGCTCCATCCTCCAGCACGACCCGGTTGCGGAGCTTCGCAGGCACGCGGCCCGTCAGCGCGCCGTCCTTGCTCCGGAACGGCTTCGCCTCGATGAGCTTGCCTTCACGCGCACGGGCTTCGGTGAGCCATGCGGGTTCGGCGTCCGCGGCGCGTCCGCGATCCGGCCACGCGACCGTGACCAGTGCGACCAGGGGCAGCGTGCAGCACGAGAGTTTGCAGCGGTTCATCGTTCGATACCCACCTTGCGTGTCGTCCCCGGTGCGCGGGGATCGCGTGCGACTTGGCCGCGCTGCGCACGTTGCGTTCGCGTGCCGCCGCGGCGCGACGGTAGCACGGTGATACGCTTGCCCGGCCGTGCGCGAGTTCTCAGGATTGGAGGAACCTCTGGTTTACTCCCGCATGAGGCGCGTTACGCGAGGTTCCAATCCTCGGGGGAGGGTGCATGGGCGAGGCCGGAATCGAACCCGCAGTGCTGCTCGCGCGTCTCGACGCCGTCGGTGCGGCATTGCGCGACAGCGGTCACGCGCTGGCGCTGATCGGCCTCGGCTCCGTGGGGCTCGATCGCGATCGCCTCGACCGCTACTCCGACCTCGACTTTTTCGCGATCGTCGAGCACGGCCAGAAGGCTCGTTACATCGACAGCCTCGATTGGCTCGAGGCGGCGCACCCCGTGACGTGGCATTACCGGAACACGATCGACGGCCACAAGGCACTCATGGCCGACGGCGTTTTCTGCGAGTTCGCGGTGTTCGAACCGCAGGAGCTCGCTCCGATCCCGTTCGCGCCCGGCCGCATCGTCTGGAAACGCGACGACGTCGATTCCACGATCGCGGTGCCCCGCAGGCCGGTGCCGGACGACCGGGTGCCGGACGAGCAGTGGATCGTCGGTGAGGCGCTGGGCCTGCTGTTCGTCGGCATGCAGCGTTGGCATCGAGGCGAAAGACTGTCCGCCGCGCGGTTGGTCCAGGTGCACGCCGTCGACCGGCTGATCGAGCTCGACGAACTGCGCGCACGACAGGGTGGGGCGTCCCCGGCGGGTGGCGATCCGTTCAGTCGCGAGCGACGACTCGAACGGCGGCGACCGGGCCTGGCGCAGGACCTCGCAGCGCTCGTGCCTGGCTACGATCGGACGCCGGAAGCCGTGCGCGCGATCGTCGCGGCCCTCGAGGCGCGCGGTGCGCAGCTGAATCGCGCGGTGCTGGAGCGGCTCTAGCCGCGCTTGCGCCCCGGGCGCAGCATCCGCACGGAACTCGTGAGGTCGTCCTCGAGCGTTGCGGCGCGCTGCTGCTCGGCCTCGCTCAGCAGCGCGTCGAGGGTGCTGCGCGTGCCGCGCACCAGGTCGATGATCGCGGACTGCTCGATCGGACGCGCCATCAGGAAACCCTGGACCGACACTTCGCCGCAGGCGGCCAGGAAATCGAGCTGCGAGACCCGCTCGACGCCCTCGACCGTGACCTGCAGTCCGAGGTTGCGGCAGAGCCGGATGATCGAGTGCACGATCGCCGCCGAGCGCGGATTGCTGTCGACGCCGTGGATCACGCTGCGGTCGAGTTTTACGCGACTCAACGGCAACTGCTCGATCGACGTGAGCGACGAGTAGCCGGTCCCGAAGTCGTCTAGCGCGGTGTCGATCCCGAGCAGGCGCAGGCTGTGCAACGTCTCCACGGTCACCGCGCCGGTCTGCAGCATGGTCTCGGTGAGCTCGAGCTCGATCGCCTGCGGCGGCAGCCCGTGGCGCGCGAGCAGGCGCTCGAGGTCGAGCAGGAAGTTGCCGGTGACGAACTGCTGCGCGGACACGTTGATCGCGACCCGCGCGTCGGGCCAGCCTTCGCGGCGCCAGCGCGCACAGGCCTCCGCCGCCGTCTCGAGGATCCACTCGTTGAGTTCGAGCATCAGGCCCGACTGCTCGGCGATCGTGATGAAGTCGCCGGCCGGGACGATCACGTCGTCGTCGCGGCGCCAGCGCAGCAGCGCCTCGACGCCGGTGGTGCGCTGACGACCGAGGCAGACGACGGGCTGGTAGTGCAGCACGAACTCGCCGCCCTCGATCGCCTTGCGCAGCGCCTGTTCGACGCGGAAGCGGTTCGACGCCTGGAGCAGCATCGACGGGTCGTGCACGCACAGGCGATTGCGTCCGAGTTCCTTGGCCCGGAACAACGCGACGTCCGCCGCCCGCAGCAGCGTCTCCGCGTCGCGTCCGTGGCCGGGATAGAGCGCCACGCCGCAGCTTGCGCCCACGGCCACCTCGCGGCGGTCGATCTGCAACGGCCGCTGGAACCCGGCGACGACGTGCTCGGCGCGCTGCATGACCTCGGCCGCATTGCCGGAATACTCGAAGATCAGCGTGAATTCGTCGCCGCCCAGCCGTGCGATCGTGCCGTGGCCATCGGCCAGTTCCCGCAGCCGTCCACCGATGCTCATCAGCACTCGGTCGCCGAACTCGTGGCCCAGCGTGTCGTTGACGGTCTTGAAGTTGTCCAGGTCGATGAACAGCACCGCAATGTGCGCGCCGCGACCGCCGGACGCCTGGGCCGCAGCCAGCATTTCGTCGAGGCGTCGGAACAGCTGCCGGCGGTTCGGCAGGCCCGTCAGCGGGTCGTGCTCGGCGAGGTGCTGCAGCTGCTGCGTGCGCTGCTCGACGCGGTGCTCGAGGTGCGCCTGGTACGACTTGACGGCGCGCTCGGCCTCGGCCAGCTCCCCCGCCATGTGGTTGAACGCCTGCGCCAGTTCCTCGATTTCGCGCGCGCCGCCGGGGTGCACGCGCGTGGCGAGGTCACCGGCGGCGAGCTTGCGCGTGCCCTCGGTGAGCCGCCGAACGGGACGCGTGATCGTCCACGCAGTCACGAGCAGCGCGACGAGCGCGAACAGCACGGCCTTGATCGTGGCGCTGCGAATCGAGGCCTGCGCGCGCTCGACCGCGACCTGCGCGCCGGCCGCGGCAGCCTTGAAGTCCTGCCACGCGGGCGCCTCGACGAGTTCGCGGATCCGCGCGGCGAGCTGGTCCCCCTGGATCGCGAACGCGGTCTGCCGCTTGGAGACGGCCTCGTTGAGCGCCAGCGCCTGCCGGCGCCAGCGGACCGCGGCGGCGAGGTCCTCCATCTGCATCGACAGCCAGTTTCGACCCGGCGAAACCGAGAACTCGGCGCGATGCGTCGCGAACGCGCGCCGCAGCAGGGTTACGCCGCCTTTCGGCCCGTCGGCGAACCGCCCGCCCCGCGTGAGTTCGCCGGCCACGTCGTGGCGGGCGGCTTCGAGCGCGCGGGCCAGCTCCGCAATCGCCGGTCCGGCGATCAGGCTGTTGCCGACCACGATGCCGCCCCCGCCCGCACTCTTGATGCGGCGATCGAGTGCGGCGAACGCCTGCTCGAGCGCGGCCATCGCGTGGCGGCGCTCGTCCTGCATGGCGAGGAGCCTGAAGCCCTCGGCCTGGTGCGCGGCAATCTCCTCCAGCAGATTATTGACGGCCTCTGCGTCGTCGCGCGCGGTCAGGTCGACCGACTGCGTGGCGGCCCCGGCAAGTCTTTCGGCGGCCGCCAGCGCCGCGGCGCG
>DASUMQ010000305.1:0-13321 GCA_036277615.1 Steroidobacteraceae bacterium
CACGCCGCCGGTGGCGAGCGCGCCGCCGACGCGCCCGAACATGCGGCGCAGGATCGAGCCGCCGACCAGCGCGAAGATGAACAGCAGCGGCAGCATCGAGAACAGGCCCGGCACCTCGGCCGCCGGCGGGCGGATCTCGGGCGCCGGCAGGGGCTCGCCCTCTATCACGCGCATGATGCGGTCGACCCCGACCGTGATGCCGCCGTAGTAGTCGCCACGCTTGAACGCCGGCGTGATGTCCTGCTGGATGATCCGGTTGGCGGTTGCGTCGGGCAACGCACCTTCGAGGCCGTAACCCACCTCGATGCGCATCCGCCGATCGTTCAAGGCGACCAGCAGCAGCACGCCGTCGTCGACCTTGCCGCGGCCGAGCTTCCACTGCTCGACGACGCGGATCGCGTACTGCTCGATTTCCTCCGGCCGCGTCGTCGGCACGATCAGCACCGCCACCTGGCTGCCCTGGGTCTGCTCGAACGCGCGCAACTTGGCATCGAGTGCCGACGCCTGGTCCGGCGTCAGCGTGCGCGTGAGGTCGGTGACGGGCGCCGTGAGCGGCGGCACGTCGACCGGTGACTGTGCCAGCGCCAGGCTGCCGACGAGCCAGAGCCACGCGCCGCACAGGAACTGCTGCGCGAGTCGGCTGCGGCCTCGGGTCAGTGACGGGAATGCCAATGCAGCGGCTCCGCGCCGTGCATCGCTGCACGACGCCGGAGGCTCAGTTGGTCACGGGCGCCGGCTCCGTGGCCGGCGCCGTCTCCGGTGCGGGCGTGGGGGCGGTCGTCGCCGGCGCGCCGAACTCGACCGTCGGCGGCCGCGAGATCTCGGCCTCGTTCTCGACCGTGAAGTTCGGCTTCACGTCGTAGCCGAAGATCATCGCGGTCAGGTTGACCGGGAACTTGCGCACCGTGACGTTGTAGTCCTGCACGGCCTGGATGTAGCGGTTGCGCGCGACGGTGATGCGGTTCTCGGTCCCCTCGAGCTGCGCCTGCAGGTCACGGAAGTTCTGGTCGGACTTGAGCTCGGGATAGCGCTCGACGACGACCATCAGGCGTGCGAGCGCGCTCGAGAGCTCGCCCTGCGCCGCCTGGAACTGCTGCAGCGAGGCTGGGTCCGCGGGGTCGACCCTGACCTGAGTCGCCTTCGCGCGCGCCTCCGTCACCCCGATCAGCACGGCCTGCTCCTGCGCCGCGAAGCCCTTCACGGTGTTGACCAGGTTCGGGATCAGGTCCGCCCGGCGCTGGTACTGGTTCAGCACTTCCGACCAGGCCGACTTGGTCTGCTCGTCCTGCACCTGGATCGTGTTGTAACCGCAGCCGGACAACAGCAGCGCGGCCGCCGCCAGCAACAGGCCCTGCAATGCACGCATCGGATGATCTCCTTATTGGCCGAAACGCACTCCTGCCAAGGACCGCGACCTTACCAGATTCGGACCTGCTGCTCCGGCGGCAGGTACATCTGGTCGCCCGGCTTCACCCCGAACGTCCGTGCGAACGCCGGCATGTTGCGCAGGATGCCGTTGCAGCGGTACTGCGCCGGGCTGTGCGGGTCGGTCTTGAGCCGTTTGACCAGTTCCTCGTCGCGGTACTTGCGTTTCCAGACCTGGCCCCAGCCGAGGAAGAACCGCTGCTCGCCGGTGAACCCGTCGATGACCGGCGCCGGCTTGCCGGCGAGCGACAGCTCCCAGGCCTTGTAGGCGACCGCAAGACCCGACAGGTCGCCGATGTTCTCGCCCAGCGTGAGTTGGCCGTTGACGTTCATGCCCGGCAGCGGACTGAACGCGTCGTACTGCTTCACGAGCGAGTTCGCACGCGCCATGAAGCGCTCGTTGTCTTCCGGCTTCCACCAGTCGCGCAGCACGCCCCGGCCGTCGAACTTGCGACCCTGGTCGTCGAAGCCGTGGCTGATCTCGTGGCCGATCACCGCGCCGATGGCGCCGTAGTTCGCGGCGTCGTCGGCCTTCATGTCGAAGAACGGCGGCTGCAGGATCGCCGCCGGGAACACGATCTCGTTGGCGAGCGGGTTGTAGTAGGCGTTGACGGTCTGCGGCGTCATGCCCCACTCGGTCTTGTCGACCGGCTTGCCGACCTTGGCCAGTTCACGCTTCGCATTGACCTCGCGCGCGCGCACGACGTTGCCGACGAGGTCGTCGCGCTGCGTGACGAGGCCCGGGTATTCCTTCCACTTGGTCGGGTAGCCGATCTTGACCGTAAAGCTGCGCACCTTGTCGCGCGCCTGCTCGCGCGTCTCCGGCCCCATCCACTCGAGTTCGTCGATGCCTGCGTCGAACGCCTTGAGCAGGTTCGCGACGAGCACGTCCATGCGCTGCTTCGCTTCCGGCGGGAAGTGACGCTTGACGTACTCCTTGCCGAGCAGGTCCCCGGTCGAACCTTCGAGCTCGGCGAGCGCGCGCTTCCAGCGCGGCTTGAGCTGCGGCGTGCCCGACAGCGTGCGCCCGTAGAAGTCGAAGCTCTCGTTCACGAACGCCGAGCTCAGGTACGGCGAATAGCCGTCGATCGCGCGCAGCGTGAGGTAGTCGCGCCAGGTGGCGAGCGGTTCCTTCTGCAGCGCCTTGCCGACCGCCTGGAAATAGTCGGGCTGCGCGACCACGATCTGGTCGACGCCCGTGATGCCGAGGCCCGCGAGCCAGTCGGACCAGTCGATGCCCGGCGTCGCCCGCTCGGCCTCGGCCACGCTCATCGGGTTGTACAGCTTCTCGACCTCGCGGAGCTTCACCGCAGGCCACGACGCTTCGGCAAGCTTCGTCTCGAACGCCATCACCCGCTTCGCGACGGCGGCCGAGTCCTGGCGCCCGGCGAGCTTGAAGACGTTGTCGATGTGCCGGACGTACGCGGCGCGGATGTCCTCGAAGCGCTTCTCCTTCGAGAAATAGTAGTCGCGCTCGGGCAGCCCGAAGCCGTTCTGCGACAACCACAGTGTGTTGACGTCCGGGTTCTTCGCGTCGGCGAAAATGTCGGCGCCGATCAGGTTGTCCACGTCGTGCAGCTGCGCCGCGGCGAGGTACGCCTGCAGTTGCCGACGGTCCTGGATCGCCGCGATGCGCTCGAGCTCCGGCGCGAGCGGTGCGAGACCCAGGCTCTCGGCCTTCGCCTCGTCCATGAAGCTCGTGTAGAAGTCGCCCACCAGCTGCGTGTCCGAGCCTGCGGGGGCGCCCGCCCTGGCCGCCTCCTCGGCGATCACGCGCAAATTCTTCTCGGCGTCGTCCTGCAGGATCGTGAACGCGCCGTAGTTGTTCTTGTCCGACGGGATCTCGGTCTTCGCGAGCCACGCGCCGTTCACGAAGCGGTAGAAGTCGTCCTGCGGGCGCACCTCGCGGTCGAAATTCGCGAGGTCGATGCCCGAGGTCAAGGCCGGGGCGGCCGGCTCGGCGGCCACCGCCGGCGGCGTCGGCGTCGGCGCCTGGGCAGTCTCGGATCGTTCGGGGGCGTTCGCGCACGCGGCCAGCGTGAGCGACATGGCAAGCGGCAGCGACCAGCGCATGGGCATCGTCGGACTCCGTAGGGATGCGACGGTCGGGGCCGCCGCGGAACCGGGGATTATAAGGGACGAGCGTTCCGGCCCACCCTCAGGTAGAGCGGCCAGTCGAGACGAACCGTGCGTCCGACGGGCCAGGCCGAGGACAGGTCGCGTTCGACGTCCGGCAACGGGTCCCGTCCGTCGTGCCGGAGCCGGTACTGCTGCACGGAGGACCAGCTCGCGAAATAGCCGATCGCCTGTTCGAGCGTCCACTCGGTCTGGAGCCGGAACGACGGCGGCGTGATCTCGTCCCAGGGGAACGGGATCGCGCGATAGCCCTGTTGCACGTACTCGCGTTCGGGCGGCCAGTACGGGCCGATCGTGTCGTGGTAGAAGCGGTCGACGATCTCGTCGATCCTCCCGCCTGCGCGAAACACCGTGTACGTCCACGCCGCGACGACGCCGCCAGGCAGCAGCACGCGCCGGCACTCGGCGTGGAAGCGGTCGAAGTCGAACCAGTGGATCGCCTGCGCCACGGCGACCAGCGCGACCGTGCCGTCGCCCACCGGCAGGGCTTCCGCCAGCGCGCGCTCGTAGCGCACCTTGGGGTGCGGCAGGGCCTGCTCCAACTGCGCGGCGCTCGCGTCCACCGCGATCACCTGGTCGAAATGCTCCGCGAGCGCGACGGCCGCCTGGCCGTTGCCGGTCGCACAGTCGACCACGAGCGCGCGATCCGGCGCGAGCGAGGCGACGTAGTCGATCAGCGCGGACGGATACGCGGGGCGGTAACGGCTGTAGTCGGCCGCCTGGCGCGAGAAGTGGTCCTTGAACGTCGGCGCGGTCATGGAGGCATCGTGCGCGAGGCGACGCGCCCAGGCAATCGACTTAGAATTGCGACGCCCTCGGACCCGGAGCGATCGTGCACGCCTTCGAAGTCGTCGACATCGCGCACGCGATCCAGCTCGCGCTCGCGCCCGTGTTCCTGCTGTCCGGCATCGCCGCGTTCCTCGCCGTGCTGACGAACCGGCTCGCGCGGCTGGTCGACCGTGCACGCAAGCTCGAACACGACGTGCGCGAGGCGACGGCGCCGGATCCCGAGTACGCGCGCGAGCAGCTCAAGTGGATGGCGCGCCGCTCGCGTTTCATCAATGCGGCGATCACGCTCGCGACGATCTCGGGCCTGCTGACCGCGCTCGTCGTCGCGTTGCTGTTCAGCGGCACGTTCGTGCCGATCAATCTCGCGGCCTACGTGGCCGTGCTGTTCGTCGTGTCGATGACCGCGCTGGTAGGCGCCTTCCTGAGCTTCCTGCTCGAAGTGCGCATCGCGATCAAGTCGCTGCGCATCGGCCTCGTCTAGACGCCGCTTGCCGGGGCGGGACGCATCGATCCATCGTCGATGCGTCCCGCCCCGTCTTCCATTCCGCGGCGAGGACGGTGCCCGTTACGGCGCGACCACGTACTTCTGCACGGTCGCCGCGAGCACGCAGGCGCCGCCCTCGATGCTGGCGCCATGGACGTCCACGTCGTCGCCGACGGCCAGGTCCGCGAACGCGATCTCGGACGTCTCGCTGGCGTTGGCCGATTCGGCGATCTCGAGATACCGCGTGCCCGCGTCGGTCCGGACGCACTGCGCGGTCGCGGTCGCCGTGTCGACTTCGAAGCGTCGCGTCTCGGGTATCGCATCGTCGTCGGCATCGATCTTCGAGATGGTGGCCGCGACCAGGCTCGCCGCGGGCGTGGTGTCCTGGTCGAGCACCACGAGCGACGACTTGAGCGGCTCGCCGTCGGTCGCCGGGTCGCTGAACACACCGTCCACTTCACCGGTCGTGCCGGGCTGCAATGCTGCCGACGTGAGCTCGTCGTTCTTGCCGATCGCGAAGATGCGCGTGCCGGCCTGCAGCCTGACGTCGATCGGGTCGGTTGCAAGCGGGTCGAACACGAAGATGTCGTTATTGCCGGGCGCCGAGACCACGGCGCCCGGAACGCGGAGGTACGTGCCGAGCTCGCCAAACTCGAGCACGGCGGCGTCGAGCCGCAGGTCGTCGAGCCGTGAGTCGCCGTCGGCGTCGTCGTGCAGCCGGAGGAAACCGATGGCGGTCAGCAGGTCGTCGTTCGCGAGCGTCGACAACGCCGCCGGATCCCCCGCCTCGTCGAAGATGCCGCTGTTGCCGTCCGTGAAGACCTCGACACACTCGGTGCCGGGTGTGATCGAGTGACCGTCCATCGTCGAGACCGGCTCGAGCGGGCAGAGCTCGAACGAACCCGGGCCCACGTCGTCCGCGACGCCATGGAGGCGGACCAGGTGGTCGTCGTCGGGACGGATCGTGACGAAGATGACCGGACGGAACTGCCACTTGTCGCTGCCGGTCTGGTGCACGTGCAGCGACTTCTCCATGTCGAGGTCGAGCTCGATCACGAGCATTTCGCCGCCGATCACTTCGAACGTGCCGCGCGGGTTGAGGTCGAGCTTGCCGTTGCCGGGCAGCCTGGGCCGGTCCCAGTCCGGGTCGGGCTCCGGCACGCCGGCGGCGTCGCACTCCACGAGCGCGAGGTCGGACAACGTCAGGCGCACCTTGCTGTACGTGCCGATCGGCACGCTCGGGTCCACCGTGAAGAAATCCGAGAAGTTGCGCATGGCGAGCACGTCGATGGTGCGCTCGCCGCTGAAGAGGTTCGTCGCACCGCCGTCGGACAGCAGGTCGATGCCGGTGACGGTCGCGCGCACCTGGCAGAAGTGGTCGATCGGCGCATCGGTGAGCAGCACGGCGACACTGCCGGTCGTCGGCGCCGCACTGGACGAGTCGCCATCGCTGCCGCCGCCACCGCAGGCCGCGAGCAGCAGCGCGGCCGCGGCCGCGGCGCCCATCCCGGCATACGCGTGCGGGCGGTTCAGGGGATATCGAGGAGTCGGCATGCAGGCCTCCTTGCAGTGCTCGCTGATATGACGGTTCGATTGTGCGCCGAAGCGAGCCGTTGCCGAGCCCGGGAGTGTCTGCGCACGGCGACAAACGCCGCGATCTCCGGCGATATGTAAAATAGAGGCGCGATTTCACGAAAAAAAACCCCGGGCACGAGGCCCGGGGCGAGTGAGCGGACTTTGGTCGAAGGGAAGGGAAAAGTCCGCCAGGGGAACCTACTGAGGGGGTGCGCCGCTAGTGCAGTCGCGCCCACTGCAGGACCTTGACGTCCTGCGCCGCCCGTCCGAAGTTGCGCGCGATGATCCGCTCCGCCTCCTTCGTGCCGCGGCCCGGCCGCGGCTGTCCGTCGAGCTCGACCACGCCGCGGAATTCCTCGAGACCGCGAGGCTGCGGCTGCTCGACCAGGAAGTGGGCGTAGAACTTGATGCTCATGGTCCGCAAACTAATGGCCCGCCCGGGCGTTTTCCGTGACGGCGCGCACAGAATCCCGACGCGCACCGGGCGGGTTGGGGAACCATGAGCCGTTACCGAAAACCGTGGGTGCCCGGATCGAAGTACTCGACGCCGGAGGGGGCGCAGCGACTGCGCAACGAACTCGACGAACTGTGGCGCGTCCAGCGCCCGCAGGTGACTCGCGCGGTGCAGGAAGCGGCCGCCCAGGGCGATCGCTCCGAAAACGCCGAGTACATCTACGGCAAGCGGCAACTGCGTGAAATCGACCGGCGCGTGCGGTTCCTGCGCAAGCGCCTCGAGGGCCTGATCGTGGTCAGCCGGCCGCCGGACGATCGCAGCCGGGTCTTTTTCGGCGCCTGGGTCACCGTGGAAGACGACCGCGGTGAGGAGGCCTCGTTGCGAATCGTCGGCCCCGACGAGCTCGATCCCGCGCGCCGCTACGTCAGCATGGATTCGCCGCTCGCGCGCGCACTGATGGGCAAGCGCGTCGACGACGAAGTCACGATCGAAGTGCCGGGCGGCCTGAAGAGTTATGTGGTGGTGGGGATCGAGTACGAGGAAGCGGATAGCGGTTAGCGGTTGGCGGTTAGTAGAGCGATGACGTTGGATGCCGACCGAGTCCGCTTCCTACTATCCGCTATCCGCTATCCACTTCCTATCCGTGATCGGCCGGATCCTTCCGCGGCAGGTCGTCGCCGAGCACGACCCACGGTGCGCGGCTGCTCCAGTACGCGTGCATCTGTGGTTGCAGCGTCGCGGCCACCGCGGGGTCGAGGCTCGCGAGCGTCAGGTGCAGTTCGCCGGGCCAGTGCTTCGACTCGAAGAAAAGCGGCGACCCGCAGCGCCCGCAGAAACTTCGTTGAGCGTCGGGGGACGAGCGGTAGATGCGCAGCCGGTCGGCGGTACCCTGGAACGAGAACTTGTCCCCCGGGACACCGAACCACGTGACGAATCCCGCGCCCTGGGCACGGCGGCACATCGAGCAATGGCAATGCGCGACCCACAGCGGCGGCATCGGCACGCGGTACCGGATCGCACCGCAGAGACAGCCGCCCTCGGCCCAGTCTCCCTCACCCGCGCTCCGCGCCCCCTCTGCCGTGCCCACGGGAGAAGTGCCGGATTCCGGCCGCTCGCTGTTCACACGACCCGTACGTTCTTGAACTGCCAGGGATCGGTCTCGTCGAGGTCTTCCGGGAAGAGCCGGCCGCGATCGACCAGGGGATGCCACTCGCTGTACTCGCCCACGACGAGGCCGAGGTACGGCCGGCAGATCTCGAGGATGCGCTTGTAGTCGATCTCGTCGGGCTCGACGACGCCCGCATTCGGGTTCTCGATCGCCCAGATCAGGCCCGCCAGCGCGGAGACCGTGACCTGCAGCGAAGTTGCGCTGTTGTGCGGCGCGAGCTGCCGCGCTTCCTGGATCGACAGCTGCGAGCCGTACCAGTAGGCGTTGCGCTTGTGACCCGCGAGCAGCACGCCAAGTTCGTCGATGCCGCTCGTGATCTCCTCCATCATGATCCGCTTGCGAT
This sequence comes from Steroidobacteraceae bacterium, assembly GCA_036277615.1. Classification (GTDB taxonomy): domain Bacteria; phylum Pseudomonadota; class Gammaproteobacteria; order Steroidobacterales; family Steroidobacteraceae; genus RPQJ01. The sequence continues at coordinate 8,375 of DASUMQ010000305.1, forward strand.
CCTGCAGCTGCCAGTTGCGGCCCGCGAGTTCGTGCACCGACAGCACCGCGTTGTCACTCGGGTGATACGCGTAATGGACCGTGGGGCGGTACGCGACCTGCTCGCCCTTCCTGACCGTCAGGTAGTCGGAGATGGAAATCGACTCGCCGTGCGTGATCAGGAAGCCGTGGAAATGCCCGGCCATCGGCGTCCAGGTGCGCACGCGCGTCGCCGCGCCCGGCTGCATCAGGTAGATCGCGCTGCCGCGACCGAAATCGTGCTTCTTGCCGTCGCGCGGCCAGTTCTTCTCGTGCGAGCCCCAGCCGAGCTCCGCCGGCTGGCAGCCCTCGCTCACGAAGCCGTCGACCGACCACGTGTTGACGAACTCTCCGAACTGTTTCGGGTGCCCGGCGGCAATCTGCGTGTCGCGCTCGGCGATGTGGATGACCTTGACGCCGAGCTGCTGCGCCAGCGTCGCCCACTCGGCGCGCGCGTTCGGCTCCTCGTACTTGTGGCCCGTGTCGTTGGCGACGTTGATCAGCGCCTGCTTGACGAAGTGCGAGACCAGGCCGGGGTTCGCGCCGTGCGTGAGGACGGCGGTCGGTCGATGCTTGTTGTCGCGCAGCGAGAGCGCCTCTTCGCGCAGCGCGTAGTTCGTGCGCCGCGACGGAGAGATCGTCGGGTCCGTGTAGCCGCCCGGCCACGGCTCGATGCAGGTGTCGAGGTACAGCGCGCCTTTTTCCCAGCAGAGCTTGACCAGCGCGATCGAGGACACGTCGACCGAGAGGTTGAGCAGGAAGTCGCCACGCCCGACCAGCGGATCGAGCACGTTCCTGAAGTTCTCGCGCGTGAGCGTGTGCCGCACGAAGCGCACGCCGTATTCCTGCGCGACCTGCGCGCCGGCATCGTCCGCCGTCACGATCGTGATCTGGTCCGGCTTGATGCCGACGTGGCGCAGGATCAGCGGCAGGACGCCCTGGCCTATGCTGCCGAAGCCCACCATGATGAGGCGACCGGGGAAGACGACGTGGACGGGATAGCTGGCCATGATTTTTCTTTAGGGAGTCCTGTTCGAGTTCAGCAGTGCGTGACCGAGCGGGTAAGTGTATCGCGAATTGCGCGGCGGTCGGACCACCCGCGCCGTGCACCGCGGGTGCCATCGGCGCAGTGGCGGCTCGCGTCCGCAGGTGTGTAGGGTCAGCCTCGCGGCGGGCCGTCGCGCCAGTGCGGCGGGTAGGTGCGGTCGTACCCGGGAAGCTGCTCCATCCGCTTGATCCACCGGGCGATCGCGGGGTACGTCGTCGCCATCGGCAGGAACCTTGAACGGAGGTCGCCCGCTTCGCGTTTCTCCATCGCGCGCAGCAGCAACATGATGCCGGGGAACACGATCATGTCCGCCGCGGACGGGAGTTCGCCCACGAGCCAGTCGCACTGGCTCAGGCGACCTTCGATCGTGCGCGCCTCGCCGGCGGCGAGGTGCATCGCGCGGGTGACTTCCTCTGCATCCTCGTCGAGCGTTTCGAGGAAGACCGCGGAGACGATCCGGGTCATGTACTGCTCGGCGTACGCCTGGTATTCGCAGATCACGCGCATGATCGTCGCCGCCTCTTCGGCCGAGGTGCCGAAGATCGGGCGCTCGGGGTGCTTGCGATCGAGGTACAGCAGGCACGCGAGCGATTCGAACACGACGAAGTCGCCGTCCTTGATCACCGGTACGCGCCCGCGCGGATTCATGCGGAGCATCTGCGGCGACTTGTGCTCCTGCTTCGAGAACTGCAGCTGGTGCGACTCGTAGGGCAGTTGCTTGTATTCGAGCGCGAGCAGCACGCGCCACGAATAGGGGCTGCCGCTGCCCCAGTAGAGTTCGATCGTCATGAAACGGGATCCTCCGCGCGCGTGCGTCCCGCTTGCCACGCGCCTCGCGCGGGATTGTACTGGCACCGAGGAGGAAGCGACGATGGCCTGGGCTACGATCGTGAGCGCGGAGCACGCCGCGACGCGGCTGATCGACCCGCGCTTGCGCGTGTTCGATTGTCGTTACGACCTGGCGAACCCCGCGGCGGGGCGCGAGGCCTGGCTGCGCGGCCACTTGCCGGGCGCGATCCACGTCGACATCGGGCACGACCTCGCCGCGCCCGAGACGCCGTCCAGCGGTCGACACCCGTTGCCTGCGCCCGACGGGTTCGCCGCACGTCTGCGTGCGTGGGGTGTCAACGACGATTCGCTGGTGCTGGTCTACGATGACGCGAGCGGCCTCTGGGCGGCGCGCCTGTGGTGGATGACAGCGAAGTGGCTCGGGCACCGGCACGTCGCGGTGCTCGATGGGGGCTTCAGTCGTTGGACGGCGCTCGGCCTGCCCGTGACGACTGCGAGCCCCGCAGCGCGCGCCGCCGGGAATTTCGCGGGTCGCCACGACCCTGCCGCGACCGTCGATGCCGACGCGACGCAGTCGGCGGCGAGCAGTCCCGACTGGCGCGTGCTCGACGCGCGCGCGCCGGAGCGCTACCGCGGTGAGGTCGAGCCGATCGACAAGGTCGCCGGCCACATCCCGGGCGCCCTGAACCACCCGACCTCGAGGGTGGTCGGGGCCGAGGGCACGTTGCGGCCGGCGACCGAACTGGCGGCCGCATTCGCACGCGACCTCGGCAGTGTGCCGCCCGAACGCACCGTGGCGTACTGCGGCTCGGGCGTCACGGCCTGCCACCTGCTGCTGGCGCTCGAGCGCGCCGGCCTGCCCGGTGCGAAGCTCTATCCCGGGAGCTGGAGCGAATGGTCGCGCGATCCCTCGCGCCCAGTGGCGCGAGGGAGTGAATAGTGACTAGTGTCTAGTGTCCAGTCGGAGATCCTGCGGCGCGCCGCCTCACTCGGCCGCCGGGAGAGGTCGGCCGCGGGCCGCGTGAGCGCGCGCCCGCGCGCTTCCTACTAACCCCTAGACACTAACCACTAGACACTACTATCGTGCGCCCCTCTTTTTTCCGGCCTGCGCGCCGGCCACGGGTGGATCGAACAACGCAGTGGAAAACTCGGCAGCAACGGCCCGCAAGACGGGCTACAGCCCCTGGAACGTCGAGGACTCGCTCGACCTGTACGGCGTCAACGCCTGGGGCAATGGCTATTTCGGCATCAACGCCGCGGGCCATGCCGTCGTGCGACCGGACTGGCGCGCCGAGCGCGAGATCGACCTGCACGAGGTCATCACCGGCCTCGCCGCGCGCGACCTCACCACGCCGGTCGTCGTCCGTTTCTCCGACATCCTGCGCCACCGGCTCACTCGCATCCGCGACGCCTTCGCGACCGCGATCGCCGAGAACGAGTATCGCAACCGCTACTGCGCCGTGTTCCCGATCAAGGTCAACCAGCAGCGGCTCGTGGTCGAGGAGATCTACGGCTACGGGCGCGAGTTCGGCTTCGGTCTCGAGGTCGGCTCCAAGCCCGAGCTGCTGGCCGTGATGGCCCTCACCGAGGGCGAGTCCGAGCGGATGATCATCTGCAACGGCTTCAAGGACGACAGCTACATCGAGGCCGTGATCCTGGCAGCCAAGCTGGGCCGCACGATCATCCCGGTCGTGGAGAACTTCGACGAGTTGCACCTGATCCTCAAGCACGCGCAGAAGTACGACGTTCGCCCGCGCATCGGCGTGCGGGTCAAGCTCGCGAGCGAAGGCGCCGGGCGCTGGCGCGAGTCCTCGGGCGAAAAGAGCAAGTTCGGCCTGTTCGTGACCGAGATCCTGCAGCTCGTCGCCGTGCTCAGGGAGCGCGGCATGGAGGATTGCCTGCAGCTCGTGCACTGCCACCCGGGCAGCCAGCTGCAGGACATCCGCCGGGTCAAGGACGCGGTCACGGAGCTCGCGCACGTCTACGCCGAGCTGAAGCAGATGGGCGCGGGCCTGCAGTACATCGACATCGGCGGCGGCCTCGGCGTCGACTACGACGGCAGCCGGACCAACTACGAGTCGTCGATGAACTACTCGCTTGCCGAGTACGCGAGCGACGTCGTGTACCGGATCGGCAGCGTCTGCAACGCGCGCGGCATCGAGCACCCGGTGATCGTCAGCGAATCGGGCCGCGCGATCTGCGCGCACCACAGCGTGCTCGTCTGCGACGTGCTCGGCAGCTCGCGGCTCGACCGCTTCCGCGTCAGCGACTCCGACGAGCAACAGGTCCGCAGCACGAAGGACATGCCGCAGCCGGTCCGGGACCTGCTCGACGCCTATCGCTCGATCACCGAGCGCCGGCTGGTCGAGTGCTACCACGATGCGCTGCAGGCGCGCGAGCAGGCGCTGCAGATGTTCGGCGTGGGTTACCTGAGCCTGGAGCAGCGCGGACTGGTCGAGCGCCTGTACTGGGCCACCTGCGCCAAGATCCGCGACCTCTGCCGTCGCATGCCGGCGGTGCCGGAGGAGCTCGAGGACCTCGAGACGATCCTGAGCGACATCTATTTCTGCAACCTGTCGGTGTTCCAGTCGCTGCCGGACAGCTGGGCCATCGACCAGCTGTTCCCGATCATGCCGGTGCACCGCCTGGACGAGCGCCCGAACCGGACGGCCGTGCTCGCCGACATCACCTGCGATTCCGACGGCAAGATCGACCACTTCGTCAGCCTGCGCGAGGCCAAGCGTTCGCTCGAACTGCACGACCTGCGCGAAGGCGAGCCGTACTACGTCGCAGTCTTCCTCGTGGGCGCGTACCAGGAGACGCTGGGCGACCTGCACAACCTGTTCGGCGACACGCACGTCGTGCACATCAAGCTGCACGACGAGGGCGGCTGGTGGATCGAGGAGACGGTCAAGGGCGACACCGCGGCCGAAGTGCTGCACTACATGCAGTACGACGTCGAGCGGCTGATCCCGCAGTTCGCGCGCGATTGCGAGCGTGCCGTGCGCGAAGGCCGCATCACGCTGCCGGAGGCGCAGTCGATGCGCCGGTTCTACGAGCACGAGCTCGTCGGGTACACGTACCTCGAGCCGT
>DASUMQ010000306.1:0-20570 GCA_036277615.1 Steroidobacteraceae bacterium
CGCAGGATCTCCGGCACTTCGCCGGGTTGCCGGCCGCGCAGGTGACCTTCGTCCTCCTTGACGACGACCAGGTCCGGGCCGTGCGCCGCCGCCACCGCCGCGAGTTCGGCGATGTCCTCGTCGCGCCGGTTGCCCGCGTGCCCGAGCAGCATGATCAATCGTCCGCCGGGGCCGCGCAGCTGCTGCGCCACGTGCAGCACGCCGCGCAACCCGTCGGGGTTGTGCGCGTAGTCGACGACGAACCTCGCGCCTCCCACGTCGAACCGCATCAGCCGGCCTGCGTTGTCCGCCGGGTCACGCGCGAAGCGTGCGTAGATCGCCCGGATCGTCGCGGGCGCGATGCCCAGCGCGGCCGAAGTGAGCGCGGCGCCGGCGAGGTTGGCGACGTTGTACGTGGCCGTGCCACCGACGGTCAGCGGCATATCATCGACCGGCCCCAGGTCGTGCTCGGCCTCGCGCGAGCCGAGCATGAGGCGACCGGCACGAACGCCGCAGGTCGCGCCACCGAGCGCCCGGTGTGCCACGAGTTCTCCGCGGTCGTAGTCGAGCGCAAACCAGCCGAGGGGTGGGACGGCGTCCAAGCGTGCCGACGCCGTCGCGGCCTTCGCGCGCAGCAGCGCGTCGTCCGCGTTCAACACGAGCAGGCCGCGGCGCGCAACCAGTCGGGCCACCGTCATCTTGGCGTCGGCCAGGCCGTCGAGATCGTCGATGCCAAACTCGCCGAAGTGGTCGTTGCTGACATTCGTGACGATGGCCACGTCGGCGCGATTGGTCGCGAGGCCGCGTCGCAGGATGCCGCCGCGCGCGATCTCGAGCACCGCGGCCTGCACTCGCGAGTCGCGCAAGACGCGGCGTGTCCCGGCGGGGCCCGAGTAGTCGCCAGGTTCGACGAGTGCATTGGCGACGAAAACGCCGTCGGTGCAGCAGAAGCCGTCGATCCAGCCGTGCTCGCGGGCGCACGCGGCCACCAGTCGCACCGTCGTCGTCTTGCCGTTCGAGCCGGTGACCGCCGCGACCGGGATGCCGTGCAGGTCGCCCCAGGGCACGCCGGCGGTCGACGGCAGCGCGTCGATCGGCCAGGTCCGGCTGCCCGCACCCGCCCCCAGCGTCAAGTCGTGATCGTCGACCACGTGCGGGAGATCGTGTGCTTCGGCCGCAGCCATCAGCGCGAGGACGTCGGGTCGACGCTCCGCGGCGGCGAGGCGCTCGAAGCGCTCGAACGCGGCGGCTTCGTCGAGCACCGGTGGAATCACTTGCTTGGGATCGGACGCCTGTTCGAGCGCCTCGACGACGAGCGCTGCCTCGAGCCCGCTCCAGCGCACGGGATCCTGCAGCCGGACCGTCGCGCACAGTGCCCACTCGTTGATTTCGGTCGCGGTGAACAACTGGTCGGCCGGCGCGGCGAGCGCGAGCGATGCGCCGCCGGCGTGACGCCGGGCCGCCACCGCCGGTGTACTGGACCAGCCGAGGTGCTCGCTGGCACGCGCGACGCGCGCGCGCCACCCGGCCAGTACTGCGTCGTCGAGCACGACCCCGGCGGCCTCGAGCACGGCGCCGGGCTGGCCGAAAAACAGGTTCGCGCCGGTCAGCCGGCGCGAATCCTCGAAGGGCAGGGCGACCGGCACGTCAGTCTTCGGCCTCCGGCGCGAGGCGCACGCCGCGCTCGTCGCGAATCACGCCGCTCAGCTGTGCCGAGACCTCGCCGGCAAACAGCGGCTCGATCGGTTCGGGTTCACGCGTCGCCGGGACGTGCGACGCGACGACCCGGGCCGGCGCGGCGTATCCCTCGACCGGACTGCGTGGCGACTCGGCTGCGGACGCAGGCGCGGTGGGAGCGATGAAACCGCCGATGCCGTTGCCCTCCCCGGGCTTGCCTGCCCCGTCACCCACGCTTCGCGCCGCGTCGCCCGCACTTCGCGCACCTTCACCCGCGCCTCGCGCGACCTCGCCCACGGATGCGGGAGCGCTGGAGCGGAACTTGATGATCTGCTTCCACGATCGAACCAGCGCATCGGCGAACACCAGCAGCAGGTCGCCGGGCTGGGCCATGTTGAGCCCGGCGTCGATGGCTTCCTGCTCGTCGGGAATGATCGAGATGGCGCTCGCCGGGACGCCGAGGTCCTGCAGCGCCGCGGACTGGATGCGCGGTACTTCGTCCGGCGCGCGATTGCGCAGGTCGTCGTCGCGACGGCAGATGTAATGGTCGAAGCGACCCGCGACCGCCTGCGCAATGGCCCGCAGGTCCTCGTCACGCCGGTCGCCGGGACCGGCCAGCACGACGATGCGTCGCCCGGTGCAATCGAGGCGCGAGGCGAGGTCCGCGAGCGCGGCCACCGCGTGGGCATTGTGGCCGTAGTCGAACAGCACCTTGAACGGGTGCTCGTTGAACACGTTCATGCGGCCCGGCGCCTGGAAGAACGTCGAGTCGAACGTGCGCAGCCCCTGGCGGATCGCGTCGAGCTTGATGCCGAGCGAGAACGCCATCGCGGCCGCGAACATCGCGTTCTGCACGTTGTGCATCGCGCGGCCCTCGAGCGTCGCCGGGATCAGGTGGGTCCAGACGAGCGGGATGTGGCCGCCGCGGTCGTACAGCGTGATCATCTGCCCGTTGACGCCGGCCTCGAGCGCGCAGGCGCGGCCGCCCGCGCGGATGTGCTCGCGCACGAGCTCGTGCTGCGGGTTCATCGTCACGTAACAGATGGTCTTCGCCTCGGTGTGCCCTGCCATCCGCAGCACCAGCGGGTCGTCCGCGTTGAGCACCGCGCAATCGCTGGCGACCTCGACGACGACTCGCTTGACCTCGGCCAGTTGTTCGAGCGTGTCGATGCCCTTGAGGCCGAGGTGGTCGCTCTGCACGTTGAGCACCGCGCCGACGTTCACCTCCGGCACGCCCATGCCGGCGCGCAGCAGGCCTCCCCGCGCCGTCTCGAGGATCGCCATGTCGATCTGCGGGTCGGCCAGCACCATGCGCGCCGAGACGGGCCCCGTCATGTCGCCGGCGACAGTGCGCCGGCCGTCGATGTAGACGCCGTCGGTCGTCGTGAGTCCGGGGGTGAACCCCGCCATCTTGGTGACGTGCGCGAGCATGCGCGCGGTCGTCGTCTTGCCATTCGTGCCGGTGAGGGCGGCGATCGGCACGCGCGAGGGCATGCCGGGCGGGAACAGCATGTCGATCACCGGGCCCGCGACGTCGCGCGGGGTGCCTTCGCTCGGTGCGACGTGCATGCGGAAGCCGGGCGCCGCGTTGACCTCGCAGATGCCTCCGCCGGTGTCGCGGTAGCTCTCGCTGATGTCCTTGGTCAGGAAGTCCACGCCGCCCACGTCGAGGCCGACTGCGCGCACCGCGCGCACCGCCATGTCGCGATTGTCGGGGTGGATGATGTCGGTGACGTCGGTGGCGGTGCCGCCGGTCGACAGGTTCGCGGTCGAGCGCAGGTAGACGACGTGGCCGGACGGCGGCACCGATTCCGGCGTCAGGCCGGCACGCTCGAGCATCTTGAGTGCCTGCGCGTCGATTTCGAGACGCGTGAGCACCTTTTCGTGCCCGACGCCGCGGCGCGGGTCCTGGTTCACGATCTCGACCAGTTCCGCGACGTCGTGCTTGCCGTCGCCCACGACGTGACCGGGCGTCCGGCGCGTCGCGGCGACCAGCTCGCCGTTGACGACGAGCAGGCGGTGGTCGTCGCCTTCGAGGAACGTCTCGACGATCACGGACCGCGAATGCTCGCGCGCGACGTGAAAGCCGGCCGCCACCTCTTCCTCGGTGGTCAGGCGGATCGAAATGCCGCGACCGTGGTTGCCGTTGTACGGCTTGGTCACCACCGGCAGTCCGATCCGTCGCGCGGCGCGCACGGCCTGCGCGTCGCTTTGCACGAGCTCCTGGCGCGGCACGGGCAGGCCGAGCGTCGCCAGGATCTTGTTGGTTTCTTCCTTGTCGCTCGCGAGATCGACCGCGATGTGCGAGGTTCGACCCGTGACGGTGGCCTGGATCCGCTGCTGGAACTTGCCGTGCCCGAGCTGCACCAGCGACTGGTCGTTGAGCCGAAGCCAGGGAATGTCACGCGCCACGGCGGCGCGTACCAGCGAGGCGGTCGAGGGCCCGAGCGCGCGACGTTGCGCGAAACGGATGAACTCGTCCCGCGCCTCCGCCCAGTTCCAGCCTTCGGGCAGCAGGTCGACGGGCCGCAACGATTCGGGCAGCAGGGAGCCCAGCAGCTTCAGCGCGAGTTCGCCGGCCGCGATCCCTTCGTCACGCTGGGCGTACTCGTAGACCACGGTGTAGGTGCCCGGCCGGTCGGCGCTGCGCGTCTTGCCGAACGTGACGTGTTCGCCCGCGACGTTCTGCAGTTCGATCGCCACGTGCTCGAGCACGTGTCCCAGCCAGGTGCCCTCGTCCTCGCGCATGCGCCGGATGAAGCCGCCGGGCTCGCCGTACGAGCAGCCGTGCTCCTGCAGGCCCGGCAGCGCGGCGATCAGCCCGTCGATGAACGCAGGACCGAGCCGGCCGGTCGGCCACGCCTCGAGTTCGCCGAGGTCGAGTTCGAGCCGGATGACCGGGAAGTGGGCGTAGAGCGAAGGTCCGACGTAGACGGAACGATCCAGGACACGCATCGCCGGCTTCCTCTAGTCTTTCGAGTGTCCGAGCGTCCCCGCCGCGGCGACGCGCGAGTGCAGGTTGAACGTCGCGCCCGCGACGAGGATGTGCAGCCGCAGCCCGAGCATGCAGACCGGCTGACCCTCGCTGACGCTGTCCATCGACGAGAAGGTCACGTCGGACGCATCGACGACCGTGACGCCGCCGCTGCCCTCGACCTCGACCGTCTCGTCGGGCCCGATGAACGCCGCGGTGTCCTCGTCCAGGCCGATCCCGACCGCGAACGGGTTGTACGCGAGCGCCGTGAGCAGGCGGCCGAGCCGGTCGCGCTGCGTGAAATGCTGGTCGATGATGAAGCGGTTCGTGAGGCCGAGGCCGGGCGCGAGTCGCACGCTGCCCGAGACGACCGACGAGCCCTCGTCGCCGAACGCGATCATGTGCTCGCTCAGGATGCTCGCTCCCGCGCTCGTCCCGCCGACCGTGACGCCCTGGGCGTTGCGGGCGCGCACGAGTTTCGCCACCGGGGTGCCGCCGAGCAGCGTCGTGAGCCGCAACTGATTGCCGCCCGTGAAAAAGATGCCCGTCGCCTGCTCGATGCGCTCGAGCCGGCTCGGCTCCTGGCAATCCCGGCGCGTATCGAAGTCCATCGAGGTGACGCGCGCGGCACCGAGCTCCCGGAACAGCTTCTCGTACCGCGGCCCCGTTTCACGCAGCTTGCTGGCGGTCGGGATCACGACCAGGTCCGCGTCGCGGCCGCCGGACACCGTGACGAATCGCTCGAGGATGTGCTGGTCGTTCTCCTTGTTCTCGGCGCCGCCGATCGGGACGATCCAGCCGCGACTCGCGCCTTCGGGAACCTTGCTCGGCATGCGCTGGCTTCACTCCTCGCTGATTTCGAAGCGGCCGCCACGGACGGCCCCGGGGCGGGGGCCGCGGCGGATACACCTTCAATCATGACGGTATGCGCGCCGCCTGTCGCGTCCGGCCGCCCTCGCGGGTCCGGTCCCGGGCCCGAGGCCGGGGCGCCTGCGGCGCGCAGCCAGCAGGGGACGCTTGGTAGACTCCCCGAAACCCTCAGCGAGCGTCCCCGTGCACAAGCTTCCGGAGCTCTTCGCCAACAACCGCCGCTGGGCCGCAAACGTCGAAGCGCGGCACCCGGGGTTCTTCGGCGAGCTCGCCGCACAGCAGGCGCCGCGCTACCTCTGGATCGGCTGTTCGGACAGTCGCGTGCCGGCGAACGAGATCGTCGGGCTCGCCCCCGGCGAGCTGTTCGTGCATCGCAACGTCGCCAACCTCGTGCTGCACAACGACTTCAGCTGCCTCTCGGTGTTGCAGTACGCGATCGACGTGCTCAAGGTCGAGCACGTCATGGTCGTCGGCCACTACGGTTGCGGCGGCGTGACCGCGGCGTGGCAGGAACAGGTGCTCGGCCTGGTCGACAACTGGCTGCAGCCGATCCGCGACGTTGCGCACCTCTACCGGGAATCGCTGCTGCAATTGCCCGACGAAGAGCGGCGGATCGACCGGCTCTGCGAGCTCAACGTGCTGTTCCAGGCGCGGCGAGTCTGTCGTACGACCATCGTGCAGCAGGCCTGGCAGGGTGGCCGCAGCCTCACGGTGCACGCGTGGGTGTATCGCCTGACCGACGGATTGCTGCGCGACCTGGGGTTCTGCGCGACGAGCGTCGCGAGCGCCGAAGCCGATTTCGCGCGCGTCGCGGGCGTCGGCACGATCGGGATGGGCAGCGGCGGGAGCCGTTGATGCGGGCAGTAGCGCCACCGATGGCGTCGTCGACCGTTCTCGATCGATGACCCCGGCGCAGCGGCTCAAGAACATCCTCGGCGGGTCGGCCGGAAACTTCGTCGAGTGGTTCGACTGGTTCGCGTACTCGGCGTTCGCACTCTATTTCTCGCGGGCCTTTTTTCCGGCCGGCGACCAGACCGCGCAGCTGCTCAATGCCGCGGCGATCTTTGCCGTCGGTTTCATCGCCCGTCCCGTCGGCGCGTGGCTGTTCGGGGCCTATGCCGACCGCGCGGGCCGCAGGGCCGCGTTGACGCTGTCCGTGGCATTGATGTGCGGCGGGTCGCTGATGATCGCCGTGATTCCGACGGGCCTGGGACTCTGGTCGCCCGCCTTGCTGCTCGTCGCGCGACTGGTGCAGGGGTTGTCGGTCGGCGGCGAGTACGGCGCGTCGGCAACGTACTTGAGCGAAATGGCCGAGCGTCACCGGCGCGGGCTCTGGTCGGGGTTCCTCTACGTCACGCTGGTGGGAGGCCAGCTGGCCGCGCTGCTGCTGCAGGTGATCCTGCAGCGGGTGCTCACCGAGCAGCAACTCTACGACTGGGGATGGCGCATCCCGTTCGCGGTCGGCGCCGCGCTGGCCATCGTCGTCTGGTGGATCCGCCGCGGCATCCACGAGACGCATTCGTTCACGACGGCGTCCGGGCCGGCGCACGAGCGCGGTCGCGCGTGGGCGTTGTTCGCGCAGTACCCGAAGGAGACCTTGACCGTGATGGCCTTGACGGCCGCCGGCGGCCTCGGCTTCTACACGTACACCGCCTACATGCAGAAGCTGCTCGTGAACAGCGCAGGGTTCGACAAGCCGGTCGTGTCCCAGCTCATGACGGTGCTGCTGGCCGTGTTCATGCTGCTGCCGCCGCTCGCCGGCTGGGTGGCCGATCGCGTGGGACACCGGCGTACGTTGCTCGCGTCGTTCGGCACGCTCGCGCTGGTCAGCGTGCCCGTCCTCGGTGCACTCTCGACCGCCACGGACCCGACGACCGCCTTCGTGCTCGCGCTGGTGCCGCTGGTGCTGCTGTCGGGGTATTCCGGGCTCAGCGCGATCTTCAAGGCCGAGCTGTACCCCGCACACGTGCGGGCGATCGGCGTCGCCGTACCGTACGCGATTGCGCAGGCGATCTTCGGCGGCAATGCCGAGACCGCGGCGCTGTATCTCAAGAAGGTCGGCCACGAGTCGGCGTACTTCTGGATCGTCGCCGCCATGATGGCGGTAGGCTTCCTCGCGACCCTCAGGCTCAAGGACACCCGTGAGCACAGCCTGATCCACGCCGAACTGGGCGACGACAGACTGCCGCCGGCATGACGTGGAGGTCCGAACTCGCCGGTTCCACAGGCGTGCCGAAACGAAGAGGGGCGCCGAAGCGCCCCTCGAATCTGCCGTGTTTCCGGTCTGGTCAGGTCTGCGCCGTCACCGACCCGTGCGGCGGCGCGGACGGCCTGACCGGCTCACCGTGCTGCAGTTCCTCGAGCCAGACGCTGTGGTGCTGGCGCGCCCAGCCTTCGTCCACGTAGCCGGTCCTCATGCCCTCGAAGGCGCCCTCGCTGCCGAGCGTGCCCAGGTAGATGTGCAGGACGACGAAGGCGACGAGGATCAGCGCCGTGATGCCGTGCACGATGTTGGCCGTCTGCATCGCTTCGCGCTCGAAGCCCAGGTTCGGGAACAGCAGCCAGAAGCCGGAGATCACCATACCGGTGCCGGCGATCACCAGCGTCCAATAGAACATCTTCTCGCCCGCGTTCACGAACCCGGCCGGAGGATGACTGCCGTCCAGGTAGCCGCCGACCTGCTTGAGCCAGACCACGTCGTACTTCGCCGGAATGCTGTGCTTGAAGAACTTCACGATCATCACGACGAGTCCGGCGACGAACGCGAGCGCGAGGTAGTCGTGGATCGGCTTGGCGATGTTGGCCCACGCGGCGAAGCCGGGCTTGCCGAACACGGGGATCAGCACGTGCCGGCCCCAGAGCAGGCTCAGGCCGGTGATCGCCAGCACGATGAACGTCACGGCGACGTACCAGTGCAGCACTCGATCGGACACGCTCCAGCGCGGAATCAGGCGACCCGTGCGGTGCTCGAGCTTCGAACCACCCTTGATCAGCTGATAGGCGAGCAACGCCGCCAGCACCCCGAGCACCATGATCGCCCCGATCCATTTGACGGGGCCGTTGCGAAGCTCCCGCCAGTCCTGTCCGCCGCTCTGGATCAGAACGTTGGTCTCCTGGCCCCGGACCGCGGTGTACCCGGGGTCGGAGTCGCGCACTTCCCGCCAGTACCGGGACCGCGGATTCTTGGCCGCCGCATCGTCGTCGGCCTTGGCGTCGGTGTCCGCCGCTTGCTGCGACGCGTCCTGTGCCTGCACCGTCGCCGTCCAGACGTACGCCGTGAGCGGCAGCACCATAGCGCCCGCCGCGATGAGCACGATGCTCCAGAGCATGGCGCGCAGGTGCTTCGCCCGGCGATCGGTCCCGCTTGCTGAATCAGTCATCGAATCGTCTCCCGGACGGACGCTCCCGCCTCAGCGTTGCGCCTGTCCCATGGTGAACCGCTCCCGCAACCGCTGCTGATGCTCCGGGGTCGCCTGCAGGTCGAGCAACGGGTCGTCGGCGCCCTTGTAGACGCCGGGCTCGTAACTCGACACGCTCCGCGAACTCCCGCACGCCACCAGCAGCACCGAGAACCCGACGAGCATCGCCGCCCGCAGGCCCGGCCGCGCGGTCACACGTCCTCCTGGTACGCCGCGAGCCAGCCCCACGACTGCGGACGGCCGCTGCGCTTCATGACGCGCTCGCGGTAGATGTCCGCGACCATGTCGCCGTCGCCGGCGATCAGGGCCTTCGTGGCGCACATCTCGGCGCACAGTGGCAACTTGCCCTCGGCGATGCGGTTCTTGCCGTACTTCTGCCGCTCCTCGTCCGAGTTGTCCTTGCCCTCGGGTCCGCCGGCGCAGAACGTGCACTTGTCCATCTTGCCGCGTACGCCGAACGCTTCCTTCTGCGGGTACTGCGGCGCGCCGAACGGGCACGCGTAGAAGCAGTAGCCGCAGCCGATGCAGAGGTCCTTGTCGTGCAGGACGATGCCGTCGCCGGTCGTGTAGAAGCAGTCGACCGGGCAGACGGCCGCGCACGGCGCGTCGGTGCAGTGCATGCACGCGACCGAGATCGAGCGCTCACCGGGCACGCCGTCCTCGAGCGTGACCACGCGACGCCGGTTCACGCCCCACGGCACTTCGTGCTCGTTCTTGCACGCGGTCACGCAGCCGTTGCATTCGATGCAGCGCTCGGAATCGCACAGAAATTTCATTCGAGCCATGATCGATGTTCTCCTACGCGGGCGTGAGCTTGCAGAGCGAGCACTTGGTTTCCTGCATCGCGGTCACCGAGTCGTAGCCATAGGTGAACGCGTTGTTGGCGGGATCGCCGCGCACCCACGGTGCGGTGCCTTCGGGGTAGTTGGCGACGAGGTCCTTGCCTTCGAACCATCCGCCGAAATGGTACGGCGAGAACACGACGCCCTTGGCCACGCGCCGCGTCAGCATCGCCTTGACCTTGATCCTGCCGCCCTCGGGGCCCTCGAGCCAGACCCACTGACCATCCTTGATGCCGAGGTCGTTCGCGTCCGCGGGATTGATCTCCGCGAACATGTCCTGCTGCAGCTCGGCGAGCCAGATGTTCGAGCGGGTTTCCTCGCCACCACCCTCGTACTCGACGAGACGCCCGCTCGTGTGGATCAGCGGATATTCCTTCGAATGGTCCTTGGCCTGGATCGAGCCGTAGCGGGTCGGCAGGCGCCAGAAGCGCTTGCGGTCCTCGTAGGTCGGATACTTGGCGACGAGGTCGTGACGAGTCGTGTACAGCGGCTCGCGGTGGATCGGCACCGGGTCCGGGAAGTTCCAGACCACGCAGCGCGCCTTGCCGTTGCCGAACGGCGCGCAACCGTGCTTGATCGCGACGCGCTGGATGCCACCCGACAGGTCGGTCTTCCAGTTCTTGCCTTCCGCTGCCTTCTGTTCCTCGGCCGTCAGGTCACCCCACCAGCCGAGCTGCTTGAGCAGGTCGGCCGTGAACTCGGGATACCCGTCCTCGATCTCCGAGCCCTTGGTCCACGAGCCCTCAGACAACAGGTTCTTGCCCTCGTACTCGACGCCGAAGTTGGCACGGAATGGCAGCCCGCCCTCGGCCACGGTGACTTTGGTGTCGTAGAGGTTCGGCGAGCCCGGGTGCTTCATCTCGGGGGTGCCCCAGCACGGCCACGGCAGGCCGTAATACTCGCCGGCGCACGGACCGCCCTCGGCCTTGAGCGTGGTCGGGTGGAATGTGTGCTTGTTCTCGAGTTGCAGCTTGAGGCGCTCCGGGCTCTGGCCCGTGTAGCCGATCGTCCACATGCCGCGGTTGTATTCGCGCACGATGTCCTCGATCAGCGGCTCCTCGCCGTTCACCTTGATGTTCTTGGTGAGCTGCTCCGCGAAGCCGAACTTCTTCGCGAACTTGTACATGATCGTGTGGTCGGGCAGCGACTCGAACAGCGGCTCGATGATCTTCTCGCGCCACTGGATCGAGCGGTTCGACGCCGTCACGGTGCCGTAGGTCTCGAACTGCGTCGCGGCCGGCAGCAGGTACGTGTCGTTCTTGCGGTCCGACATCACCGCGGAGTGCGTGGGGTACGGGTCGACGATGACCTGGAGTTCCAGCGCCTCCATGGCCTTCTTCATCTCGTAGCCGCGCGTCTGGCTGTTGGGCGCGTGGCCCCACATGAACATGGCCTTGATCGGCGCCTTCTGCGCCATGTTCTCGGCCGGCTCGAGCACGCCGTCGATCCAGCGCGAGACCGTGATGCCGCGCAGGAACATCGAGGGCGTCTGCTCCTTGCCTTCCTCGTAGCTCGCCGGGTCGAACCGTCCCTTGAGCCACTCGTAGTCGACCTGCCAGACGTTGGCCCAGTGCTTCCAGGCGCCCTCGGCCAGGCCGTAGTAACCCGGCAGCGAGTCGGCGAGCACGCCGAAATCGGTCGCGCCCTGCACGTTGTCGTGACCGCGGAAGATGTTGGCGCCGCCGCCGGCCACGCCGACGTTGCCGAGCGCGAGCTGCAGCACGCAGTAGGCGCGCGTGTTGTTGTTGCCGATCGTGTGCTGCGTGCCACCCATGCACCAGACGATCGTGCCGGGACGGTTCTCCGCCATCGTCTGCGCCGCGCGCTTGACCTCCTCGGGCGGCACGCCCGTCACGTCCTGCACGACCTCGGGCGTCCACTTCGCGACTTCGGCACGGACCTGGTCCATGCCGAACACGCGCTGCGCGATGAACTCCTTGTCTTCCCAGCCGTTCTCGAAGATGTGATAGAGCACGCCCCAGATCAGCGGGACGTCGGTGCCGGAACGCAGGCGGATGTACTGGTCGGCGTGCGCGGCCGTGCGCGTGAAGCGCGGGTCGACGACGATCAGCTTGCCGCCGTTTTCCTTGCCACGCAGGATGTGCTGCATCGCGACCGGGTGCGCCTCGGCGGCGTTGCTGCCGATGAAGAACATCGACTTGCACAGGTGCATGTCGTTGTAGGAGTTCGTCATCGCGCCGTAGCCCCAGGTGTTCGCGACACCGGCCACGGTGGTGGAGTGGCAGATGCGCGCTTGATGGTCGACGTTGTTCGAGCCCCAGAGCGCCGCGAACTTGCGGAACAGGTAGGACTGCTCGTTCGAGAACTTCGCCGAGCCGAGCCAGTACACGGAGTCGGGGCCGTCCTTCTCGCGGATCGCGAGGACCTTCGCGCCGATCTCGTCGATCGCCTGGTCCCACGAAATGCGCGTCCACTTCCCGTCGACCTTCTTCATCGGGTACTTGAGCCGCTTGTCGCCGTGCCCGTGCTCGCGCACCGATGCACCCTTGGCGCAATGCGCGCCGAGGTTGAGCGGCGAGTCGAAGTCCGGTTCCTGCCCCGTCCACACGCCGTTCTGCACTTCGGCGATGACGCCGCAGCCGACGGAACAATGCGTGCACACCGAGCGCTTGAGGGCCACGTCGCCCTCTTTGGCCTCACCCGACGCCGCGTCCGCGCGACGCATCATGCGCATCGACAGCGTCGTCGCCACGGCGGCGCCGCCGGCCGCGATGCCGGTGCCCCGCAGGAAAGTGCGTCGATCGACGGTCCGGCCGAGCAGAGCTCCGCCGCTGTTCTGCGCGTTCGCGCCGGAGGGTTGGGCCTGTTTCTTGACCAGCTTCATCGCCGAGTCTCCCCGTTGCAATCTGGAAAAGCGTCCGCCGCCGGACGCTGCGGGACGCGTCAGATACGCGCCTTGTCGTAATACTTCGAAACGTGTTCCGTCACGCGGTAGCCCGTGGGGCGTTTCGTCGTCGACGCCGGCTTCGCAGCCGGTGACGCCACGGCCGGGCCCGCGGAACTCGCCACCGCCGCGAGGCCACCGGCCGCCGCGAGGTCGCGCAGGAACTTGCGGCGCTGGGTTCGGGTCTCGCCTGGATCGCGCTTCATGCTCGTGTGTCCTCAGTTGGATGACGTCGTGCCGGCCGCCGGGATGCTCACCCCGAACGCCTCCGACTCGACGCCGATGAATTGCTCGCCGAGTTGACCGACGGCGCGGTAGAAGCGCGCCGACTCGGCTTGCTGCAGGTCGCGGAAAAACTTCGTCATCCACGGTTCGAGGTGGCGCGCGAAGAAGGCCTGCTGCTCCTCGAGCGGCACGGGCTCGTCGCCCAGGATCAGCAGCGCCATCGTGTCGCAGAGCGCGGCCGCGTGGTCCTCGGGTTCGACGACGCCCGGCTGGCGCTCGATGCCGAGCGCGCGAAGGTCGCTGCGCAACTGCGCCAGCGGCTGTTCCATCAGGAACCCGGTCAGGTACCAGGAGCCGTACGGGACGACTTCACCGCGACCGAGCCCGATGAAGAGAGCTTCGTATTCGGGTCGAAGCTCGCTCGGCTCCGCACGCGTCGCGGCGACGGCGAGCATTTCCCAGGACGCCGCCAGCAGGCTCGTGTCACCCGGTTCCGGCGCGGCGCCGCGGAGGGACTCGAGCAGGGCCGCATCGGGCGGGCCTGCCAGCAGGTGACCGAGCAACGTGTAGACCTGGCCGCGAGCGCGGTCTTCGTCGACGAGAGCCGTCACGGGCATCTCGCGGAAGTCGCAGGGCGCGGTCGAAGGGAAGGGCATCGATGAGTCACAAGCTCCTGAACCATACAATCCAAGGCAAGTTCCGGGCCAACCATTTCGTCCCACAATTTCCTATCGCCATCCCGTTCGATCCGAGCAAAACACCCGAATGCGGCCCAATGTGCGACATTTTGTCGGAGCCTGGTCAAAATGGGCCAGCGTCAACGTGAGCGGCGAGCTTCGGCCGTGAACATGTCGCGCACCCGGCAGTCCTCGCACATCTCGAGCCGGCGGCGCGCTTCGGGCGTCTGGAACATCCAGTGGCCCTCGAGCTTGCGCGTGAGCTTGTCGAGCATCTTGCGGGTCGCGAACGGCTTGCCGCAGGCGACGCAGCACACCGGCTGCTCTTCGTGCAGGGTACGCGGGCGCTCGCGGGCCTCGGCGTCGTGCACGAACCGCGCCTGCAACGTGATCGCGTCCTCGGGACAGGTTCGTTCGCAGAGCCCGCACTGCACGCAATTCCACTCGCGGAAGTTGAGCTGCGGCAGGCCGCGACCGTCCTGCAGCGCGTGCGTGGGGCAAGACGACACGCAGCTCATGCAGAGCGTGCAGGCGTTCGGGTCGACGCGGACGTCGCCGAACGGGGCGCTGCGGTCGAGCAGCGTGATGCGCTTGGAGGCGGGTGCGTGGGCCTGCAGGTGCAGCAGCGCGAGCCGCAGCGAGCCGCGCTTGTCCCCGCCCGGCGTCGCAAAGGTCGCCGGCTGTCGGGCCTCACCCGTGGGCAGCGTCGACAGTGCCTGCATCGTCGCCGCCGGCTGGTCGCCGTTCGCGATTCGCAGCCGGTCTTCCCGATACCCCATGCCACCGAGAATGGCTCGCGCGGTCGCCAGCTGTTCCTGCAACGCATCGACCAGCTGGGGCGGCGTGCGATCGCAGGTGAGCACCACGACGGCCTCGGCGCCGTACGCCAGGCAGCCGAGCCACACGTCCATGCCGACCGACCCGACTTCCTCGAGCGTCACGGGCAGCACGTGCTCGGGCATCGCGCCGGCGAGCCCTTGCGCGAGTACCTCACCGGAAATCTCGTCGTGAAACAGTACGCTCGGCGTCGCGCCGCCGTCCTCGCGATAGTCGCGCAGCAGCTGGCGCAGGCCCGTGAGCAGGTCGCCGGGCCGCGGATACGCATAGGTCATCGCCCCGCTCGGGCAGACCGTGGCGCAGCCCCCGCCGCCCTGGCACAGGTAGGGATTCACGGCCACGGTTTCGCCGATCGAAACGATCGCCTCGGCCGGGCACACGTCGATGCACCGGGTGCAGCCGCGCTTGCCGCTGCGACCGTGCGCGCAGATCTCGGGGTTGTAGTTGAAGTACTTCGGCTTCTCGAACTGGCCGCGCATCTGTGGCAGCACTTCGAGCAGCGCCGCGCGCGCGGTCTCGTCGCCGCCTGGCGCGTAGTAGCCGAGCGGCAGCATGGCCTGCCGCAGCAACGGCGTCGCCTGCAGGTCGACGACGAGGTCGAAACGGTCGACGGCCGGCGTGAGCAGCGCACCGAGGTTCCGGTTCGTGCCGGCCCCGAGCAGCGCGACCTCGAAATCGCCGAGCGCGCCACGCACCAGCGGCCGGCCACCGCGAACGACGAACGTGCCGTCGATCCTGTCGACGTCCGGAGCGCCGTCGCCCGGCACGAGCACGCAGCAGTCGAGCTGGCCGGCAAGCGCACGCACGAGCGCGAGCGCGTCCGGTTCGTCACCGACCAGCAGGCAGCGGCCGCGGGACTCGAACTCGACCACGGACGCCGGCGCGGCGGAGGCCAGCTGCAAACGCTGCAAGGCCGACGCCCGGGCGCGCCCGTCGCCGCCGGTTTCAGGCAGGGCGGTCATGGTTCTCCTCGTCCGGCGCCGGCGCGGCCGGCTCTGCCGGCGTCGCCTCGGGTTCGACCGGCGCGGCATCCGTCACGGCGACAGCCGCAGCGGGCGCCGCCGGTGCGGTGTCGTCCAACAGCGCGTCGGCGACCTTGCGCGCCAACCTCTCGACGTGGTGCCGCATGTCGGCCGTGACGATCGAGCCGAGCGCCGGGAATTGGGTGTAATCGTCGCGATACGTGTCGAGCCCATCGAACACGTTGAACTTCGGGCTCGCAAACAGCTTGCGCAGGGCCCGTTGCCGCAGTCCTGCATCGACGCCGGGCGTCAGGAACGCGCTGTAGTCGGAATCCTCGCCGAGCTGATCGAGGTCCGGCAACTCGATCGCCGGCGTCGCAGGCTCCGCCCCGGCGGGGCCGGGTAGCGGCGGGACCGGCTCGGCGAGTGGCGGCGTGTCCGCGGCCGGTGCTGTGGGCTCGGCGCGCGCCTGCGCCTTGCGCCGCGCCCAGCGCGACAGGAACGTCTCGTCGGCGCCCGGCCCGGCGTCGCGGTCACGCGGCTCCTGTGCGCTCATGACTCGTCCTGCGCCGACCAGTCCGCACGCTTGCGCTTGTGCTTCTCTTCCGGCACGTGGTGCTCCACGACGAACGCCTCGAGGTACTGATACACCTCGGGTGGGATGGGTGCGGAATACACGCGATCGTCGACTTCGACGCCCGAGCTCGCTTCGTCCTGGTCCGCGGTCACCATCTGGGGAACCAGCGCGCCGTCACGGTCTTCACTGCACAGCACGAACAGCGACGGCTGCGTGCCGGTCAGGTTCGCCCAGTAACTGTGGGCAGCGTCCCGGTACAGTTCGAGACGCAGGCCGCCCCAGAGGAACTGTTCTTCACCGTCGCCACCGTGGATCGGCGTGCCGCGTGCCGACGGATCGGCCACGACGGAACCCGCGACGACACCGGCGACACGCCAGCTCGGCACGCGCCAGCGTCCGCGCTCCACCATCCGGCGCGCCATCACGACCGCGACCGGCAGGCTGACCCTCGGTCCAGCCGTCACGATGTGCTCTCCTGCGTGCGGGCCAAGAACGGCCGTGAAGCCATTCTGCCTCAGCGCGACCGCGTGCGCGCAACCGTGGCTTCTGCGCACAAGCGGGCCGAACAGGAATGAATCTTGCAACACCGAGGAGGTGCGCCGCGAGCACGGCGCGGACGAGCAACGCAGATGAACGATCAGGACGACGCCGACAGCGCAGCCCTCGTGTCCGGCGGCACGCAGACACCTGACGCGCCGCGTTTCATGAACGTACGCCAGGTGGCGCAGTACCTGCAGATCAACGAGAAGAAGGTCTACGCGCTCGTCAACGAGAACCGGATCCCGGCCACGCGTCTCACGGGCAAATGGCTGTTCCCCCGGGACCTCGTCGACCAGTGGCTGCTCGAGTCGAGCCACGGCGGCGTGCTGACCGATCGGTTGGTGATCGCCGGCAGCGACGACCCGCTGCTGCATCGGGCGGTGACGCTCATGGCAGCCGAGCTGCAGGGCCGCGCCC
This sequence comes from Steroidobacteraceae bacterium, assembly GCA_036277615.1. Classification (GTDB taxonomy): domain Bacteria; phylum Pseudomonadota; class Gammaproteobacteria; order Steroidobacterales; family Steroidobacteraceae; genus RPQJ01. The sequence goes on from DASUMQ010000306.1 coordinate 16,902, forward strand.
TCGTGAGCTACGCCGCCGTCGGCACGCAGCTGGGCCTCGCGGTTCTCGCCCGGCGACGCGCCGACGCCTGCGCGATCCACTGGGGCCCGGAGGCCGAAAGCCTGCAGCGGCACCCCGCGCTGCTGCGTCAGCACGTCCAGTTCAAGGACTGGATCCTGGTGCGGCTGTGCCGCCGCGAGCAGGGCCTGCTGCTTGCGCCGGGACTGCACCAGGAAGATCGGGAAGTGCAGCGGCTGTTCTCGCCGGAGGTCCGCTGGGTGGCGCGACAGGAAGGCGCCGGATCGCAGCGTTTCCTGCGCGAGATCGTTGCCGAGCACCGGCTCGACCCGGCCAACCGTCGCACGACCGCGCGCGCGTACAGCGAACGCGATGCAGCGTCGGCCATCGCAACGGGCCAGGCTGACGTCGCCCCGGGCGTGCGTGCGGCGGCCGGCGAATTCGGCCTCGATTTCCTGTCGCTCGGGTGGGAAGCACTGGACCTGGCGATGCCGCGTGGCATCTACTTCCGCACGCTGTTCCGCACGTTGCTCGACACGCTGCGCAGCGGCGAGTGCCAGCGCCTGGCGCAGGTCTTCGGCGGTTACGAGTTCACGGACCTCGGCAACGTCGTCTGGGCGGCGTGATCGGCCGGATCACTCCATCGCGAGCACGTGCTCGATCGTGCGTCGAAGCCCGAGTTCCGGCACCTCGAGCACCATCACGGCCCGCAGCGGCTTCGACGGGTCGAGCTTGCCCTCGGCCTGGGCCGCACGCACCGCGTTTTCGATGTCGATCTGCGACGTGATGCCGACCTTCTTCAGGAACTTGCGGATCTCGTTCGTGAACTTTTCGTTGTCGAACGACTGTTCCGGCATGGTGACTCTCCAGTGCTGCGTACGTGCGCGAGCCGTCAATCGTCGGCGACCGTCTCGGCACACGGTCCCAGCCTGCGTTCGAGCGTGCGGCGCGACACGCCGAGCTGCCGTGCGGCCGCCGAGCGATTGCCACGGTTATCGGCCAGCACGCGCACGATGTGCGCCTGCTTGACCTGCTCGAGCGTCCAGTCGCCCGGGTAGTGACCCGTCGACGCGTCGCCGCCGGGTAGCGCGTCCGCGATCGCGTCATCGCCGGGCGGTTCACCCATGACCGCGGTTCGCTCGACGAAATTGCGCAACTCGCGAACGTTGCCGGGCCAGGCGCGCGTCCGCAGCCGGGCAACCTGCCTGGCATCGAGCAGGCCGGGCGCGACACCGAACTCGTCCGCCACGTGCTGCATGAAATGCTCGACGAGCGGCGCCACGTCCTCGGGCCGGTCCCGCAGGCTCGGCAGCAGGATGTGCACGACGTTGAGCCGGTAATACAGGTCCTCGCGGAACAGTCGCTGCCGCACGCGTTCGAGCAGACCCGGCTGCGTCGACGCCACGATGCGCACGTCGATCGGCAGTTCGCGGTCGGCGCCGACGGGCCGGATGCGTCCCTCCTCGAGCGCGCGCAGCAGCTTGACCTGCAGGTCGCCGCGCATTTCGCTGATCTCGTCGAGGAACAGCGTGCCGCCGCGGGCGGCGACGAACAGGCCCTCGCGTTGCTGGTGCGCGCCGGTGAAGGCACCGCGGGCGTGACCGAACAATTCGGTCTCCATGAGTTCCGCCGGTATGGCGCCGCAATTGACCGGGACGAACGGTCCGCGCCGGCCGCTGCGCTCGTGCACGAGTCGAGCGACGAGTTCCTTGCCCGTGCCTGTTTCGCCCTCGATCAACACCGTCGCCGACGTCGGCGCCACGCGTTCGACGATCGAGCGCACGCGGCACATCGGCGGGCTGTCGCCGATCAGGTGCGTGCGCGCCGTCGCCACGGGTGCGGACTGGCGGCGGGCGGGTGCAGCACCCGGCCCTTGCGTTGCCGTCGGAATCACGGTCAGCAACCCGAGCAGCGCCTTGGCCTCGAGCGGGGGGCGCAGCACGGTGGCGACCCCGGCGCGCCGACAGGCGGCCGCGATCGCAGCGTCGTCGCGCGCCACGACGTAGACGCCGGGCGTGTCGGCTTCACGACGCAGGCCTTCGATCCACGCGAGCGCCGGGTCCGTCGCCGAATCGACGTCGACCACGACGCAATCGAAGTGACACCGCGGCAGCAGGCGCTCCGCGTCGGCGCACGTTTCGGCAAATTCCGCGACGGCGTGATGGTGGTGCAGTGACCGGCGCAGGGGGTCGTTGCCCCGCGACGAGCGACCCACGAACAACAACGAGCGACCTGCGAGCATCGGTCGAGCCTAAGCGGTGCGACAGAATGACGCAATACGCATCATCAGCGCGTCAATTTGTCGTGGGTCAAAGGTCGCCAGCGGTGTCCCGAGGAGGTTTTTCGGCGACAACGTCCACGACGCGGGCGAGAATGCCGCATGCCTGCAGCGATCGATCCTCGAGCCGACCGGCCGGCCGACATCACCGGTCTGGTGCTGGCCGGCGGCCTCGGTCGGCGCATGGGCGGCGTCGACAAGGGGCTCGTGCCGCTCGCCGGGCGCCCGATGGTCGAGCACGTGCTCGACGCGCTGCGGCCGCAGGTGCGGTCGGTCTGGATCAACGCGAACCGCAACCAGGAGCGCTACCGCGCGTACGGTCACCCGGTGCTCGAGGACTCGATCGCCGGCTACCTCGGTCCGCTCGCCGGCGTGCTGACCGCGCTGCAACGCCTCGAGGGTGAATTCCTGCTGACGGTCCCCTGCGACGCGCCACTGCTCGCTTCGGACCTCGCGTCCCGCCTGCACGCCGGCTGCCTCGCCCAGGACGCGGACCTGGCCGTGGCCTCGGACGGCGAGCGACAGCACCCGGTGTTCCTGCTGTTGCGCGCCGGTCTCGCGCCGTCGCTCGCGACGTACCTGACCGAGGGCGGGCGCAAGATCGACGCGTGGTTCGCACGCGTGCGCGCCGTCGAGATCGCCTTCACCGACCGGCCGGACACGTTCGTCAACGTGAACGATCCCGACGAGCGCGAACGGATCGAGGCGCGCCTGCTTTCCACGCGACGACCCGGCTGAGTAGCATTGCCGCTTCAAAGACGTACGTAACGATGGCGACGAACACGACGACCAGGAACCACGACCCGCTGCCGGCGGGTGTCGACCCGTGTGACGTGCCTGCGCACGGGCACAAGGCGTTGCACCTCGCCGAGGCGCGCGAGCGCATCGTGGCCGGCATCGTACCGGTGGAAGGCCGCGAATCGGTGTCCCTGTGCTCGGCGCTCGGTCGCGTGCTCGCCGCCGACGTGCGTTCGACGGTGGACGTGCCGTCGCATCGCAATTCCGCGATGGACGGTTACGCACTGATGGGCGCCGACCTGCCTGCCTCCGGCACGGCAAGCTTCGACATCGTCGGTACGTCCTGGGCCGGGCGGCCGTTCGAAGGGCGCACGGGCCGCGGCCAGTGCGTCCGGATCATGACCGGCGCGACCGTACCCGAGGCGACCGACACCGTCGTCATGCAGGAGCACGTCCGGATCGTCGCAGGCAAGGCCGTGATCGAGCCCGGTCATCGCGTCGGCCAGAACGTGCGCCCCGTCGGCGAGGACATTCGCCGCGGCGACGTCGCGCTCGGCGCCGGCACGACCCTCACACCGGCGCGGCTCGGCGTGCTCGCGTCCATCGGCGTCCGCGAGATCGAGGTGAGACGTCGCCCGCGCGTCGCGGTGTTCTCG
>DASUMQ010000307.1:0-3356 GCA_036277615.1 Steroidobacteraceae bacterium
CCGGCCCGGCGTGCGACGTCGACGTGAGGGCCGCCGGCGTCGGCCCGGACATCGACGATCAGCGGCACCTGGACGCCGGCGGCGCAATGGTCAAGCGCGACCGCGTATGCAGCGTCCGACGACGTGACGACCACGGGTCGCGCGCCCACCGCGACGCCATAACGGTGCAAATAGGTGCGCGCGGCCGACGCTAGCATCACGCCCGGCCGGTCGTTGCCCGGGAACACGAGCGGTCGCTCGATCGATCCGGTCGCCAGCACGACCTCCGCGGCACGCACCTGCCACAGCCGCTGGCGCGGCGTCGACGGCCCCGGCGACGGCAGATGCTCGCTCACGCGCTCGTCGAGGCCGACCATGTTGTGCGGGAAATAGCCGAACGCGGTGGTGCGCGGCAGCAGCGTGACATTGGCCCGGCGCTGCAACGTCGCAAGCGCCTGCGCGAGCCACGCGCGTGCGGGGAGGCCGTCGATCGTCGCGCGCAGTTCGTCGAGCAGGGAGCCGCCGAACTCCGCCTGCTCGTCGCAGAGCATCACGCGCGTCGACGCCTCGGCTGAGGCCTCGAGCGCTGCGGCGAGTCCGGCCGGGCCCCCGCCGACCACGAGCACGTCGCAATGCGCGTACCGCTGGGCGTACCGGTCGGGATCCGGCCGCGTCGGCGCCGCGCCCAGCCCCGCCGTCCTGCGGATCGCGGGTTCGTAGAGGCCGAACCACGCCGAGCGTGGCCACATGAAGGTCTTGTAGTAGAACGCCGCCGGAATCAGAGGCGCCGCGACGTCGTTGATCGCGCTCAGGTCGAACGCCAGGCTCGGCCAGCGGTTCTGGCTTTCGGCCACGAGGCCCTCGTACAGCTCGACCTGCGTCGCGCGCAGGTTCGGCGTCCGCCGGGCGTCGTCGCGCACGACGGTGACCAGCGCGTTGGGTTCCTCCGAGCCGGCCGCGAGCAGTCCGCGTGGGCGGTGATATTTGAACGACCGCCCCAACACCCGCACACCGCTGGCGAGCAACGCCGAGGCCAGCGTGTCGCCCGCGTAGCCCCGGTACGACCGGCCGTCGAACGTGAATCGCAACGGCCTCGACCGATCGACGCGACCGAGCGCCTCGACTCGTCTGGCCGTCATGAGCCGATCCCTGCTGGGGGCCGGGGCATCGGCTCGCCGACGCGATAGGTCGCGAGGAACCGGTCCGTCGTGGTGTCGCGCAGCGCGTTGAAAAAGCGCGCACACCCGTGCACGTGGCGCCAGCGTTCGGCGTGGACTCCCCTGGTGTTGTTGCGCAGGTACAGGAATTCGACCCACTGCTCGGCCGTTGCGCCCGAGGGGTCCGCCGGTCGTGCGACGTGCGCCTGCCCGCCGTAGGCAAATTCGAGTTCGGGCCGCGGACCGCAGTAGGGACAGTGGATCAGCAACATGGCGGCGACCTCAATGCGCGACGGCCGCGGCCGCTGCCTCGTCGATCAGGTGCCCGTCGCGGAAGCGCTCGAGCGTGAACGGCGCATTGATCGGGTGCGGCTCGTCCTTGGCCATGGTCCACGCGAGCAGGTGACCGGACCCCGGCGTGGCCTTGAAGCCGCCCGTGCCCCAGCCGCAGTTGACGTAGAGGCCCGGCACCGGCGTCTTGCCCAGGATCGGCGAGCGGTCGGGCGTCACGTCGACGATGCCGCCCCAGTTGCGCAACATGCGCATGCGACGGAAGCACGGGAACAACTCGCAGATCGCCGCAAGCGTGTGCGAGTTCACGTGCAGCGCGCCGCGCTGCGTGTAGCTCGTGTAGGCGTCGGTGCCCGCGCCGATCACGAGCTCGCCCTTGTCGGACTGGCTGATGTAGGCGTGAATCGAGTTCGACATCACGACGCAGGGCACCGCCGGCTTCACCGGCTCCGAGACGAGCGCCTGCAACGGAAAGCTCTCGAGCGGCAAGCGCACGCCGGCGAGTCCGAGCACGACTGACGTGTTGCCCGCGGCTGAAACTCCCACGCGCCTGCAGCGAATCAGGCCGCGCGACGTCTGCAACGCCTCCATCGCGCCTGAGCCGTCGCGGACGAGTCCGGTGACCTCGCAGTTCTCGATGATGTCGACCCCGAGCGCGTCGGCCGCGCGCGCATAGCCCCACGCGACGGCGTCGTGTCGGGCCGTGCCGCCCCGGCGCTGCAGCGCGGCGCCCAGCACGGGATAGCGGATGTCCGGCTCGATGTTGAGCGGCGGGCAGTACGCCTTCGCCTGCTCGGGCGTCAGCCATTCGTTGTCGACACCGTTGCAGCGGTTGGCGTGGATGTGCCGCCTGGCCACCTGCACGTCGTGCACGGTGTGCGCGAGCATCATGACGCCCCGCGGCGAGTACATGACGTTGTAGTTGAGGACCTGCGAGAGCCCGGCCCAGAGCTTGACCGCGTGGTCGTAGAGCGCGGCGCTTTCGTCGAACAGGTAATTGGACCGGATGATCGTCGTGTTGCGACCGGTGTTGCCGCCGCCGATCCAGCCCTTCTCGAGCACCGCGACCCGCGTGATCCCGTGCTCCGCGGCGAGGTAATAGGCCGCCGCAAGGCCGTGCCCGCCGCCGCCCACGATCACGGCGTCGTACTCCGACTGGGGCGCAGCGCGGCGCCACTGGGGCTGCCAGCCCTGCTGGCCCCCGAACGCCTCCCGCAGCAGTGTCCAGGCCGAGAACCTGCGCATTGGGGGAGCCTAAGCCCTCAGGTCCTCGTTCCTGGGGTCGTACGGCGAATCGACCAGCACGGTCGCGCGCTTGCGTTCGCCCAGCACCTCGATCGCGAGGTCGGTGCCGACATTGGCGTACTCCGACTTCACGTAGCCGATCGCGAGGCTCTTGCGCAGGCAGTGGCCGTAGTAGCCGGAGGTCGCGCGGCCGACCATCGTGCCGTCCGGCGTGAAGATCGGTTCGTTGCCGAGCGGGTCGGCGTCGGCGACACCGTGCACCTCGAGCGTGACGAAGCCGAGCGGCACGCCGTGCTGCTGCTGGCGCTCGAGCGCGTCGCGACCGACGAACGGTCCCTTGTCCAGGCGCACGAAGCGCGTGAGCCCCGCCTCGAACGGCGTGTTGTCGCGCGTGAGGTCGGTACCCCACATCCGATACGACTTTTCCATGCGCAGCGATTCCATCGCGCGCATGCCGGCCATGCCGATGCCGTGCTCGGCGCCCGCCGCGAAGATCGCATCGAACAGGTGGTGCGCAAACTCGATCGGGAAGTGGAGTTCCCAGCCGAGGGCGCCGACGAAATTGACACGCAGGGCGTAGACGTCGGTCGCGAAACCGACCTCCAGGACCTGCCCCGTGAGCCATGGAAACGAGGCGTTGTCGAGTGGTGCGTCGGTGAGCTTCGCCAGCACGTCGCGCGAGCG
>DASUMQ010000308.1:0-8365 GCA_036277615.1 Steroidobacteraceae bacterium
GGCGGTTACCTGATCATCGACCAGACCGAGGCGCTCACGACGATCGACGTCAACACGGGCGCCTACGTCGGCCACCGCAACCTCGAGGAAACGATCTATCGCACGAACCTCGAGGCGGCGGTCGCGATCGCGCGCCAGCTCCGGCTGCGCAACCTCGGCGGCATCATCATCATCGACTTCATCGACATGGAGGAGGAGGAGCACCGCCGGCAGGTGCTGCAGGCGCTCGAGAAGGCGCTCGCGAAGGACCACGCGAAGACGCACGTCTCCGCCGTCTCGCCGCTGGGACTGGTCGAGATGACGCGCAAGCGCACGCGCGAGAGCCTCGCGCACCAGCTTTGCGCGCCGTGCCCCGCGTGCGAGGGCCGCGGCTTCGTCAAGACGCCGGAGACGGTCTGCTACGAGATCTTTCGCGAGGTGCTGCGCCAGGCCGGCCAGTTCGACTTCCAGCAGCTGATGGTGCTCGCCCATTCCGACGTGATCGAGCGCCTGCTCGACGAGGAGTCCGCGGCGCTCGGCGAGCTCGAAGTGATGGTCGGCAAGCCGATCCGGCTGCAGACCGAAGCGCTGTACCTGCACGACCAGTACGACGTGGTGCTGATGTGACGGACGCGCCCGTGGGAGAGGCCGGGGGCGCTGCTCCCCCTCCCGCGGGAGCGCGAGGGGGCGAGGGTCGGGCGTCCGCCGTGCGCCTCTGGCGCATCGTCGCCGGATCGACCGCGGCGCTGCTCGTCGGTGCCGCGCTGCTGATCACGACGCTGCGGATCGCGATCGCGTACCTGCCCGAGCACGCAGACAAGCTGCGCGGCTGGGTCGAGCGCCAGACCGACATGCGCATCCAGTACGACCGGCTCGACGCGCGGTTGCGCTGGTACGGGCCCGAGGTCGTCCTGCAACGCGTGCGCGTGCTGGACGAGGACGGCACGCAGACGCTGTTCACGGCGCGCGAGGGCAGCGTCGGACTGGACCTCTGGAATTTCTTCCGCACGGGGCAATTCGTCGCGGGCCGTGTGCACCTGAAGGGGCCGCGCGTGACGCTCGTGCGGCTCGAGGACGGGCGTATCCGGCTGCTGGGACTCGAGGAACGTCCGGCGGATAAGCCGCCGTTCGACTTCGACCGGCTGCCCGCAGGCCGTGTCGTGATCGAGGATGCGAGCGTCGTCTACCGGGACCTGATGACCGGACGACCGCCGCTGGAGTTGCACAACCTCGAGGGCGAATTGCGACGCGACCGGGATTTCGTGCGCATCGAAGGCCACGCCGACCTGCCGGACGGCCTCGGTTCGACGGCGGAGTTCGCGGCCAGGCTCAAGGGCTCGCTCGACGATCGCGCGCACCTCGACGCACGCGTCGAGGTCGAGGTCGAGGATCTGCGCGTCGCCGGGCTCGCCGACTTCGTGCCACGCCGGTTCGCGCGGCCGCTCGGAGGACGCGGACCCGTCCGCGCGGTGTTGAGCCTTCGACAGGGACAACTCGCCCACGCGAGGCTCGACCTCGGCCTGCGCGATGCCGCGTTCGGGGTTCCCGCCCGACAGATTCCCGCCGTCGAGGCCGTCAGCGTCACCGAACCCCGGCTCGAACTCGCCAACGGCAACTTCATGCGCCACGCGACCGTCACCAAGACCCTGGTGCAGCGTCCGCCGGATTCGTTGCCCGCGGAGGTGCGCTTCGACGTACTGAGCGGCGAGTTGCGTGTGCGACGCGAAGGCACGGCCTGGGAGTTCCGCGCCCAGGACCTGCGGGCGGAACTGCAGGGCGGCGCGGTACGCGAGTCCGCTCGAATCGAGGGCCGCTGGTGGGGGCGTCCCGTGTCGCGTTTCGGGCTCACGCTCGCGGCGGAGGATCTGGACCTGCAGCAGTTGTGGCCGCTCGCGCTGGCGTTCGCACCGTCGTCATTCGACCGCTGGGCGGGGCTTGCACCGCAGGGTCGGGTCGCGAGCGTTCGGCTCGAGGCAGCGCGTGAGCGCGCGGGCCTGCAACCGACGTTCACACTCGACGCCGACGTGCGCGCGCTCGGCGTGCGCGCGCAGGGCCGGCTGCCGGGCGTTTCGGGCGTCACTGCGACCATCGCCGGCTCCGACCAGCGCGGCGTCCTCGAGCTTCACGCCGGTCCCGCCGCGTTCGACTGGCCGCGGATGTTCCGCGAACCGATCCGCCTGGCGCGCACCGATGCCGCGCTGAGCTGGCGCCGTGATGGCGCGACCTGGCACCTCTCCACCAAGGGGGCGAGGCTGCAGCAAGGCCGGGCGCGCGCAACCGTGGATGCCCGACTCCAGTACCGGTCACCCGTGGTGTCGCCGATGCTCGAGCTCGACGCGACGGTCGAGGACATCGACGTCGCTACCGTGCCGCAGTTCATCCCCGTCGGGCGCCTGCGCGAGCGCACGATCGCCTGGCTCGATCGCGCGTTCGTCGCCGGGCACGCGAGCAACGGCCGGTTGAGCTATCGCGGACCGGTCCGCAAGTTTCCGTTCCGCCACGGCGAGGGCCAGTTCACGGCGACCGCGGACGCTGCGGCGGTGACGCTCGATTACTACCCGGGTTTTGCACCGCTGACGCGCGCCTCGGGCAAGGTCGCGTTCCACAATGCGTCGATCGAGGCCGACCTCGCCGCTGGCGAGGTGGGCGGCGTCCGGCTCGACGGCGCGAAGTTCGTGATGAGCGACTACAAGGCCCCGGTGCTCGACATCGACGTCCGCGGCAGTGGCGACCTCCGCGAGGGGCTTGCCTACGTGCAGCAGAGCCCGCTCGGACCGCGGATCGGGTCGGTCTTCATGGGCCTCCGCGGTCAGGGGCCGGCGCGCTACGACGTCGAGCTGCTGCTGCCGATCCTGTCCGAGGAAGCGCGCCGACGCCTGCCGACGCCGGCGCCGGAACGGGACTATCTCGTGCGCGCGACGCTGCAAGGTGCCGACGTCTCGTTGCCGGCACTGCGCGCGCCGGCCCAGCGTGTCGCCGGCACGTTCGAAATCCACAACGAACGGATCAGCGTGCCGTCGCTGCGCGGCACGATCCTCGACGGTCCGTTCGAACTCGAAGCGCGTCCGGGGCGGACGTCGCGCGACGTGACCGCGGCCGTGGACCTGATGGCGCACGGCCGCGCGGGCGGGGCGAAACTGCCGTCGTTCATCGGCCTGCCGTCGACGATCCGCATGTCCGGTGCGACCGAGTGGGAGCTGCGCGGTCGCATCGAGAAACGTGGCGAAGGCGTGTGGCCGATCACGTTCGACCTGTCCAGTTCGCTGACGGGTCTCGGCATCGCGGCGCCGCGACCGTTCGCGAAGGACGCGACCGAAGCGCGACCGACGCAGGTCCGCATCGAGCTGCCGGGCGGCGACCGTTTCAACGACATTACGCTGGCCTCGGGCAGTGCCCGCGCGAAGCTGCGATTCGCCGAGAGCAACGGCCGGTGGCGCCTCGACCGCGGCGCGGCCCGGTTCGACGGCCAGCCCGTCGCGCTCGGCGTCCAGCCCGGGCTGCTCGTGGCGGGCGACTGGCCGCAGTTCGACCTCGGCGAATGGCTGGCACTCGACGACTCACCGGGCGGCGCGTCACGTGCCGGAAGCGGCCAGCGCCTGATGGACTGGCTCGGCCCCGTCGACGTACACCTCGCACGCGCCACCGTGTTCGGCTTCGAGTTTCCGGACGTCGTCGCGAAGCTTCGCAGCGACGGCGACTCCTGGCGCATCGGCGTGAGCAGCCCGCTCGCCGAAGGGCGCGTGTCCGTGCCGGACGATCTCTCGCGCGGTCGTCCGATCGTGCTCGAGATGACGCGCCTGCACCTCGTGACCGCGCCACGCGACCCGGTCACGACCGGACCGGCCGGTGCACCGCAAACCGATCCGCGCAAGCTGCCCGCGATCACCGTTCACGCCGACGATTTCGTCTGGCAGGCGCGGCGCTTCGGCCGGCTCGACGCCGTGATCGCGCGCGACCCGCGTGGCGTCACGTTCGAGTCGCTCAGGACCGTCGCGCCCAGCTTCGACATCGCGGCCAAGGGCAGCTGGTACATGGAGAGTGGCGCGCCGCGCACGCGTGTCGAAGGCACCTTCGGCAGCAGCAATTTCCGCGACGCCGCGCGCTCGCTCGGGTATCGCGACGTGGTCGACGCCGAGCGGGCACGGCTCACCGCGAGCCTCTGGTGGCCGGGCGGGCCCTCCGGCGATGCGATCAAGAGCATGAGCGGCACGCTGCGCCTCGCGCTCGAAGACGGGCGCGTGCGGGACATCGAGCCCGGTGCAGGTCGCATGCTGGGCCTGCTGAGCGTCGCGCAGTTGCCGCGCCGCCTGTCGCTCGACTTCCGCGACGTGACCGACGCCGGTCTGGCGTTCGACAGCGTCGAGGGCGACTTCGAGCTTCGCGGCGGCAACGCCTTCACGCAGAACCTGCTGCTCAAGGGCCCGGCGGTCGACATCGGCATCGTCGGGCGCACGGGGCTCGCGGCCGAGGACTACGACCAGACCGTCATCGTCAGCGGCAACACGAGCGGACCGCTCGCCGTCGCCGGCGCACTGGCAGCCGGACCGGTCGTCGGCGCGGGCGTGCTGGTGCTGTCGCAGTTGTTCAAGGACCAGTTGCAGGGCCTTGCGCGTGTGTATTACCACGTCTCGGGACCGTGGTCGGCGCCGGTCGTTGAGCGCATCTCGGCGCCGGCAGGCGAGGCGGCCCCGGGCGCGCAGGCCGATGCGAGATCCACTGGGAGTCAATCGTGAGCAAGGTGGCGGCAATCCAGATGACCTCGGGCGCGGACGTCGCCCGCAACCTCGAGAGCGCCTACGCGCTGCTGCGCGGCGCGCGCCAGCAGGACGCGACGGTGGTCGTCCTGCCGGAGAACTTCGCGTTCATGGGACGGGGCGAGGCGGCCAAGCTGGAAGTCGCCGAGGAGATCGGCGCCGGGCCGATCCAGGATTTCCTGGCCGACACTGCGCGCCAGTACGGGTTCTGGGTGGTCGCGGGCACGGTGCCGATCCGGGTGCCGGGCGAGACGCGCGTCGCCGCGGCCTCCCTGGTGTTCGACGGGGCCGGCCGCCAGGTCGCGCGCTACGACAAGATCCACCTGTTCGACGTCGACGTGCCGGGCAAGCTCGAGAGCCATCGCGAGTCGAAGGCCGTACGGCCCGGCTCGCAGCCTGTCGTGGTCGACACGCCTGCCGGCCGGCTCGGCCTCGCGGTCTGCTACGACGTGCGGTTCCCCGAGCTTTTCCGGCAGTTGCTGGCCGAAGGCGCCGAGTGGTTCAGCCTGCCGTCCGCGTTCACCGTGCCGACGGGCCGGGCGCACTGGGAACTGCTGTTGCGCACCCGGGCCGTCGAGAACCTCTGCTACCTCGTGGCCGCGGCCCAGTCCGGGTTCCATGAGAACGGCCGCGAGACGCACGGCGACTCGATGATCGTGGAGCCCTGGGGGCGTGTGGTCGCGCGATTGCCGCGCGGAACCGGCGTGATCACGGCAGAATTGGACCTCGCCCGCCAGCGCCGGCTGCGCCAGGATTTTCCGGCCGTGGATCACCGCCGGCTGGGGCCCGTCGCCGCACCCGCCAAGGAAATATGAAACCGACCATTCCGCCGCCACTGTTCGCCCCGCAACCCGCTGCGCTCGCTGCGGCGCTCGCCCAGCGCGACCCGCTCGAAGTCGCCCGCGCCTCGCTGCTCGCGCCGGCCGAACTCGACGAGGGCCGCGTCGCGCGGGTCCTGGGCGACGTCATGGGCCACGCGGTCGATTACGGCGACATCTATTTCCAGCTCACGCGCGAGGAGTCGTGGGCCCTCGAGGACGGCATCGTCAAGGACGGTGCGCACTCGATCGAACAGGGTGTCGGCGTCCGGGCGCTCGCCGGCGAGAAGACCGGCTTCGCCTATTCCGACGAAGTGATGCTGCCGGCGTTGCTGGAGGCCGCGCACGCGGCCCGCGCGATCTCGCGCTCCGGCTCCGGGGGGTCCGTGCAGGCCTGGCACGCCACGGGCGGCCGCGGCCTCTACCTGCCGATCGACCCGGTCGAGTCGCTCGCCGACGACGACAAGGTCCGGCTGCTCGAACAGATCGATCGCGAGGCCCGGGCGCTCGATTCGCGCATCACCCAGGTCATGGCGAGTCTGTCTGCCTCGCACGACACGATCCTCGTCATGGCGAGCGACGGGACGCTCGCAGGCGACGTCCGGCCGCTGGTGCGCCTGAACGTCAGCGTGATCATCGAGCACGAAGGCCGGCGTGAGCAGGGCTACGCCGGTGGCGGTGGGCGCTTCGCGTACACCGAGTTCCTGGCCTCGGGCCGCTGGAAGGCGCTCGTGCAGGAGGCCGTGCGCACCGCGCAGGTCAACCTCGAAGCCGTGCCCGCGCCCGCGGGCACGATGACGGTCGTGCTCGGTGCTGGCTGGCCCGGCGTCCTGCTGCACGAGGCCGTCGGGCACGGGCTCGAAGGCGACTTCAATCGCAAGGGCACCTCGGCGTTCAGCGGCCGGCTCGGCCAGCAGGTCGCGGCCAGGGGTGTGACGATCGTCGACGACGGCACGCTCGTTGCGCGTCGCGGCTCGCTCAACGTCGACGACGAGGGCACGCCGACCCAGTGCACCACGCTGATCGAGGACGGCGTCCTGCGCGGATACCTGCAGGACAAGCTCAATGCGCGGCTCATGGGCGTCGCGTCCACCGGCAACGGCCGGCGCGAGAGTTTCGCGGCCCTGACGATGCCGCGCATGACCAACACGTACATGCTGCCCGGACCGCATGCGCCGGAGGAGATCATCGCCTCGGTCGACAAGGGGCTCTATTGCCGCAACTTCGGCGGTGGCCAGGTCGACATCACCTCCGGCAAGTTCGTGTTCTCGGCGAGCGAGGCCTACCTGATCGAGAACGGCAGGATCGGCCGACCGGTCAAGGGCGCGACGCTGATCGGCAACGGCCCGGAAGTCATGGGTCGCGTGTCCATGATCGGCAACGACCTCAAGCTCGACGACGGTGTCGGCACCTGCGGCAAGGAAGGCCAGGAAGTCCCGGTCGGCGTGGGGCAGCCCACGCTGCGTATCGAAGCGCTCACGGTCGGCGGGACCGGCTGAGCGAGGAGCCGGCGATGTGGCTGCCGCGTCCGCTTTACGAAGCCAAGCCGTACGCGAGCATCCTGGTCGGGCTCGTGTGCTTCGCCGTGGCGTGGTGGGTGGAGCGCTCGCCGCGCAGCGCACTGTTCGTGCTCGGCGGCGGGCTCGTGACGATCGGCGTGCTGCTCGCGATGAAGCGACGCGACTATCGCAGCACGCAGTCCGACTACGATCCGCGCGCGATCGACGAGTAGGACTCGTCGCCGCTCTCGTCGACGTCGTCGTCGATCGCCTCGTCCTCGACTTCGTAATCCGCGTCGGTCAGCACCGTGGTCTGCACGGTGCGCGACTCGTCGGTCGGCGGCGGCGGAGCCTCGTAGCGCGTGTAGACGAGTTCGTGGGTGCCGATCTTGATCACGTCGCCCGGCGTCAGCTTGTGCCGGCGCACGCGTTTGCCGTTGAGGTAGACGCCGTTCGTGCTGTTGAGGTCCTCGAGCACGCTGCCGTCCCGCGACGAGATGAGCTGCGCGTGGTGACGGCTCACGAACTTGCTGTCGACCTGCATGTCGTTGTCCGACGTGCGACCGATGACGAAGCGACCCGGCACGATCAGCGCGTCGCCGAGTTCGACACCCTTGAGCGTGAGCACGAGCCGGCCGATGGGCGGCCGCGCGTGAGGCGTGGTTTCCTCGAGCCGGGCCGGGATCAGGTTCGTGTGCGTCCGCGCCTGGTACTCCTGCCACTGCAGCTCGTCGATCGCCTCGTGCATGGCTGAGACGCCGACCGTGACCTGGTCCTGCGCGAACGCCGCGAGCAGCGCCGTGTCGCACAGCGTGTTGATCAGCCGCGGGATGCCTCCCGTGTAACGGAAGATCAGCGGGAACGTGTCGGGCTCGAAGATCTCGTGGGTCGCACCGGCGACGCGCAGGCGGTGACGCACGTACTCGTCCATCTCCTGCTCGGTGAGTGCGCTCAGGTGAAAACGCAGTCGCACACGCTGCCGCAGTTGCGTGAGCTCGTCGGAGTCGAGCTTCGTGTTGAGCTCGGGCTGGCCCGCGAGGATGATCCGCAGCACCTTCTCCTTGGTCGTCTCGACCCCCGAGAGCAGCCTGACTTCCTCGAGCACCTTGTTGGTGAGGTTCTGCGCCTCGTCGACGATCAGCAGCACCTTGCGGCCGTTCGCGTACTGCTCGATCAGGAAGTTGTTGAGCGTCGCGAGCAACTCGGCCTTGCGCATCCGGAACGGACTGAAGCCGAACTGCGCCAGCACCGTCTGCAGGAACTCGATCGGCGAGACCTGCGTCTGGTTGACCTGCGCGACCACGACGTCCTGGTC
>DASUMQ010000309.1:0-19697 GCA_036277615.1 Steroidobacteraceae bacterium
TGGCCCGGGCGCGACGCCCGGCGTCCGTGCTCGAAGCTCGCCCCGAACTGAGGATCAGGCGCCGCGACTGCCGCGCAATCGCTCGAGTTCGATCAGCCGGCGGATCGCGTCGAGCTCGAACGCGGCGCGCGGCAGTTCGCGCAGCCGTGCCCACTCGCGCCGGAGGTCACGCGACAACGCGTCCGGCAGCGTGCGCAGCCAGCCCTCGATGCGCAGGTCGACGAATTCGCGCTTTTCCTCGAGCGTGAGTTCGCGCGCGAGCAGCAGGCGAGGCGCGTCCTCCGCATCGACCATCGACTGCAGCACGGGCCAGCGGTCGCCCGGACGCTCCGCGCCGAGCGCGACGAACGCGACGCTCGAGGTCTCGCGCACGAGTTCCTCCTCGCGCGTGGTCCGGCTTTCGTGCTCCTTGGTCTCGTCCCAGCTCTCCGAATCCTCGGCCATGTAGCGCAGGTATTGCATGGCGAACAGGCACGTCGGCGCCACGAGGTCCTGGCGCGAGCGGGCGTCCACCCAGAGTGCGGCCGCGGCGCGCAGGCAGCGCCGCGCGGTGGTCTCCGCGAGCTTGCGACCGAACACGAGCGCGGCGGCTTCCTTGACGAAGGCCGGCAGTTCGCTCGCGATGATCTCGCGATACCCCGGCACGTGCCGGTCGAGCAGCACCGCGGCGCGGCGATCGAGGACGCCGAGGTCGCTCGTCACGGCTGGGAGCCCCAGTGTCGTGCACGCGAGGTTGTAGACGATCGCGCGCGGCAACGTGACGCCCTCGGGCCACGCATCGCGCAAGTCCCGGTCGTCGGGCAGCACCGTGCCGCCGCCCCACTCGGGCGGATAGGTCGGGATCGAGCGGCCGTAGTTCGCCGAGCCGGTCGCGCGGATCCTGACGCGGGTCTGTGGCACCAGGCTGCCGAACGGCGCGAGCAGCGGCGCGGTTCGCAGCAGGGTTTCGGTGTGCGCCTTGACGCCCTCCTGCATCAGCTTGGCGATCGACTCCGCGTCCGATCGCGCGAGCGTGTCCCGGCGACCGCCTCGCGCCGCCACGTCGGCGCGAAACGCGGCGGCGAGTTGCAGCGTCTCGTCTGGCGCGTCGGCACGGATGCCCTGCAGCGTGACCCCGTCGGCCTGCGCGAATTGCCGAATCACGCCGGGATGGCGTGGGTCGAAGCCGCCGCGGAACCCTGCGCGGCCGGCGCCGATCAGCAGCGTCACGCGCGGCGCGGGATGGCCGCTGCGGGCGGCGCGCAACGCGAGCCGTCGCTCCGCTTCCTCGCGGCCCGCGGCCGCGAGCACGTACGCGGCGTCGGTGGCGAGTTTGCCGCTCTGCAGCGCCGTGTCGGACATGGCGACGAATACGCGCACGATCGCCTCGGCGGCCTCCGGCCCCGTGCAGAAGGTCGCGGGCGTCGGCACGCCATCGATGCCGATGCCGCGCTCGAGCGCCAGGTAAAACTGCTCGAGCAGGTCGGGCAGGTGCGCGAGTGCCCCGACGTTTTCGCACAGTGGCACGAGGCGAACGCGCGCCACCTGCCGGCGCAATTCCGCCCGTCGTGCATCCGGCACGCGCGCGGACAGGAAGGCGTCGATCCGCTCGCCGGCGCCGTCGAACAGCCCGTCGATCGCCTGCAGGTACATCGTGCCGATCTTGGTCACGGCGCCGATTTCGGCCGTGGAGTTCACCTGTGGCACGCTGATCTCGTAGATGGCGTTCTGCCTCGGCACGACACCCACGCGCTCGCATGCCAGGTGGAACAGCAAGTTCGCGCGCGCCACGGAGGCGAGGATCTTCGAGACCTTCTCCTCGTCCTGCTCCAGGAACGGGTTCGGCACCCGCAGCAGCAGGTGCCGATCGTCGCCGGGCACGACACCGTGACGCAGCAGTGCCAGCACGACCTTTTCAGGGACGTCTAGCCAGTCGGGGCTGATCTGGCGTCCTTCGAGGTCGAGCAGCACTTCGCTGCAGGGCCCGAGCAGGTCGCGGACGGTTTCCTCGTACTCGAGCCGCGCCTCCATCAGCGGATTCCACTCGATGTGCGTCAGCGCCACGCGCGCACGATCCTCCGCTCCATCGGCCGCACGCAGTGCGCGCTCGAGCTGCTCGGCACGGTGCGCCGTCGAGTCCGGGTGCTTGGTGCCGGTCAGACGAAGGTCCTCGTGGCGCGGATTCTCCAGGAACCGGCGACGCGC
The DNA here is from genome assembly GCA_036277615.1 of Steroidobacteraceae bacterium. GTDB lineage: Bacteria > Pseudomonadota > Gammaproteobacteria > Steroidobacterales > Steroidobacteraceae > RPQJ01. The sequence goes on from DASUMQ010000309.1 coordinate 2,185, forward strand.
CGAGGCGAACGCGCCTGGGTCGAGCCCGTCGAGCGCCCCGTAGCCCTCGGCGGTGCACGTACTCGCCCAGACCGTGTCGTTGACGGTGCGCTCCCGATCAGGCGCGACCGCGGCCGCGCCGAGCCGGCCCTGCTGCTCGATGCGCGTGCGGACGCGGTCCATGAACACCGCGAGTTCCTTGACGTCCTTCGAGCCGTACGACAGCCGTTGCCACGTGCCGTACCGGTCCGCCGCGTCCGGGCCGCCGCCGAACGCGGCGAACGGAATCCCGCCGACGCCACCCGAGAGCAGGAACTCGAACGCGTCGACGGAATTGCGGACCACGGCACGTTCGTGCACGCCGTTGCGGAGCCTGTCGAACGGCTCCCCGACGAGTCCCGGGAACGCGAGCGGCGCGTAGAACGTGCCGCCGAAATCGGTGCGTTCGATGCCGAGCGGCGCGAGCGTGTCGGCCGCGCGCAGCATGAAATCGCGCCGTTCGCGCATGTACGGCGACGGTCGTCGGAGCGAAGCGAGCGGGCTCTGCAGCGCGGCGAGCGCCCAGTCCTGTGCCAGCGTCGAGGGCGTCGCCACGAGCCACGCCGAGAGATTGGCCAGGATTTCGCGCGCGCGTACGCCGTTGCTGCGGATCTGGTCCGAGATCACGAGCCAGCAGGCGCGTGCGCCGGTCGAGGCGCCGAACATGTCCATCTTCGACAGGCCCGACAGCGACACGACGTAGTTGCGCCACTCGGGGGACGCGAACGCCGGATTGACGAACCAGTCGACGTAATCGAGCCGCTGGTACACCGAGTCATAGAGCACGTAGCAGCGGTGCCTGACGGCCGTGGCCACCAGCGCCTCGACCAGTTCACGCGGATACACGCGCCCGGTCGGGTTGTGCGGGTTGTTCAGGATCAGGCACGAGATCCCGCCGCCGGCGAGCAGGCGGTCCAGGTCGGCCGGGTCCGGCAGGAACTCCGGCGCCGACGTGGGCAGTTCCACGACCTTCTTGCCTGCGCGCTCGATGAACCAGTCGTACTCCCAGCTCGGCCGCGGCACCACGACACCGGAGCCGTCGGCGCCGAGCACCTCGAGCACGATGGCGAGCCCGGCGCGCGTACCGGGCGTGAACAGCACTTCGTCCGGCAGGAAACGGACTTCGGTGCCCGGATAGTCGAGCAGGCCGTCGCGGTTGAAGAACTCCGCCACCTCGTTGCGCACGTCCATGCGGCCGACCGCCGGCCCGTAGCTGTGCACGGTGTTGCGCGTGATCCGCTGGGCTGCGCGCACGACCTCCGGATGCGGCGCGAAGTCGGAATTCTTGTAGTCGCCCTGCGTGAGGTCGAGCGCGCCTTCCTGCTGGACGCGCCGCGCGAACTGTCGGACGAACGGCTCCGGCGTCGCGAGGGCACGCGCGGAGAGCGTGGAGAGCGAGGGAACGTGCGGTGTGCCGCGCATGGAGGAGGTGACCCGTGTCGGAAGGGCGCAAGTCGCCAGATTCTTCATTGATCGTGCGACCGCTGCAGTCGTACTTACCACGGTGCGTCGTACACGCGGCGGCGTCGGCACCCGAACGGTGCAGACACCGCATCCGATCCGGTGTAGATAGTCGCCCGACCTGCACCAGATCGTTGCGAGGACCGTCGTGCCGCGATACCGAGACTTCACGCACCGCGCCCGCGCGACGTTGCTGGCAGCCTGCCTCCTGGCGTCGTGCGGATGCTCGGTCACGCCCTCGGCGCGACCCGGCGACGTGCCTGCGTCACTGGACGGTGACTACGACGTCATCGTCCGCCACGGCACGGTGTACGACGGCAGCGGCGCGCCCGGACGACGCGCGGATGTCGGCATCCGTGGCGACCGCGTCGTGTCGGTCGGCAACCTCGAATCGTCCCGCGCCCCCACGGAGATCGACGCGACCGGCCGGGCGGTCGCACCGGGCTTCATCAACGTGCTCTCGTGGGCCAACGTCTCGCTGATCGCCGACGGCCGCGGCATGAGCGATCTCAAGCAGGGCGTCACGCTCGAGATCTTCGGCGAGGGGGAGTCCGGCGGACCGCTCAACGATCGCATGAAGACGGACCTCGTCCGCCGGCAGGGCGACATCCGGTTCGACGTCGACTGGACGTCGTTCGGCGAGTTCCTCGACGGCCTGGTCCGGCGCGGCGTCTCGCCGAACGTTGCGTCGTTCGTGGGCGCCACGACCGTGCGCGAGTACGTGCTGGGCGAAGGCGACGTCGACCCGACGCCCGCGCAGCTCGCGCAGATGCAGGACCTGGTGCGTCAGGCCATGCGGGAGGGCGCCCTCGGCGTCGGCAGCTCACTGATCTATGCGCCAGCCTATTTCGCCGAGACGCCCGAGCTGATCGCACTCGCCGCGGCCGCAAGCGAGTTCGGTGGGGGCTACGTTTCGCACGTGCGCAACGAAAGCGACCGGCTGACCGCCGCGATCGCCGAGCTGATCGAGATCACCCGCGCGGCCGGCGTCTACGGCGAGGCCTATCACCTGAAGGCGGCCGGCGAAGCCAACTGGCCGAACATGGGACATGCGATCGCGCAGATCGAGCGTGCCCGCGACGCCGGCGTGGCGATCGGCGCCAACATGTACACCTACGTGGCGGGGTCGACCGGCCTCGACGCGGCCATGCCGCTGTGGGTGCAGGCGGGCGGTCTCGAAGCCTGGGTGGCGCGCCTCAAGGACCCCGCGCAGCGGGCGAAGGCGATCGCCGACATCAGGACACCGCCGCCGGGCGAGGAGAACCTGTTCCGGACCGCGGGCTCCACGGATCGCGTGCTGTTCGTCGGCTTCAAGAATCCCGCGCTCAAGCCGTTGACCGGCAAGACGCTGACCGAAGTCATGGCGCTACGCGGCACCAGTGCGGAGGACACGATCGTCGACCTCGTCGTCGAGGACCATTCGCGCGTGCAGACGGTCTATTTCCTGATGAGCGAGGACAACGTCAAACGCGGGCTGGCGCAGCCCTGGGTGAGTCTGGGCTCGGACGCCGAAGCCCTTGCACCCGAAGGCGTCTTCACGAAGTCGAGCACGCACCCGCGTGCCTACGGCAACTTCGCCCGGCTGCTCGGCAAGTACGTGCGCGACGAGGGCCTCATGCCGCTCCCGGAGGCGATCCGGCGCCTGACGGGCCTGCCGGCGGCGAACTGGAAGCTGCGCGATCGCGGGTGCCTCCGCGAGCAGTGCTTCGCCGACCTGGTCGTGTTCGACCCGGCGACGATCGCCGACCACGCCACGTTCGCGCAACCGAAGCAGTACGCGACCGGCGTGAACCACGTCCTCGTGAACGGCCGCCCGGTCATCCGCGACGGCGAGCACACGGGCGCCAAGCCTGGCCGCGTGGTCCGAGGCCCCGGCTACACGGGCCCCTGAGGCTGCCGGAATCGACCCCGGCAAGACGCGTCGGCGTCTGTAGGCGCACGGCCACCGCGCCGTCAGTATCCCGCTGTAAGCCAAATCGGTCAGGCAAAGGGTGGTTGGACCGGCACGGCTCGCTCCGCCTCACTTCTCTGCACGGCCGCCGTTCCCGGCCGACCATTGCCCCCGACATTTAACGCGCGACACCACGGCCGAGCCACGCACTCAGGGTGCCAGCGAACGTCGCGAGCGGTTCAGCGCAACCACGGAAGAGGAAACACATGGAAGTCAAAATGATGTCGCTCCGGCGCAGAGCGTCAGTGGTCGCCGCGATGGTCGTCGCGCTCTGGTCCGTCGGGGCAAGCGCGGACGTCGCAGTGCGCGTGGATGCGCAACCGGTGGCCGATCCGATCCAGGTCTTCGTCAACGTCACGACGTCGGCGGGTGCTCCGGTCTCCGGCCTGCAAGCCTCGGCCTTCACGGTCCGGGTCGACGGGACGACGGTGGCGTCGCCGACCTTCTCCCTGCCGCCGTCGTCCGGCGGCGGCAAGGTGTCGGTCGTGCTCGCGATGGACATGAGCCAGACCGTACAGAATTCCGCGCTCGAGGCGATGCAGGCGGCGGTCATCGGGTTTCTCGACTCGATGCAGGTCGGCGACTACGCCGCGATCGTGAAGTTCAACAATACGAACGCGGCCAAGGCCTCGGTCGTCCAGGACTTCACCGCGATCGACGGCGGCGCCGGCAACTCGGCGCTCGAGAGCGCGGTGATGGCGCCGTACCCGGGGTCCGGCAGCAACATCCTCGACGCGGTCGCGCTTTCGATCGACGAACTGCGTTCACCCTCCGTGGCGCTGCCCAGTGGCCCGAAGGCGATCGTGCTGGTGAGCGACGGGCGCGACAACGCCTCGGCCACGACCTTGGACGCGGTCGTGACCGCTGCCAATACCGCGGGAATCCCCGTGTTCACGATCGGGGTCGGTGACCTGACCACGACCGGCGCGGGGCTGCTGTCCGACCTCGCCGAGCGGACCGGCGCGGATTACTTCCCCGCACCCGACAACGGCGACATCGCCGAGGCTTACGGCCAGGTGTCCCAGCGGCTGAGCAACGAGTACCTGCTGACGTTCACGTCGAGCATCACCGACTGCAGTTCACACACGCTCCAGGTCGACGTGACGGGCAACGGCACCGGCTCGGCGACGTTCCAGCGCTGCACCGACACCGGCAATCCGCCTCCCCCGCCCGATGACGGCGGCGGTGGTGGCGGCGGCGGTGGCGGTAGCACGGGCCTGCTCGAGGTGGCGCTCGGCGTCGCGCTCGTGGCCCTGGCGCGTCGCCGGCGCCCGGAGCGCTCGCTGCGCTGACGGCTCGTGCCGCTGCTAGTGGAACGAACGAGGCCCCTCGCCCGCGGAGGGGCCTCACTTCATGGCGAGCTGGCGGCGTCGGAAAGGTGCCCCTCGGCTCATCGCGATCGCCGGTCGAGGCTCGAATCGCGCACGGCCTTGAACTCCGAGTTCGCGTTCCAGTTTGGCCAGGTCCGCGAATTCGCGAGTTCTCGCGCGATCTCGTAGACCAGCGTGACGTCCTGCGCCGCGCCGCGGAGGTCCCAGTCGTCGCTCCACCGGTCGCAGGTCTGGTGGTAGCACCGGGCCGTGAACTCCGCGACCCAGCGGTCGCCGGCCTCCCGGCCGCCCTCGACGAGGTCGTGGCCGCCGCCGATGCCCATCAGCAGCAACGCGGGGACGCCGCGTCGCGCGAACGGAAAGTGATCGGCCCGAAAGGCGAGGCCGCGCTCGGGGCGCGCATCGGGGGTCACGACGCGGCCTTGGGCGGCGGCTTTCAACGCCAGCAATGGCTCCAGGTCGTTCTGCCCCGCGCCCACCAGTACGACGTCGCGTGCGAGGCCGTTCGGTTGCAGCACGTCCATGGTCAGGTTCGCGACCGTCGTCTCGAGCGGCAGGAGCGGGCGCGTGGCGTAATACTCCGACCCGAGCAGGCCTCGCTCCTCGGCGGTCCAGGCCGCGAACAGGAGCGTTCGTTCCGGTCGCGGGCCCTGCCTGAACGCGCGCGCAATCTCCAGCGCACCTGCGATGCCGATCGCGTCGTCGAGCGCGCCGGCCCGGATGCGCAGCCCGTTCACGTCCGGCGCGCCCGCGCCGTACGCATCCCAATGGCCGCCGATCATGAGGCTTTCGTCCGGATGCCGGCTGCCCGTGATCTTGCCGAGCACGTTGTGACTCGTGATCCGGGAGTGCGCGAGCGGGAAATCCGCCGTAAACGTCGCTGCGCGCAACTCGACCGGCTCGAATTTGCGGCTGCGGGCGCGCTTCTTCAGCGCCTCGAACTCCAGGCCCGCTCGCCGCAGCAGTTCGCTGGCAGTGTCGCGATGGATCCACGACTGCAGCAGCAGCTTCTCCCGCGCCGGATCCGGACGCACGATGTCGTACCCCTCGCCGTTCGGAGCGATGGCGGTCGGCCAGCCGTAGGCCGCGGGCTCGGTCTCGTGCACGATCAGCGCGGCGATCGCGCCGCGGCGCGCGGCCTCCTCGTACTTGTACGTCCAGCGCGCGTAGTAGGTGGCTGCCTTGCCGCCGAACCGGCCGTGCGCGTCCTCGCCGGCAACGGCTTCGAAGTCCGGGTCGTTGACCAGGTAGACCGCAACCTTGCCGCGCAGGTCCACGTTCTTGTAGTCGTTCCAGTCGCGTTCCGGCGCGCTGACACCGTAGCCCACGAACACGAGCGGTGCGCCCTCGATCCGCACGCGATCGACCGGCCGCAACGCGAGCGCGGCCATGTCCTTCTGCTGCACGAGCGGGATGCGCTCGCCGCCGATCGTCACGCTCATCATGGCATCGGCAGGCACCTGCGTACGCACGAGCGGCACGGCCTGCGTGTACGACCCGTCGGGCCCGGCCGGTTCGAGCCCGGCGTCCTTGAACTGCGCGACCAGGTACTCGAGCGTCCTCGCCTCTCCGGGAGTGCCGGGGGCGCGCCCCTCGAACTCGTCGGACGCGAGCGTCTTCGTGACGACGGCGAGTCGGTCGACACTGATGGGACTCGTCCCTTCGCGGGGCTCGACGGCGCCGCCGCCGCGCGTCGGCCACGGCGCCAGGGCCACGATCGTTGCTCCGACGACGAGTGCGTGCGCGACCCGAGCGTTCATGTTTCGTAGTCCTCGAGTCGGGCTTCGCGCAGCAGGCGGCGATACCGGATCGTGCTGTGTGGCCAGTTGTTGGTGATGGTGCCGTCGGCCAGCTTGTACCAGCTCGCGCCGATCGTGGACCAGACGGACTTGGCGAGGTCCTGCTGCAGCCTGCGGTTGTAGTCGTCCATGACCTGGCGTCGCACGTCGATGCTGCGGACGGCGCGGGCCTTCATCTTCGCGAGCGCATCGACGACGTAATCGACCTGCGCCTCGATCATGACCAGGATGCTGTTGTGCCCGAGATTGGTATTGGGACCGTACAACATGAAAAAGTTCGGGAAGCCGCTGACCGTGACGCCGAGATAGGCGTGCGCCCCGCCGCGCCATTGCTCGCGCAGGTTGCGGCCGCCGCGCCCGACCACCTCGATCGGCGCGAGGAAATCCGTGCTCTGGAAGCCGGTCGCAAAGACGAGCACGTCCGCGGCGTGCAGGTCTCCGGTTCGGGCGCGCACGCCCGACGGCTCGATGCGTTCGATGCCATCGGTGACGAGCTGGACGTTCGCCCGCGCCAGCGTCGGGTAATAGTCGTCATTGAAGAGCACGCGCTTGGCGCCGATCGGGTAGTCGGGCACGAGCTTCGCGCGCAGCGCCGGGTCCCGCACCTGGCGCCGCAGGTGCGCGAGTGCGCGCCACCGGGCGAGCGCCTGCACCAGGCGCACCTGCTTCATGAGCGGTGTCAGCTGCATTTCACCGAAGTAGAACCACTGCGCGTCGTGGTAGAGCTTCGCGAGCGCCGGGAAGCGCGTGAGCAGTCGCTGCGTGCGCGGCGCGTACAGGCGGTCCTTGCGCGGCAAGAGCCAGTTGGCCGAGCGCTGGAAGATCGTCAGCCGCGCGACCTGCGGGGCGATCTGCGGCACGAACTGCACGGCGCTCGCGGCGTTGCCGATCACGGCCACGCGCTTGCCGGTGAGGTCCAGGGAATGGTCCCACTGTGCGGAATGAAACTGCGGCCCCGCAAAGGCCTCGCGACCGGGGATCGCCGGCACGGCCGGTCGATTGAGCTGCCCGACGCCTGTCACCACGAAGTCCGCGACGACCCGTGAATCGTCCGCGCAGGTGAGTGTCCAGGCGTTCTGCTGCTCGTCGTACACGATGCGCCGGACCTCGGCGCCGAAGCGGCAATGCGGCAGCAGGCCGTGGCGGATCGCAAGCTCCGCGGCGTAGCCGAGCAGCTCCGGTTGCCAGGCGAAACGGCGGCTCCAGTCCGTCTTCTGCGCGAACGAGAAGCTGTACAGGAACGAAGGCGCGTCGCACGACGCGCCGGGATACGTGTTGTCGCGCCAGGTGCCGCCGAGGGTCGTCGCCTTTTCGAGGATCACGAAATCCTCGATGCCGGCCTGCTTGAGCCGGATCCCCATGCAGAGGCCCGAGTGCCCGGCGCCGATCACGGCGACGTGCACGCGCCGCACGACCGGTGCATTCATGAAGTTCCCCGACCGTGACCCATGGTCTTCCCGTCGCAGCTTGCGACCGTCAGTCGAGCCGCGCCAGATAGGATGTTCCACCGAGAGCGGCCATCTGCCGCTGGATCCAGGCCTGCCTGCGCTGCACGTAACGCGTGGGCGCCTGGACCTTGAACCGCGTCGGTGCCGGCAGGACGGCCGCGAGCAGCGCGGCCTCGCTGCGCGTCAGGCGCGCCGCGTCCTTGCGGAAGTAGCGCTGGCTCGCGGCCTGCACGCCGTACGTGCCGCGGCCGAGCTCCGCGACGTTGAGGTAGACCTCGAGGATGCGCTGCTTGCTCCAGCAGAGTTCGATCAGCACGGTGACGCCGGCCTCGAGTCCCTTGCGCAACCAGCTCTGGCCGCGCCAGAGGAACAGGTTCTTCGCGACCTGCTGCGAAATGGTGCTCGCGCCGCGCACGCGGCGTCCGCGCTCGCGGTCCTGCAGGGCCTTGTCGATCTGCTTGAAGTCGAAGCCGTGGTGGACCGGGAACGCCTGGTCCTCGGCCGCGATGACCGCGACCGCTGCGTGCTTCGAGATCGCGTCCCAGTCGCGCCAGTCGTGGCGGAACGTGTAGTCGTCGTCGAACAGGTGCGCAATCCGGTCGGTCGCGATGAACGCCGTGAACGGCGGATCGACCCAGCGCAGCGCGACGACCGCGACGATCGTGATCGCCGCCCAGGCGGCAAGCGCGAGCGCGAGGCCACGCAGGATGCGGTGCGCGAGCCCGCGTCGACGCCGCGCCATGCCCGGGGAGCCGCGATCGACCGGGGATCAACCTTCCTTGGCCACGCGCTTCGCGCTCACGACCTTGATCGGTTCTGCGGGCACGTCGTCGTGCTGGCCGCGGCGACCGGTCTTGACCTTGGCCATCGCGTCGACGACGGACATGCCCTCGCTGACGCAGCCGAACACGGCGTAGCCGGCGCCGTTGCGCGGGCTCGGGTCGAGGAACGCGTTGTCGACGAGGTTGATGAAGAACTGCGAGGTCGCGCTGTCGGGATCGTTGGTGCGCGCCATGGACAGCGTGCCGCGACGGTTCTTGAGGCCGTTGCTGGCCTCGTTGCGGATCGGCGTCCGCGTCGGCTTCTGGCGCATGTCTTCGGTCATACCGCCGCCCTGGACGACGAAGTTCGGGATCACGCGGTGGAACACGGTGCCGTCGAAATGGCCCGCGTCGACGTACTCGAGGAAATTCTTGACGGTGATCGGGGCGTCGCTCTCGAACAGGTCGATCGTGAACGCGCCGAGGGAGGTTTCGAATCGGACCATGTCGGGAACCTGCTGGACTGAGCGCCGGGGAGGGTGCGAATAGTGCCACCACCGACGCCACTCCCGCTACGGCGCTATCCCGCCGAGCGTCCTTCCGTGCAGCGGTCGAGGCCTGCGAGGTCGCGCCGCGTGACGACGTCCGCGAAGCCGGCCTGCACGAACAGCGCTCGCGCGTCGGACCCTTGCCTGTCGCCGTGCTCGACCACGAGCCAGCCGCCGGTCACGAGGTGCCGGCTCGCCTCACCGATGACGACCCGCAACGCGTCGAGTCCGTCCGGTCCGGCGAACAGCGCTGCGTGAGGCTCGAAGCGATGCACCGCGCGCTCGACTCGCGTGTCGCCTTCGGCAACGTAGGGCGGGTTGCTGACGACGAGCGTGAAATGCTCGTCGCGGACGGGCTCGTACCAGTCACCGACGCGAAACTCGACGTTCTGCACGTGCAAGCGCAAGGCGTTGCGTCGTGCCACGTCTATGGCCGCGGCCGCGACGTCGGTGCCGATCACGTGCAGCCGCGGCCGCTCGTGCGCGAGCGCGAGTGCGATCGCCCCGCTGCCCGTGGCGAGGTCGAGCACACGCCCCGGCGCGTCGAGGGGGAGGTGTGCGAGCGCAAGTTCCACGGCGAGCTCCGTCGCGGGTCGCGGGATCAGCACGTGCGGCGACACCTCGAGCGGGAGCGACCAGAACTCCTTCTCGCCGAGGATGTACGCGACCGGCTCGCCGTGCGCACGTCGCGTCACGTGCGCCTCGTAGCGATCCGTCGCGTCGCAATCGAGGATGCGCTGCTCGGGGTGCGCGATCACCCACGATCGCGGCCTGGCGAGCGCCGCGGCCAGCAGGATCTCCGCCTCCTGTCGCGGCTGGTCCGTGACGCGGCGCAGGCGGGCGACGCCTTCGTCGATGAGCTGGGAAATCTCGGAAGCCACAGAAGAAGTGTCCAGTGTCCAGTGGTGCGTGGCTAGTAGGAGGCGGACAGCGTCGGCGGCAGCGTAGCCGCTTCCTACTGGACGCTAGCCACTGGCCACAAGCCACTAGTCACTCGAGCGAAGCGAGTTGCTCCGCCTGCCACTCCTGCTGCAGCGGCCCGATCACGTCGCCGAGCGCGCCGTCCATGACGGCCGGCAGCTGGTACAGCGTCAGGTTGATCCGGTGGTCCGTCACGCGCCCCTGCGGGTAATTGTAAGTGCGGATCCGCTCGGACCGGTCGCCGGTACCGACCTGGAGCTTGCGATCCTGCGCCTGCTGCGCGACCTGTTTCTGCTGCTGCGATTCGAGCAACCGCGCCCGCAGCAGCGCCATCGCGCGCGAGCGGTTCTTGTGCTGCGAGCGCTCGTCCTGGCACTCGACGACGACGCCGGTCGGCAGGTGCGTGATGCGGATCGCCGAGTCGGTCTTGTTGACGTGCTGGCCGCCGGCACCAGACGCCCGGAACGTGTCGATGCGCAGATCGGCCGGGTTGATCGGCAGGTCCTCGATCTCCTCGAGCTCGGGCAGGATCGCGACGGTGCACGCCGAGGTGTGGATGCGGCCCTGGGCCTCGGTCGCCGGCACGCGTTGCACACGATGCGCACCCGACTCGAACTTGAGCTGCGAATAGGCGCCCTTGCCCACGACGCGGCTGATGATCTCCTTGTACCCGCCGTGCTCGCCCGGGCTGTCCGACAGCACTTCGACCTTCCACCCCTGGCGCTCTGCGTAACGCGAGTACATGCGGAAGAGGTCGCCGGCGAAAATCGCGGCCTCGTCGCCGCCGGTGCCGGCGCGGATCTCGAGGAAGATGTTCGCGTCGTCGCGCGGGTCCCGCGGCACCAGCAGGCGCGTGAGTTCGCCGCCCTCGGCCGCGATGCGCTCGCGCAACCCGCGCGCTTCCTCCTCGGCGAGCTCGCGCATGTCCGGGTCCGGGCCGCTCGTCATGTCGTCGGTCGTGCGCAGTTCGTCCTCGAGGCGGCGGAACTCACGAAACCGGCGGGCGACGGGCTCGAGACGCGAATACTCCATCGACAGGTCGCGGAACTGGCCCTGTTTCGCGATCACGTCCGGGTCGGCCAGCAGCGCGCCGACTTCCTCGAAGCGCTCGACCGTCTTCTCGAGTCGGCGTCGGATCGAGTCCTTCATGCGTGGATCAGTCGTGCGACTGGTCGAGCTTGTAGATCTGCGCGATCGTGTCGACGACCTCGCCATCGCCGGTTTCGGCCGCGTCGCGCAGGCGCTGGCTCGGGGCGTGCAGCAGCCGGTTGGTCAGCGTGTTCGCCAGGAATGCGAGGGCTTCCTGCGGGCTCTTGCCGTGGGCGACGAGCTGCATCGCCTGCTCGAGCGTGTGCCGCTTGGTCCGCTCGGCGTCCTCGCGCAACCGGCGGATCAGCGGCGCCGCGTCGCGCGTCCGGAGCGACACCGCGAACCGCTCGACCTCGGCGTCGATCAGTTCGTGCGCCTCGCGCGCGGCCTGGCGACGGCCCTCGAGGTTCTCGTTGACGACGGACTGCAGGTCGTCGACGGTGAACAGGTATACGTCCTCGAGTTCGGCCACGTCGGCGTCGATGTCGCGCGGCACGGCGATGTCGACCATGAACATCGGGCGGCGCTTGCGGGCGCGCAACGCCTGCTCGGTCATCTGCCGGGTGATGATCGAGTGCGGCGCCGCCGTCGAGGCGACGACGATGTCGGCCTCCTTGAGGTGGTTGGGGATCTCGTCGAGCCCGATCGCGAAGCCGTGAAACTCGGCCGCCAGCTCGCGGGCACGGTCGATGCTGCGGTTCGCGATGATCATGCGACGCAGGCCGTCGCCGTAGAGGTGCTTCGCCGCGAGCGCGACCGTCTCGCCCGCGCCGACCATGAGCGCGGTGCGGTTGTCGAAGCTCGCGAACACCGTCTTCGCCATGGCCACCGCCGCAGAGGCCACCGAGACGGCATTGGCGCCGATCTTGGTCTCCGTGCGCACGCGCTTGGCGACCGAGAACGCCGACTGGAACAACCGGTTCAGCACCGGTCCCGTCGTGCCGGTCTCCTGGGCGACGCGGTAGGCGTCCTTGAGCTGGCCGAGGATCTGTGGTTCGCCGAGCACCATCGAATCGAGGCCCGAAGCCACGGCGAACGCGTGTGCAACCGCCTTGTTCTCGTCGTGGTGGTACAGGCTGTGGTGGAGCGGCATGCCGAGCCCGTGGTAGCGCTGCAGCCAGTCGCCGAGTTCGTGCGCGCCCGCGCGGTGGGTCACGCAGTAAAGCTCGGTGCGGTTGCACGTCGAAACGATCACGGACTCCTGCACGTCCGGCAGGATCCGCAACTGTTGCAATGCGTCCGGGATCCGTGCGGGCTCGAACACCACACGTTCACGCACCTCGACTGGAGCGGTACGGTGGTTGATGCCGACGACGACGAGAGACATCCGGATTCCGGGCAGGAAATTCGCGAAATTCTCGGGGAACGGGCCCCGCAACACAAGCTGCGACGGGCTTCCGCTATAGTGATCCTGCCATGCCAATCCGCATTTGCCGTGCTTCCGCCCTCGGTCTCGCTGCCGCCGCGCTGTGGTTTGTCACAGCGTGCGCGCCAGGCACCGGCGTCCGTCCCGACAACCCAGGCGCGTCGGGGCCGCCCGAAGCCGCGATCGAAGTCGCCGAAAAGGCGCTCGCCGAACGTGACTATCCCACGGCGGCGAAGGCGTACCGTGAGGCGGCACAACGCTCCGACGACGAGACGATCGCCGAGCAGGCGACCCGCATGGCGTTCGACCACCATCAGCTGCGCGAGGCGACGCGCGCGGCCGAGCGCTGGCTGCAGCTCAACCCGACGAGCGAGAACGCGCGTCGCTATGCCGGCGTCGCAGCGCTCAAGCTGCACCGGCTCGACGACGCGGAGCAGCATTTCGCGGGGCTGCTCGAGACGGTGTACATCAGTCCGGCCGCCGGGTTCCTCGCGCTGTCGCCGGTCGTGAGCGGCGAGGCCGTCGCCGCGGACGTCATGGAATTGTTCCGCCGGCTCTCGCTGCGGCACCCCGATGTCGCCGAAGGTCACTTTGCCTATGGCAGCGCGGCCCTGCGGGCCGACAACTTCGCGGCCGCCGAACGGGCAGCCGAGACCGCGGTGGCCAAGGCGCCGTTCTGGAAGCCGGCGAAGATGCTCCTCGCACGGGCGCGCATTGCGACCGGCAAGGAAGACGACGGGCTCGCGATCGCGCGCGACCTCGTCACCGACCCGGACTCAGACGTCTCTACGCACCTCGAGTACGCGTTGATGCTGGCGGCCACCGGGCACGACGAGGAAGCGCGCGCGATGCTCACGCCGTACGCATCGGGCAAGACCGTGATCCCCGGGGCCGTGCGAACGCTCGGCGTGATGGACCTCGACGCCGGCAACCTCGAGTCCGCAGGGACGCAGTTCGAGAACCTGCTTTCGACCGGTGCGCAGTCGTACGAGGCGCTCTATTACCTCGGCGTGATCGCCGAGCGCCGCAAGGAGCTCGACCGCGCGGAACGCTATTACTCGCGTGTCGTGGCCGGCGATTACAGCCTGCCCGCACAGCAACGCCTGGCACGGATCAAGGCCGAGCAGTCGGGCATCGAGGCCGGCCTGGTGCAACTGGACGAGTTCGCGCGCGCGCAGCCGCAGTTCGGACCCGACGTCTACGCCGCCAAGGCTGCGCTCCTGTCGAGCGAGGGCGACGATCGGCGCGCCGCGCAGGTCTACGACGAGGGATTGCAGCGCTATCCGGACGTCGTCGACCTGCGCATGAACCGCGTCTTCTTCTACGAGCGCACCGGCAAGCAGGACGCTGCGATCCGCGAGTTGCGCGAAATGCTTGCCGACCGGCCGGGCGACGCGCAGCTGCAGAACGCGCTCGGCTACACGCTGGCCGACAACGATCGCAATCTCGACGAGGCGCGCGCCCTGGTGACCGCGGCGCTCGAGCAGTCGCCGGACAACGCGGCGACGCTCGACAGCATGGGTTGGCTGCTGCACCGGGAGGGCCGCAACTCCGAGGCCCTCGAATTCCTGCAACGGGCGGCCAAGTCCGCCGCCGACCCCGAGATCGACCTCCACATCGGCGAGGTGCAATGGGCGCTCGGGCAGCAGGACGCGGCGCGCGGCACCTGGTCGACGGCGCTGGAAAAAGCCCCGGACAACGACAAGTTGCGAGAACGGCTCGAGCGCGCCCGTCGCTGACCGAAAGCCCGCGATGAACACCGTGCCTCGCCCGGCCAGCACCGTCTTCGTCCCGGGTGTGATGGCGCTGCTGCTCGCAGGCTGCGCGATCGCGCCGGTGGAATCGGTGCCCGGGCCCAACCGGGCGGCGAATCCCGACGAAATCACGCAATGGATCGCCAAAGGCCGGATCGCACTTACCGCCCAGGGCGAAGGTGGCAGTGGCAGTTTCGTCTGGCAGCAGCGCTCCGAGCGTACGGAACTCGCCGTGCGGGGCCCGCTCGGCGCCGGCGGGCTCAGCGTCGTGACGGACGGCGACTCGCTGCAGCTCGACGACGGCTCGGGGCAGCCCATCGATGGCGACGCCGCGCGCCTGGCGCTGGAGCAACGCCTCGGGACGCGGCTGCCGCTTGCGGAACTGCGCTACTGGATGCTCGGCGTGCCTGCGCCCGACGCGAACGGTCCCGTGCAGCGTGCCAGCGGTGCGGTGCCCGGGTTCACGCAGGGCGGGTGGGTCGTCAGCTACGAAGCATTCCGGGAGGCGGGACCCTGGTCGCTGCCGGCGCGGCTGACGGCCACCACGGGGGACGCGCGCGTCAGGATCGTCGTCGACGACTGGCAGCTGCCGGCGCCAATGCCATGAACCGTCCGCTCGGCAATCCTCACCCGTGGCCCGCGCCGGGCAAGCTGAACCTGTTCCTGCACGTGGTCGGGCGTCGGGCCGACGGGTATCACGAGCTGCAGACGGCCTTTCAGTTCATCGACTTGTCGGATTCGCTGAGGTTTTTTGAGCGCCCGGCCGGCGTGGTCGATCGGCTCGACGCGGTGTCCGGCGTGGCGGCCGACGACGATCTGGTGGTGCGCGCGGCACGGCTGCTGGCAGCTGCCGCCGGGCGTCCCGTCCCCGGTGTCGCCATCGGGCTCGAAAAGCGGCTGCCGGTCGGCGGTGGCGTGGGGGGTGGCAGCTCCGATGCGGCCACCGTGCTCGTCGCCCTCAACGAGCTCTGGAACCTCGGGCTACCCGCGGCGACCCTGGCTGGGCTCGGTCTGACCCTCGGGGCGGACGTGCCGGTGTTCGTGTTCGGGCACGCGGCGTGGGCCGAAGGCGTCGGCGAGCAGCTGCAGCCGGTCGACTTCCCGGAGTCCGACTATGTACTGGTCCGCCCCCAGGTCGCAGTCAGCACGGCCGAAGTCTTCAAAGCCCCTGAATTGACAAGGGATTCTGCGATCACGACAATAACCGGTTTTCTGCAGGCCGGCGGTCGGAACGACTTCGAGCCGGTGGTGCGTCGTCGCTACCCGGAGGTGGCGGCAGCGCTCGACTGGCTCGCGCAGTACGGCACGGCACGGCTCACGGGCACCGGGTCGTCCGTGTTCGCGGCGATGCCGGACGCGGCGCGCGCGCGTGACGTGCTCGCGCGGTTGCCGCGGGAATGGCAGGGCTGGGTCACCGTAGGGCGCAACCGCTCGCCGTTGCTCGAGCGTCTCGCGCACGAACGAACATTTGACGGCATGGAGGCCGGCGGCGGGGCGGATCGCCACGCAGGGAGGACGGGCTGAACGACTGAATGCGCGTTGGGGTGTCGCCAAGTGGTAAGGCAGCGGGTTTTGATCCCGCCATTCGGAGGTTCGAATCCTTCCACCCCAGCCAACCGAGAACACGAGAGAGTACGTAGTAGATGGACGGCCCCATGATGGCGGTGTTCACGGGCAACGCGAACCCGCAGCTTGCGCACGACATCGCTCGCTACCTGCAGGTGCCGCTGGGTCGTGCGCACGCTGGTCGGTTCAGCGACGGCGAGGTGACGGTCGAACTGATGGAGAACGTGCGCGGGCGCGACGTCTTCATCGTGCAGTCGACCTGCCCGCCGGCGAACGACAACCTGATGGAGCTGCTGGTGATGGTCGACGCGTGCCGTCGTGCATCGGCGTCGCGCATCACCGCGGTGATGCCGTATTTCGGCTACGCCCGCCAGGATCGCCGTCCGCGCGCCACGCGCGTCGCGATCACGGCGAAGGTCGTGGCCAACATGCTCGCCGGCGTCGGCGTGCATCGGGTGCTGACGGTCGACCTGCACGCGGACCAGATCCAGGGGTTCTTCGACATCCCGGTGGACAACGTGTACTCGTCGCCGGTGTTGCTCGGCGAGGTCTGGAAGCAGAAGTACGACGACCTCGTCGTGGTCTCGCCGGACGTCGGCGGCGTGGTGCGTGCACGTGCGATCGCGAAGCGGCTCGACGACGCGGACCTCGCGATCATCGACAAGCGCCGCCCGCGGGCGAACGTGTCGGAAGTGATGAACATCATCGGCGAGGTCGAGGACAAGACCTGCGTCCTCGTCGACGACATGGTCGACACGGCGGGCACGCTGTGCCACGCCGCGAAGGCGTTGAAGGACCACGGTGCGAAACGCGTCGCGGCCTACATCACCCACCCGGTGCTGTCGGGCCCGGCGGTGGACAGGATCGAGGGCTCGGCGCTCGACGAGCTGGTGGTGACGGACACGATCCCGTTGCGCGAGAACGCGCTGGCGTGCCGCAAGATCCGCCAGCTGTCGGTCGCGGGCCTGCTCGCGGAGACGATGCGGCGGATCCGGGACGAGGAGAGCGTCAGTTCGCTTTACCTCGATTGAGGCAAAGCGAACGAGTGGCTAGCGGTCAGTGGCTAGTGGCTAGTTGGAGGTGGCTGCGCCGCCGATTCTTTTCCGACTAGACACTAGACACTAACCACTAGTCACTTTCTTGGTGTCGTCGGAACTGGTCGCGGTCCGACGGCGTGTTGTCGTAACTGGAGATAATCATGAAAACTGCATTCGAACTCGTCGCCGAGTTCCGTGACGCGCAAGGCAAAGGTGCGAGCCGCCGCCTGCGTCACGCGAACAAGGTCCCGGCCATCCTCTACGGTGGTCACCGTGAACCGCGCGCGCTGGCGCTCGATCACACGAAGCTGCTGCTGATGCTCGAGAACGAGCGGTTCTATTCGACCATCATCAACCTGAAGGTGGGCGACCTGAGCCAGGCGGCGATCCTGAAGGACGTGCAGCGCCACCCGGCGAAGAACGCCGTCGTGCACGTCGACCTGCAGCGCGTGCTCGACGACGA
>DASUMQ010000310.1:0-3991 GCA_036277615.1 Steroidobacteraceae bacterium
GTCTGCGCCCACGCCTCGATCTCCGGCCAGCCGGCCGCGTTCATCACCAACAACGGTCCGCTCGACCCGGCGGGCTCGGCCAAGGCGACGCACTTCATCCAGCAGTGCTGCCAGAACGACTTGCCCATCGTGTACCTGCAGAACACCACCGGCTACATCGTCGGCCGCGAGTCCGAGCGCGGCGGCATGATCAAGCACGGCTCGAAGATGATCCAGGCCGTCGCTTGCGCTTCGGTGCCGCAGGTGACGATCCACTGCGGCGCCTCGTTCGGCGCGGGCAACTACGGCATGTGCGGCCGCGGCTTCGCGCCGCGCCTGCTGTTCTCCTGGCCCAACGCGCGCACTGCCGTGATGGGCGCCGAGCAGGCCGCCGGCACCATGGCCATCGTGATGGAGGCGTCAGCGCGCGAGAAGGGCGTCGAGCCCGACCGCGCACAGATCGAGGGCATGCGCGCGAAGATCGTCGAGACGTTCGAGCGGCAGACCTCGGCGTTCTACACCTCGGGTCGCATGCTCGACGACGGCATCATCGATCCGCGCGACACGCGCCGCGTGCTCTCGCACGTGCTGCACCTGTTCCGGCGCGCCGACAACGTGGACCTGCGCCCGCTGAGCTTCGGCGTCGCGCGCCCCTGATAGCGGAGATATTCCATGCTGTTCACGCACGAACACGAGGAGCTGCGCCGGACCGTCGAGCGGTTCTGCCGCGAGCAACTGAACCCGCACGTCGACGAATGGGAAGAGGCCGGCATCTACCCGGCGCACGAAGTGTTCAGGAAGCTCGGCGACCTGGGACTGCTCGGGCTCACCAAGCCCGCGGCGGTCGGCGGCGCGGAGCTCGACTACAGCTACGCGGTGGCGATGGCCGAGGCGCTCGGTGCGTGCCGCTGCGGCGCCATCCCGATGTCGATCGGCGTGCAGACGGACATGGCGACCCCCGCGCTCGCGCGCTTCGGCGCACCCGAGCTGCAGCGGGAATTCCTCGCGCCCGCGATCGCGGGCGAGATGGTGGCGTGCATCGGCGTGTCGGAGCCGGGCGCCGGTTCGGACGTGGCCGCGATCCGCACGACCGCGCGCAAGGACGGCGGCGACTACGTCATCAACGGCGGCAAGCTCTGGATCACCAACGGCGCCCAGGCCGACTGGATGTGCTGCCTCGCCTCGACCTCGGACGGTGCACCCCACCGCAACAAGTCGCTGATCGTCGTGCCGATGCGGACGCCGGGCGTCACGGTCGAGCGCACGATCCGCAAGCTCGGCATGCTCGCCTCCGACACGGCGCAGATCCACTTCGACGACGTGCGCGTGCCGCAGCGGTACCGGATCGGCGACGAAGGCATGGGCTTCACGTACCAGATGCAGCAGTTCCAGCAGGAGCGGCTGTGGGCCGCGGCCAACGCGCTGCAGGGTCTCGACAACGCGATCGCGGAGACGGTTGCGTACACCCGCGAACGCAGGATCTTCGGTCGCAGCGTGCTCGACAACCAGGTCGTGCACTACACGCTGGCAGAACTGCAGACCGAGGTCGAAGCACTGCGCGCACTCGTCTACCGCGCGACCGAACTCTTCGTCGCCGGCCAGGACGTCACCCAGCTCGCCTCGATGGCCAAGCTCAAGTCGGGCCGGCTCACGCGCGAGGTCGCCGACAAGTGCCTGCAATACTGGGGCGGCATGGGATTCACCTGGGACAACCCGCTGTCGCGGCTGTACCGCGACGGGCGGGTCGCCTCGATCGGCGGCGGCGCCGACGAAGTGATGCTGTCGATCATCGCCCGGATCGCCGGCACGCTGCCGAAGGAGCAGGCATGACGACGGCCCCGGGCTTCGCCGGCGACGCGCTGGTGCAGGCCGAGCGACGCGGGGCGTTCTGGTTCGTGCGGCTCAATCGGCCCGACAAACGCAATGCGCTGTCACAGGCGCTGCTCGAGGCGCTCGCCGGCGTTTGCGCCGAGGTGGAGACCGACAGCCAAGCGCGCGGCGTCGTGCTCTGGGGTGCCGGAGGGCACTTCTGTGCCGGCGCCGATTTCGGCGACTTCGAGCAGTTGATGCAGGCCGACAAGGGGACAGTCCCCATTTCCAGCACGGAAATGGGGACAGGTCCCATCGCCGACCACAACCGCGAATTCGGCCGCGTGCTCGAGCGTCTGATGGCGCTGCCGGTGCCGACGCTCGGCGTCGTGCGCGGCGCGGCGATGGGCGGCGGTTGTGGCCTCGCGGCGGCCCTCGACCGCGTGATCGCGGCACGGGACGCCGTGTTCGCAATGCCCGAGGTGACGCTCGGCGTCGTCCCGGCGCAGATCGCGCCGATCGTCGCCCGCCGCCTGGGCGCAACTCACGCTCGCTGGCTCATGCTGAGCGCGACCAGGCTGGACGCGGACGGCGCACTCGCGGCGGGCCTCGCCGACGTCGCGGCGTCGGTCGACGACCTCGCGGGCGCCGTCGCGGCGGAACTGCGCGCACTCGCTGTCGCCGAGCCGCGGGCGCTGCGTGCGACCAAGCGCCTGGTCACGCTCGCGACATCGGTTCCGCTCGACGAGGCGCTCGACGGCGCCGCGCTCGAATTCGCGGCGCTGCTGCGCGCCGGCGCGGCGCGCGAAGGCATCGCAGCTGCGCGCGAACGGCGGCGTCCTGCCTGGTGCGTGGACGTGCCGAGCCTGCCGGAGTTCACATGACCGGGGTCCAGCGTGTCCTGGTCGCCAACCGCGGCGAAATCGTCGTCCGCATCGCGCGGACGGCGCGCCGTCTCGGCATCGCGACCGTCGCGATCCATTCCGACGCCGATCGCGATGCGCCACACGTGCGCGCGTGCGACGACGCCTTGGGCATCGGGGGCTTTGCGGCGACGGAGAGCTACCTGCGAATCGACCGGATCCTCGAGGCCGCGCACATCGCCCACGCGGATGCGATCCACCCGGGCTACGGCTTCCTCGCGGAGAACCCGGAGTTCGCTGCAGCGGTCGAGGCCGCCGGGCTCACGTTCATCGGGCCGCCGCCCGCCGCGATCGCCGCGATGGGTGACAAGGCCCGGGCACGTCGACGCATGGCTGCGGCCGGCATCCGCGTCCTGCCCGGCTACGACGGCGAGGCGCAGGACGAAGCGACCTTGCGCCAGCACGCCGCGCGAGTCGGCTTTCCGGTCATGGTCAAGGCCGCGGCGGGGGGCGGCGGTCGCGGCATGCGGCTCGTCCACGCAGAACCCGAGCTCGCGGCGGCGCTGCGGGCCGCGACTTCGGAGGCGAGGAAGGCATTCGGCGACGGGCGACTGATCCTCGAGCGCGCACTGGTCGAGCCGCGCCACGTCGAAATCCAGGTGCTCGCCGACCGGCACGGCCACGTGATCCACCTCGGTGAACGCGACTGCTCCGTGCAACGCCGATTCCAGAAAGTCGTCGAGGAAGCGCCCTCGCCCGCCGTCGACGCCGCCCTGCGCGAGCGCATGGGCGCCGCCGCGGTCGCCGTGGCACGGGCGATCGGCTACTTCGGCGCCGGCACGGTCGAGTTCCTGCTCGACCGCGACGGTACCTACTATTTCATGGAAATGAACACGCGCCTGCAGGTCGAGCATCCCGTGACCGAGTGCATCACCGGGCTCGACCTGGTCGAACTCCAGTTTCGCGTCGCGCGGGGCGAGCCGCTGCCGTTGCAGCAGGACGACGTGACGCTGCGGGGGCATGCGATCGAGGTGCGGCTGTGCGCCGAGTCGCCCGCCGACGATTTCATGCCGGGCAGCGGCCCGGTCGTCGACTGGCACGTCCCGCCGGGAGTGCGGTGCGACCATGCACTCGCGCCCGGCTCGACCGTCACCGCCTGGTACGACTCGATGGTCGCCAAGCTGATCGCGCACGCGCCTACGCGCGCCGAATGCGTCGAGCGACTGGCGGACGCCCTCGACCACACCGTGCTGCTCGGCCTGCCGAGCAACCGCGCATTTCTCGCCCGCGTGTTGCGGCACGAGGCCTTCGTGACCGGTCGCGACGTCTCAACCGCGTTC
>DASUMQ010000311.1:0-12498 GCA_036277615.1 Steroidobacteraceae bacterium
CTCGGTCGTGCTGGGCAAGGCGTTGTCGCCGAAGCTGTTCGTGAGCTACGGCATCTCGATCGCGGAAGCGATCAACACGATCAAGCTCCGCTACACGTTGAACAAGCGCTGGTCGGTCAAGGCCGAGTCGGGCCTCGAGCAGAGCGCGGACTTCGAGTACCGCATCGAACGTTGAGCAGCCAGTGTCCAGTGGTCAGTGTCTAGCGGTCAGTAGGAAGCCGACTCCGTCGGCGCGCGGCGCCGCCGCTTCCTTCCAGACACTGAACACTGAACACTAATCAAAGTCCGTCGGAATGCCCGGCTCGAGCCAGTGCTGTCGCATGCGCAGCACCTGCCGCGGCGTGCAGCGGCCGAGCGACATCGGCGGCAACGCGTGCGGATCGAAAAATCCGACCGCGTCCGTCTCGTAACTGCCGCGGACCTCGCCACCCTCGACGTCGCAGAGGAAGAACGCCTTCCAGCTGTGGAAGATCGACGGCGTGTGGCCGTGCGCGTTGCGGTCGTAAAGCGCTGCGAGCTTGCGCACGCGCGTGTGCAGTCCCGCCTCCTGTTCGATCTCGCGTCGTACGGCGCCTGACGGCGAATCGTTGACGTCGGCCCAGCCGCCGGGCAGCGTCCACAGTCCTTCGCGCGCCTCGCGCACCAGCAGGACGCGGCCGTCTTCCGGCCGGAAGACCGCACCCCGAACCTCGATTTTCGGCGTGACGTAACCGTTTTCGTTCGCCCACTCCCGCTCGATCTCCGCGGGGCTGGTTCCCGACCCGCCGGCGAGCAGCTCGGCCGCGATCCGCTCGATCTGCTCGTAACGCTCGCGGTCGTATTCGTCGCGGCAGAAATGCAGGCCCGTGCGCGCGAGCGCATGCAGGCTGCGAAACAGCGCGAGACGGTGCCGGGAGTCGGCATCGGACGAGACGGCGTCGCTCACGGTCGCACACCGTGATGCCCTGGTCTTGACAGTGCTTGCATAATTATGCACATTTGCGCGTCTTTTATTCACCTGTACGGAACGAAGCCGCCTTGGCCAGCCAGATCGACGCACAGACCCTGCGCCGGGACGCGATCGTCCGCATCCTGCGCCAGAGCGCCGTGGCCCGGCAGGCCGAGCTGGTGGCGCGGCTCGCGCGCGAAGGTTTCGAAGCCACGCAATCGAGCGTGAGCCGCGACCTGCGCGAGCTCGGCGTGGTCAAGGGCGCGGACCGCTACCTGCTGCCCGCGGTCGAGGATGCGCTGACGCCGAGCCACTTCGAGACGGTGCGGGCGTTCGTCAAGGGCTATCGCGCCTCCGGCCCGACGCTCACGGTGCTGCGCACGTCGGCCGGCACGGCGCAGAGCGTCGCCATCGCGCTCGACAAGGCGCGCTGGCCCGAGGTCGTCGGGACGATCGCGGGTGACGACACGATCTTCATCGCCACGGAGAGCGCCCGCGCGCAGCGTCGGCTGCACGAGCACCTCCGCACCACCTTCGGACGCTGAGATTCCTTCGATGACCATGACTGCCCAGGGCGACCAGAAGCCCATCCTGCTCGCTTTTTCCGGCGGACTCGACACCTCGTTCTGCGTGCCCTGGCTCGCGGAGACCTACGGCCGCCCGATCGTCACGCTCACGGTCAACACGGGCGGCATCGACGCCGCAGCCGCCGCAATGCTCGAACAGCGGTCGCGGGCGCTCGGGGCCGTCGCACACCACCTCGTGGACGCGCGCACCGCTTACTTCGAGCAGGTGCTCAAGTACCTCGTCATGGGCAACGTGCGCCGCGGGAATCTTTACCCGCTCTGCGTCGGCGCCGAGCGCGTCCTGCAGGCGCAGACCGTCGCGCAGTTCGCACGTGAAGTCGGCACCGACGTCACCGCGCACGGCTCGACCGCGGCCGGCAACGACCAGGTCCGTTTCGAGGTCGCGCTGCGGACGCTGGCGCCCGAGCTCGAAATTCTTGCGCCGGTGCGCGACCGGGCGTTCAAGCGCCCCGAGCAACTCGAGTACCTGAGGACGCGCAACCTGCCGGTGCCTCCGTTTGGCGCGGCGTACTCGGTCAATCGCGGCCTCTGGGGCGTCACGATCGGCGGCAAGGAGACACTCGTCTCGGAGACCTGCATCCCGGACGACGCCTGGGTGCTCACCCGGGATGCGTTCACGGAGCCGCACTCGCCAGAGCGTCACACGATCGGTTTCGAAGCCGGCGTGCCCTGCACGCTCGATGGCCGCACGCTCGACCCGGTCTCGCTGATCGAGCAGGTCGAGGCCATCGGCGCGAAGTTCGGCGTCGGTCGCGGCATTCACCTCGGCGACACGATCATCGGCTTCAAGGGTCGCGTCGCGTTCGAGGCACCGGCGGCCGAGGTGCTGCTCACCGCGCACCGCGAACTCGAGAAGCTCGTGCTGTCGGCACGCCAGCAGCGCACCAAGGACGTCCTCGCCGGGCCGTACGGCGACCTGGTGCACGAAGGCCAGCACCTCGATCCGGTGTGTCGCGACATGGAAGCGTTCTTCACGTCGACGCAGAAGCGCGTGACGGGCGAGGTGCACCTGCTGTTCCGGCCCGGCGTCCTGTTCGTCGAGGGTACGTCGTCGCGGTACTCGTTGATGAAGGCCTCGAAGGGCGCCTACGGCGAGTCGGCCGGCGAGTGGACACCGGAGGATGCACACGGGTTCTCGAAGATGCTCGCGCTGCCCGGCATTTTCTACACGCGTGCCGGTCGGAACTGAGCGCCGAGACCCGGGGACTGCCACCGATGCAACAGAAGACCGTCGTCGTCGACAAGATCGCCTCGATCGCGCAAGCCTGCGGCCTCGGCCACGAACTGCGCATCGCCACCACCGACATCCCGTGCGAGGAAGGCGTGGTGCTGGTCGTCGAGGTCCTCAGCAACAAGTCGACGTACAACACGCTCGAACTCACGAGCGGCCGCATGGCCAAGGTGTCGCGCGGTGACGTGATCGTGGGTGCGCTCGGTCACCGCCAGGCGCTGTTCGGCTACTCCGGCCACATCCCGGAGACCGTCCAGGCGGGCGACGTCGTCCAGGTGCTGAACATCGGCGGCGTGCTCGGGGTGTGCGACTCGGTCAATCCCGAGAAAGGCAAGCCGTTCGATGCACGCGTGCTCGGCTGCGTGCTGCAGTTTCCGTTCCTCGGAGAACGCATCGGTGTGCCGGCCCGCGTCGGCTACAAACCGCTCGACCAGGGATCCGCGCTCGATACGCACGGAGTGCCCGTCGTCGCGCTCGCCGGTACCTGCATGGAGGCAGGCAAGACTGCGGCGGCCTGCGCCATCGTCGCGCGCATGCGGCATCGCGGCCTCGCGGTGCACGCCTTCAAGGCGACCGGCGTCTCGCTCCGTCGCGACATCCTCGCGATGGAAGACGCCGGCGCGCGGCGCAGCCAGATCTTCACGGACTTCGGCGTCGTCACGACCACGGCAAGGACCGGACCGGCCCTCACGCGCACGATGCTGACCGAAATGACCCAGGGCCGACCCGACGTCGTCGTGTTCGAACTCGGCGACGGCATCCTCGGCGCGTATGGTGTCGAGGCGATCCTGTCGGCCCCGGACATCGCGAAGTCGCTCAGCGCCGTGATCCTCTCGGCCAACGACCCCGTCGCGGCCTGGGGCGGCGTCAAGCTGCTGCGCGAGCGGTTCGGCATCGAGCCGTGTGCGGTGACGGGTCCTTCGACCGACAACGCCGTCGGGGTCGACATCATCGAGGGGCAGATGAACGTGCGTGCGTTCAATGCGATGACCTCCGGCGCCGCGCTCGGGGACCACATCATCGAGTCGCTCGGTATCACGGCGGCGACACCGGCCGCGGTGGTGAGCCAGTGAACGCGCGCACGCCGGCGCTCGTGCTCGGCGGTACGGGCTACGTGGCGGGAGAACTGCTGCGGCTGCTCGCGGGTCATCCGTACTTCGACCTGGCGGCGGTCGCGTCGGACAGCCAGCCTGACGAACCGGTCGCCCAGTTTTTCCGTCACCTGCAGCCGGTGCTGCCGCACCTGCGCTTCACCGACCATGACGAGATCCTCGAGTACGTCACCGCGAATCCCGCCACGGCGGTGTTCTCGGCCGCACCTCACGGCGTGTCGGCTGCGCTGATCGACCGTTTGCTCACGGCCGCGGAACAGGCGGACACGCAGCCGCGCGTGGTCGACATCTCGGCCGACTTCCGGTACTCGACGGTGCAGGCCTACGAAGCCGTCTACAAGCACGCGCACGGGGCACCGGCGCGCGTCGCCGAGTTCACGTGCGCGGTGCCGGAGCACCTCAACGCATTGTCGACCCCGCACGTCGCGCACCCCGGGTGCTTCGCGACGGCAGTCCTGCTCGCGAGCGTCCCGCTGCTGTCGCTCGGCCTCGTCGAGCCACGGCTGTTCGTTTCGGGCGTCACCGGCAGCACGGGCTCGGGCCGCGGCCCGACGAGCGGGACGCACCACCCCCAGCGGCACAGCGACCTGTATTCGTACAATGCGCTCGCGCATCGCCACACGCCCGAGATCACGGCGCTGGCGCAGGCGGCATCGGGTATCGACGCGGACTTCATGTTCGTGCCTCACTCAGGGCCGTTCGCGCGCGGCATCCACGTCACGGTGCAGGCCGTCCTCCAGGTAGACCTGACGTCGCACGAACTCGTGCACGCGCTCCGCGAGTATTACGACCAGTCGCCGTTCGTGCGCGTGGGCGGCGACATGCCCAGGCTCAAGGACGTGGTCGCCAGCAATTTCGCCGAGCTTTCCGGCGTCAGCAACGGCCGGTCGGTCGCCGTGATGTGCGTGATCGACAACCTGACCAAGGGCGCGGCCGGCGGCGCCGTGCAGTGGATGAACCGGATGTTCGGCCACGAGGAAACCGCAGGCCTGATGACGCCTGCGCCGGGCTGGACGTGAGGAGGGAGGGGCCTATCCCCTTTTCACAGTGACCTCGATGAACTCCTGGACGCCACCCACCGACCACCTCGCACCCGTCTACGCGCAGTGGGCGCTCGACGTCGTCGGTGCGTCGGGCGTGCACCTGCACACGCGCGACGGTCGCAAGGTGCTCGACCTCTACGGCGGGCACGCCGTCGCCGCGCTTGGTTACTCGCACCCCCGCCTGCTCGCCGCGCTCGAGCAGCAGGCGCGCTCGCTGATCTTCCAGAGCAACGCCGTGCCACTTGAGGTTCGCGCGCGGGCCGCCACGCGGCTGACGCGCTTCGCCGGCCTCGGGCTCAACACGGCGTTCTTCGTCAGCACGGGCGCCGAGGCGAACGAGAACGCACTCAAGCTGGCGCTGAAGACCACCGGGCGGCGCAGGGTCGTGGCCGTCGAGGGAAGCTTTCACGGGCGCACCGCCGCCGCCGGCGCCGTGACCTGGGGCGCGCTCGACAAGTGGTACGGCTTTCCGCAGGCGCCCTTCGACGTCGAGTTCGTGCCGCGCGGCGACGTCGCGGCCGTCCGCCGGATCGTCGGCGAAGATACGGCCGCCGTCATCGTCGAGCCGGTCCAGGGGGTCGGCGGCGCGCTCGATCTCGGTGCCGAGTTCCTCGGCGCGTTGCGGACACGCTGCACCGAATCGGATGCGTTGCTGATCTTCGACGAGGTCCAGTGCGGCATGGGCCGCACCGGCTTCCCGTTCGCCGCGAACCTCTACGGTATCGCGCCGGACATGATCACGACGGCGAAGGCGCTGGGCGGCGGCTTCCCGTGCGCAGCGTTGCTGCTGACCGACCACGTCGCGCGTCACCTCCGGACGGACGACCTCGGCACCACGTTCGGCGGCGGGCCGATGGCGTGCGCGATGATCGAGACGGTCGTGGACGTCATCGAGTCCGAAGGACTGCTCGCCAACGTTCGCAGTCTTTCGCAGCGAATCCGCGAAACCTGCGTCGTCGGGCCCGTCGTGGCGACGCAGGGCGCCGGATTCCTGCTCGGCCTGCGCACGCGGCGGCCGGCGAAGGACGTCCAGCGCGAGCTGCTCGAACGGCACGACATCCTGACCGGCACGAGCGGCGACCCGCACGTCGTGCGCATCCTCGCGCCGTTCGTGCTGGAACCGCAGCACGTCGAGACGCTGTGCGAAGCGCTCTCCTCGCTGCCCGCCTAGGGCGCGGTAGCGCCTCCTATCAACCGCTATCCGCTAATCACTTCTCCATGAACCGTTTCCTCGACCTGGCCGACTTCCCGCGCGACGAAATCGTCGACCTGCTCGCGCTCGCGCAACGGCTCAAGGACCGCCCCGAGCCCCAGGCGCTCGCGGGCAAGATCCTCGGCCTGCTGTTCCTCAATCCGTCGTTGCGGACGTTGTCGTCGTTCCAGGCGGGCATGTTGCGCCTCGGCGGCGGCTCGTTCGTCGTGACGCCGGGCTCGGGCACCTGGAACGTCGAGACGCGCGACGGTGCAATCATGAACGGCGCGGCGGCGGAGCACGTGCGCGAGGCGATCCCGGTGCTGGCGTCCTACTGCGACGCCCTCGGCATCCGCTCGTTCGCCGAGGGCAAGGACCTCGCCGCGGACCTCGCCGAGACGCAGTTCGGACAGATGGCCGGTTTGTGCGACAAGCCCCTCGTGAACATGGAGTCCGCCGTCAACCACCCGTGCCAGGCGCTCGCGGACTGGAAGACCCTGGACGACCTCGGCGTACCGCGCACCGGCCGGTTCGTGTTGAGCTGGGTTCATCACCCGCGCGCGCTGCCGCTCGCGGTTCCGGCCGCGACCGTGCACATGGCCGCGCAGCGGGGCATGGACGTCGTCGTGCTGCGGCCCGACGGCTACGCGTTGCCGCAGGCGACCATGCAGAAAGCGCGCGACGCGGCTGCAGCTTCCGGCGGCAGCGTCACGGAGACCAGCGACCGCGATACCGCGCTCGCGGGCGCGCACGTCGTCTACGCCAAGGAATGGGGCGCACCGCTCCACTACGGGGACGCGGAAGCGGAGACTCGCGCGCGACAGGGGCTCGCGGACTGGTGCCTGCGCGAATCGTGGTTCGAACGCTCGCGCCCCGACTGTCATTTCATGCACTGCCTGCCGGTGCGCCGCAACGTCGCGGTGGCCGACGAGGTCCTCGACGGGCCACGCAGTCGCGTGATCGCGGAGGCCGCCAATCGCATGGTCGTGCAGATGGCCGTGCTCTATCGAATGCTCAAGGGGTGAACACGACCATGATCGGACACAAAAGTGAACAGGCGGTCACGGTGCGTGCGTTGCGCGGCGCGGCGCCGTACATACACATGTACAAAGGCAAGGTGTTCGTCATCAAGACGGGCGGCGGCGCTTTCCGCGACCCGTCGACCATGCGCGCGTTCGTCGAGCAAGTGGCGATCCTGCATCACCTCGGCATCCGCTGCGTGCTCGTGCACGGCGGCGGGCCGCAACTCGACGACGTGACGGCGAAGCTCGGCGTCGAGACGCGCATGGTGCAGGGCCGCCGCGTCACGACCGCCACGGCGATCGACGCGACCAGCATGGTCCTGAACGGCCTGATCAACACGCAATTGCTCGCGCTCTGTCGCAGCTTCGGCATCTCGGCGATCGGCTTGAGCGGTGTCGACGGCGGCCTGGTGCAGGCGCACCGACGCGCACCCGTGACGCTCGCGAACGGCGAGGTCGTCGACTACGGCATGGTGGGAGACATCGACTCGGTCGATGGCAGCGTCGTCTCGCGCCTGCTCGACTCGGGCTTCTTGCCGGTGATCAGCCCGCTTTCGTGCGACACCGCCGGCCAGCTGCTCAACATCAACGCGGACACCGTCGCGGCGGCGATCGGCGGCGCACTCGTCGCCGAGAAGCTGATCCTCTGCACCGGTGCGCCCGGGATCCTCGAGCGCCTGGACGATCCACAGTCGCTCATCTCGTACACCGACGTCGCGGGCCTGCGTCGGCTCCGCGAGGAGGGCGCGATCAGCGACGGCATGCTGCCCAAGTCGAGCGCGATCGAGGCCGCGATCCGCGGCGGCGTCCGGCGCGTGCACGTGATCTCCTACGCGGACAGCGACGCGCTGCTCGCAGAGATCTTCACCAACGAGGGCAAGGGCACGCTCGTCGTTGCGGACACGAAGGCGCTGACGGCGGCGGAACAAGGGAAATAGGTAAAGTGGCTAGTGTCTGGTGGCTGGTGGCTAGCAGGAGGCGCGACGCGCCGGAGCCCTCACTCGCCTTGGGCGGATCGCCCGGCGAGCGGGATACGCTTTCTTACTAGCCACTAGCCACTAGCCACTAGCCACCAGCCACCAGCCACTAGACACTCCTCCTCTACGGAGATCGGTTGCATGAGCAGGCTTTGGGACAAGGGCGCGCCGCTCGACGAACGGGTGCTGCGCTTCACCGCCGGCGAGGACCACGTGCTCGACAACCGGCTCGTGCAATACGACGTGCGCGCCTCGATCGCGCACGCAGAGATGCTGCACGACTGCGGCCTGCTCGAACGCGCCGAACTCGACTCGATCCGCGGTGGCCTCACTGAGATTGCGTCCGCCCACGCCCGCGGCGAGTGGTCGGTGACGCTCGACCTCGAGGACGGGCAGACCGCGCTCGAGACGCTGCTCACCCAGCGGATCGGCGCAGCCGGGGCGCGCCTGCACGCGGGCCGGTCGCGCAACGACCAGGTCCTCGCGGCGCTGCGCCTCTACCTGCGCGACGCGATTGAGGCGATTGCGGAGGAGGCGCGGGCCGTGGCGGAGACGCTCGAGGGCCTGGCCGAGGCACAGGGCTCGATCGAGCTGCCCGGCTACACGCACATGCAGCAGGCGATGCCGAGCTCGGTGGCCGCGTGGGCCCGGGGTTTCGCCGCGGAGATCCACGACGACGTCGACGGACTGCGTCACGCCCATCGGCGCATCTCGAAGAATCCACTCGGGTCGGCCGCCGGCTATGGGACACCGAACCTGCCGGTGAGCCGCGAGCACACGCGCGACAGCCTCGATTTTGCGGCGGTCCACGAGCCGGCGACGGCAGTGCAGCTTTCGCGCGGCAAGGGCGAAGCGGAGGTGCTGTTCCAGGTCACGCTGCTGATGCAGGATCTCGGGCGGCTCGCCTCCGACCTTCTGCTGTTCTATACGCGCGAATTCGGGTTCGTGGAACTGCCCGACGCGTTCACGACGGGCTCGTCCATCATGCCGCAGAAGCGCAACCCGGACGTGTTCGAACTCGTGCGCGGCCGGACCGCGACCGCGCAGGCGAGTCTCATCGAGGTGCTCGCGGTCACGGCCAAGCTGCCGTCGGGTTACCAGCGCGACCTGCAGCTGATCAAGGCCCCGCTGTTCCGTTCGATCGACGTCTGCCTCGAGTCGCTCGACATCATGGCCGCCGCCATTCCGCAGGTCCGGTTCCGACCGGAACGGATCCGGCTCGACGCCGACATCCACGCCGCGGCAGAAGCCAACGCGCTCGTGGCCCGCGAGGGCATTCCGTTTCGCGAGGCCTATCGTCGCGTCGGCGCCCGATTGAAGGGCGAGCCTGGCGCCGGTTGACCGAGTCCACGGCGCGCCCGAGCGCGCACGTTGACATTCCATTGCGGCCGGTCATCCTTGCGCCTCGTCGACGCCACGACGAGGGAACTCCGTGCTGCTGGCCGAGCTGAAGCGACGCAACGTATTCCGCGTGGCCACCTTCTACGCCGTGGCGGGCTGGGTCCTGCTGCAGGCGGGCGACCTGCTGTTCGACACGCTCGGCGTGCCCGGATGGGGCCTCAAGCTCCTGCTCGGGCTGCTGGTGCTGGGATTTCCATTAGCGCTGGTCTTCGCGTGGGTCTACGAACTCACCCCCGAAGGGCTGAAGCGCGAGCACGAAGTCGATCGTCACGCCTCGACCACGGCACGAACGGCCGCAAGACTCGACAAGCTCATCGTCGTGCTGCTCGTCGTCGCGATCGGGTTGCTGGTCGCCGAGGTCGTCAGCTCGCGCCGCGAACCTGTTACAGAGCGTCCCGTGAGCTCGTCCAGCGATTCGGAGGCGGCTGCGCAATCAGCGGGCGCGAATTCGCAGGCGGCGCGCGGCGGCGCGACCGGCGCGGCCGGCGCGCCGGTGTCGATCGCGGTGCTCCCTTTCCTGAACCTGAGCGAGGACAAGTCGAACGAGTACTTCTCGGACGGGCTGACCGAGGAGCTGCTGAACGTGCTCGCGAACGTGCCGGGGCTGAGGGTGATCGCGCGCACATCGTCGTTCGCGTACAAAGGCAAGGACGCCAAGATCTCGGACGTCGCGCGCGAACTCGACGTGGACCACGTGCTCGAGGGCAGCGTACGCAAGTCGGGTAACCGCGTGCGCATCACGACGCAGCTGATCCGCGCCTCGGACAGCTCGCACCTCTGGTCGGAGAACTACGACCGCAACCTCGACGACATCTTCGCGGTGCAGGACGAGATCTCGAAGCACGTCGTCGACGCGCTCAAGGTGCGCCTGCTGCCGGGGCAGGATCAACCCGTCGAAGTCGGCGGCACGCGCGACGCCGGCGCCTACGAAGCATTCCTGCTCGGGCGTCACAAGCGGGCCCTGGGTGAGGGTGAATCGACGTTGCGCGAGGCCTTGCGCGCATTCGACGACGCCATCCGGCGGGACCCCGCCTATGCGCAGGCGTACGCGGCCAAGGCGGGCACGCTGTCGGCACTCGCGTCCAACGCGTACATTCCGTTCGCCACGGGTTTCGAGCAGGTACGGCAGGCCGCGCAGCGCTCGCTGGAGCTGGCCCCTGACCTTGCCGAAGGACACATCGCCCTCGGGTACGTGCAGTCCATCCTTGAAAACGACGTGCGGACTCCCTTTGCGTCGTTCGAGCGTGCACTGGCGCTCAATCCCGGCAGCGAAACCGTCCAGCGACTCTTCGCCGGGTATGCCAGCAGCCTCGGACGACACGACCTCGCGATTGCCGCCGCACAGAAGGCCGTCACGCTCGATCCGATTTCGCCGGCCGCGCACCTGAGCCTGTCCGCCGTCCAGTTCGCCGGACGCCGGTATGCCGAGGCGGAAGCTGCGGCGCGACGCGCGCTCGCATTGCAGCCCGACCGCCCTTCGGGTCCGGCCGCGCTCGGCTGGAGCTTGCTGATGCAGGGGCGACATGACGAAGCGCTTACGGCGTTCGAGTCCGATCCGGTCGATTGGACCCGTCGTAATGGCCGCACCCTGATCCTGGCGCGAATGGGCAGGAAAGACGATGCGCGGCGCGAACTTGCGGAGTTCCAGAAGGCGTATGGCGACAATGCCTCGTTCCAGTACGCCGAAGCCGAGGCCCAGATCGGCGACCTCGATGCCGCCATGCGCTGGCTAGAGAAGGCGCGGGAAATCCACGATCCCGGCCTGACCGGCTTCGGCTTCATCGATCCCATGCTCGATCCGCTGCGCAAGGACCCCCGGTTCCAGCGCATGTTCGCCGACCTCGGCTTCGAGGTCGCGGCCACGTAGGATGGCGACCGGACGTCTTTCAGCGCGCGTCGTGCGGACGCGGGGGACCATGCAATCGATGCTCAACAGCGTGCGACGTCACGCCGTCGTCTTCCTGGTGATGTCGTCCTGGGCGTCCGCAGCCGCCGCGGCACCGGACCATTCCCGCCTGGGCACGGACCTCACGCCGGTGGGCGCCGAGCGCGCGGGCAATGCCGACGGGTCGATCCCCGCGTGGGACGGCGGCCTGCGGCAAGCGCCGGCGGGCTGGTCACCGGAACAGGGGTACGTCGACCCGTTTCCCGGCGACAAGCCGCTCTTCACGATCGATGCGTCCAACGCCGCGCAATACGACGCGAAGCTGACGCGCGGGCAGCTCGCGCTGCTGCGGAAGCATCCGCAGAACTTCCGGATGAACGTCTATCCGACGCGACGCACGGTCGGGTACCCGAAGCCGGTCACCGACAAGGTGGCGGCACAGGCGGGCAAGGTGTCGTTGCAGGGGTTCGGCCTCAAGGACCTCAACGGATCGACGACGCCGTTCCCGATCCCGCAGAACGGACTCGAGGCGATCTGGAATCATCTCGTGCGGTACCTGGGCGGCGGCATCGTGCGGGTCGGGCACTCGTTTCCGGTGCGGCCGAACGGCGACCACTTCAAGATCGGCTTTCGCGCGCAGCGCATCTACGCGCAGAACATCGCCGGCGCGGAACCGAACCGGCTCTTCTACGCGCTCGGCTACTTCACCGAGCCGGCGACGCTGCGCGGCACGATCTTCCTCGTGCACGAGCCGGTGGACCAGGTCGCCGAGCAGCGTTCCGCGTGGATCTACAATGCCGGCGCACGCCGCGTGCGCCGGGCGCCCGACCTCGCCTACGACGGCATCAACGACGGCTCCGAGGGGCTGCTCACCACCGACCAGGTCGACGGCTACAACGGCGCCCCGGATCGCTACGAGTGGAAACTGCTTGGCAAGCGCGAGATCTACGTGCCGTACAACTCGTACAAATTGTCCGACAAGTCGCTTCGGTACAAGGACATCATCAAGCCGGGCTCGATCAACCCGGAGTACGTGCGCTACGAACTGCACCGCGTCTGGGTCGTCGAGGGCACCCTGAAGGCCGGCCAGCGGCACATTTACGGCAAGCGCACGTTCTAC
>DASUMQ010000312.1:0-27950 GCA_036277615.1 Steroidobacteraceae bacterium
GTTCCAACACGATCGGCAGCACCCCGCAGCCCAACGATCCCGACGACGACTGGGTGCGCTTTTTCCAGCGACGCCGCCTCGGCCACATGCTCGAACTCGCGGCGGCCAGGGGTCTCGCTCGCAGGACTCTCGAGCGCGGACGCGAACTCAACCAGCGCTGCCAGGCGTTCTTCCCGGGTCACCGGCCGGCGCCGTCATTGCTGCACGGCGACCTCTGGGGCGGCAACTGGTCCGCGTTGGCGACGACGCGCGAACCGACGATCTTCGACCCGGCGGTCTACCACGGGGACCGCGAAACGGACCTCGCGTTCACGCACCTGTTCGGCGGCTTCGGATCCGCGTTCTACGCGGCGTACGAAGCGCAGTGGCCGCTCGATCGAGGCGCGGGCACGCGTCGTCTCCTCTACAACCTCTATCACGTGCTCAACCACTACGTCCTGTTCGGCGAGTCTTACGCGCGGCAGGCCGACTCGATGATCGAGCGGCTGCTGGCCGAACTCGGCTGAGCGGCCCTACGGCAGGCGGGTCTCGCCCTTGACACCCGACACCTTGACCTCGCCGGAGGAATCGCCGAGCAGCGTGAAGTCGCGACCGACGTCGGCGACGCGGATGTCGCCGGAGGAGTCCTGCTCGATGCTGACACTGCCGGCGACGCGCTGGATCGAGATGTCGCCGGAACTGTCACTCGGAATGACGACGTCCTGCGCACCGACGATCACGATGTCGCCGGAACTGTCACGGACCTGCACGCGGCCCGCCGCATCCTCGATCCGGGTATCGCCGGAGCTGTCCCAGACCTCCACGTCGGAACGCGGGCGCCGCAGCACGATGTCGCCGGAGCTGTCGGTGACTTTCACGACCCGCACGTCGGAGGCGACGAGGTCGCCGCTCGAATCGGTGATGTCCACGGGCAGTGACGCGGGCACGCTCACGTTCAGGTCGAGCGTCGCGTAGAACACGCCGAAGCCGACCATCCGGTCCGGCACCAGCACGTCGATCCGCAAGGTGCTGCCCTCACGGCGCATGGCGATGTTCGTCTGCTCGAGGAACTTCTCGCTGGAAGCACAGGCCTCGCCCTGCGCCAGCAGCGTCGAGCCGGTGGCCGGGCGCACCTCCAGGTCGCCCGCGCGCGCATTGATCTCGACGCGTGCAATGCCGGTCGTGTCGAGGCTCGCGCGGCGGTCGGCCCGGTGCTTGCACGTGTCCCAAGCCGCGACCGGCGTGGCGACGACGAGCATACCGAGGCCGAGCAGCAGGAAGCGGAACGTCGGGCCGTGGCGGGTGCGCATGGGCACGTCCTTGGGACTGGAGGTCCTGATGGGATGCGCGCGGAGACGCGCGGGTTGCATCCGCCACGAAAAAAACACGGGGTCGACCCCTGGCCGGCCGACGCCCCCGCCTGCTGCGCCGTCAGTGTTTCGCCATCACGTGTCGCACCACGGTGTAGTCCTCGAGCGCGTAGGCGGACAGGTCCTTGCCGTAGCCCGACCGCTTCAGCCCGCCGTGCGGCATTTCGCTGACCAGCATGAAGTGTGTGTTGATCCAGGTGCAGCCGTACTGCAGCCGTGACGCGGTCTCGAGGGCCCGGCCGACGTCCTTCGTCCACACCGACGAGGCGAGGCCGTAGTCGGAATCGTTCGCCCAGCGCACCGCTTCGTCCGTGTCCCTGAACCGTGTGACCGACACGACCGGTCCGAAGACTTCGCGGCGTACGATCTCGTCCGATTGCCTCGCGTTGGCGATCACGGTGGGCTCGAAGAAGAACCCGCCTCCGGCGCTCGACTGTCCGCCCGCGGTCACTTCGATGTGCTTCTGCTTCCGGGCGCGGGCAACGAAGCCCGCAACGCGGTCGCGTTGTTCCGCGCTGATCAGCGGTCCCATCTCGACGTCCTTCGCGGTCTGCGCGCCCATCTTGATCGACCCGACCGCGCTCGAGAGGTCGGCGACGAGCCTGTCGTACACCTTCGCGCCGGCGTAGATGCGACAGGCCGCGGTGCAATCCTGGCCGGCGTTGTAATAGCCGAACGTGCGGACACCCGAGACGACGCTCTCGATGTCGGCGTCGTCGAAGACGATCACCGGGGCCTTGCCGCCCAGCTCGAGATGCGTGCGCTTGATGCCGTCGGCGGCCTGCCCGAGGATCTTCCCGCCGGTCGCCACGTCGCCGGTCAGCGAGATCATGCGCACGAGCGGGTGCTTCGTCAGCGGTGCGCCGACGCTGCCGCCGCGACCGCAGACGACGTTGACGACGCCGGCCGGGAACAGTTCGGCCAGCAGTTCGGCGAGCTTGAGCGCCGTGAGCGGGGTCTGTTCGGACGGCTTCAGCACCGCGGTGTTGCCTGCCGCGAGCGCCGGGCCGAGCTTCCACGCCGCCATCATCAGCGGGTAGTTCCAGGGCGCGATCGAGGCCACCACCCCGATCGCGTCACGCCGGATCATGCTCGTGTAGCCGGCGAGGTATTCGGCCGCGACCGCGCCCGTCATCGCCCGGCACGCGCCCGCAAAGAAGCGGAAGACGTCCGCGATTGCCGGGATTTCGTCGTTCAACGCGGCAGCCAGCGGCTTGCCGCAGTTCTGCGATTCGAGCTTCGCGAAGCTCGCACCGTCGGCCTCGATGCGATCGGCGAGCTTGAGCAGCAGCGCCGCACGGTCCTTGGGCGCCGTGCGCGACCAGCCGTCGAACGCGGCGTGTGCGGCCTTCACGGCGGTGTCGATCTGGCCGCGCGACGCTTCGGCGACCTGCGCGATCGTCTTGCCCGTGGCAGGGTTCAGGACGTCCTCGGTGCGGCCTTCTCCGGCGATCAGCTTTCCATTGATCAGCAGCTTGGTCTGCATGCGATGCACTCCGTAGGGAGAAGGGGCTAGGGGCTAGGGAATAGGGGGTAGTGAGAGAGCGCGCATTGCGCGCCGGCGCCAAAGGCGCTTCGGACACTATCCCCTAACCCCTACCCCCTATCCCCTTCCGGTTTGGTCAGCCAGTACGCGCCCAGGATCGGCACCAGTGTCACGAGGATCACGATCACCGCGACGACGTTCGTCACCGGGCGCTCACGCGGGCGGAACAGTTCGTTGTAGAACCAGATCGGCAGCGTGCGCTCGTGCCCCGCCGTGAACAGCGTGACGATGATCTCGTCGAACGAAAGCGCGAACGCCAGCATGCCTCCGGCGAGCAGCGCGCTCGCGATCTGCGGCAGGAGCACGTAGCGAAACGTCTGGTGGCCACGCGCGCCGAGGTCGCTGGACGCTTCGACCCAGCTCGGCGGGATGCGGCGCAGCCGCGCAACCACGTTGTTGTAGACGATCACGAGGCAGAAGGTCGCGTGTCCCGCGACGATCGTCCAGAAACCCGGCTCCAGACCGAGCGTGCGGATGCCTGCCAGCAGCGCCAGGCCGGTGAGGATGCCCGGCAGTGCGATCGGCAGCACGAACAGCAGTGTGATCGATTCCTTGCCACGGAACGTCCGGCGGGCGAGCGCGAAGGCCGCCAGCGTGCCGAGCACGAGTGCGACCAGTGTCGCGACCGCGGCGACCAGCAGCGACAGCCGCATCGCGGCCCAGATGTCGGACCGTGCGAATGCGACCTCGAACCAGTGCAGCGTCAGGCCGGGCGGCGGAAACTGGTACGTGCGGTCCTCGGTCGTGAACGCGTACAGCGCGATCACCCAGACCGGCATGTGCAGGAACAGCAGGCCGAGCGCCGCGCACGCGGTCGTGAACGGCGATGCGCGCTCCCAGCGCGGTGACCGCCGGCGGTCAGAGCGCATCGAACGCTCCGAGACGGCGTGCGAGCGCCAGGTACAGCCCGATCAGCACGATCGGCACGACCGAGAACGCCGCGGCCAGCGGCAGGTTTCCGGCCGTGCCCTGCTGCTGGTACACCATCATGCCGATGAAATAACCGGGCGCGCCGACCACGCTCGGGATGATGTAGTCGCCGAGCGTCAGCGAGAACGTGAAGATGGACCCGGCGGCCAGGCCGGGCAGCGCGAGCGGCAGCACGACGTGGCGGAACGTCTGTCCCCGTGTGGCCCCGAGGTCCGCCGACGCCTGCAGGAGGGTGTTCGGCACACGCTCCAGCGCTGCCGCGAGCGGCAGGATCATGAACGGCAACCACATGTAGACGAACACGACGAACATGCCGAGGTACGACGAGGCGAGCGACGGACCACCGACCACCGGCACCGCCAGTGCACGGTCCAGCGCGCCCATGAGTCCCAGTTGCTCGAAGCCCCAGCTCGCAATGCCCTGCTTCGCGAGGATCAGGCGCCACGCGTAAACCTTGACGAGGTAGCTCGTCCACATCGGCAGCAGGATGCCGACGTAGAACAGGGCCTTGAGCCGGGGCCCCGCGTAGCGCGCCATGTAGAGCGCCACCGGGAACGCGATCACGGCAGAGGCCAGGGTCACGGCGATCGCCATCGCGACCGTGCGCACGATGATGTCGATGTGTGCGGGCTGCGTCAGCAGCACTTCGTAGGTCGCAAGCGTCGGTTCCGGCACGACGCGCGCGGTGAACTCGTCGATCGCGTAGAAGCTCTGCAGCAGCAGCGTCAGCAGCGAGCCGAGATACACGATACCCAGCCAGAGCAGGGGGGGCGCGAGCAGCAGCGCGAAATAGAACGCGCTGCGTCCCTGAAGCGAGAATGCCCGGGACGTGCCCACGCTCAGCCTTCGAGCGGCGCGGCGAGCGCCTGCCGCCAAGTCAAGCGCACGCTGGATCCCGTCGTGAGCGCCGCCGCGGCCGCGGCGTCCGGTTGATCGACCGCCAGCACGGTGCCGCTCGACAGCCGCACCCGGCAGCGACTCGTGGCGCCGTGGTAGAGCACGTCGACGACGACGCCGTCGCAGACGACGTCCCCGTCGCCCACCGGGGCGCCCGGTGCGACGATTTCGATCAGTTCGGGGCGTATGGCGAATGCATCGGCGCGACCCGTCAGCTCGCGAGCCGTTTCGGCCGTGACGACGTTCGCGCTGCCGACGAAGTTCGCCACGAACGCCGTCCGCGGACGGACGTAGAGCGTCCGTGGCGTGTCGAGCTGTTCGATCCGGCCTGCGCTGAACACCGCGACGCGATCCGCCATGCTGAGGGCCTCGCCCTGGTCGTGCGTCACGAACACGAACGTAATGCCGAGCCGTTGCTGCAGCCCCTTGAGCTCGGTCTGCATCTCCTCGCGGAGCTTCAGGTCCAGCGCGCCGAGGGGCTCGTCGAGCAGCAGCACTTTCGGCTGGTTGATCAACGCCCGCGCGAGCGCGACGCGCTGTTTCTGCCCGCCGGAAAGCTCGTGAGGCCGCCGCGATCCGAACCCGTCGAGCCGCACCAGCTCGAGCATCTCGTGCGCGCGGCTGCGCCGCTCACGCGCAGGGACGCCGCGGAGCTTCGGGCCATAGGCGACATTCTCCGCGACGCTCATGTGCGGGAACAGCGCGTAATCCTGGAACACCGTGTTGACGTCGCGCGCGAACGGTGGCGCGTTCGTGACGTCGTTGCCGCCGAGCAGCACGCACCCGGAGTCCGGCTGGTCGAATCCGGCGATCAACCGGAGACAGGTGGTCTTGCCGGAACCCGACGGCCCGAGCAACGCGAAGAACTCACCCGGCGCGACGGCGAGCGAAACGCGGTCGAGCGCGACGACGTTACCGAAGGCGCGACTGGCGTCGCGCAGTTCGATGGCGGGGGTCATGGTGCGCGCCGCGCTGGCCTGGACGGCGTCCACGTTGCACGGCGCCGTCCGGTCGGGTCGCGCCCCTCAGCGGCCGCCCATCACCGCCACGTAGTCCGTCGCCCATCGGCTGTACGGCACGCACGTGCCCTGCGCACAGGTTGCTTCCGGCGTGCGCCAGAAATGGATCTTGTCGAAGTTGTCGAACCCGTTGGTGGCGCAGCCGGCGTCGCCGAGCAACGCGTTGCCCTTGCACGCGGCCGGCACGGCCGGCACGGAACCGAACCACGCCGCCACGTCGCCTTGCACCTTGGCGTTGAGCGACCACTCCATCCACCGGTATGCGCAGTTGGGGTGCTTCGCGTTGGTGGCCAGCAAGGTCGTATCGGCCCAGCCGGTGGCGCCTTCCGTGGGCACGACGCTCGCGACCGGCTGTTTGTTCGCGACGAGCGTGTTGACCTGGAACGGCCACGAGCCCGACGCGACCACGCCCTCGTTGGTGAAGTCCTGCACGGCGACGTTCGCGTCGTGCCAGTAGCGATGCACGAGCGGATGCTGCCGCCGCAGCAGCTCGAGCGCGGCCGCATACTGCTGCTCGTTGAGCTCGTACGGATCCTTGATGCCGAGCTCCGGCTTCTTGGCCATCAGGTAGACGGCGGCGTCGGCGATGTAGATCGGACCGTCATAGGCCTGGATGCGACCCTTGTTGCTCTTGCCGTCCGGCAGCTTCTGTTCCTCGAACACGACCGCCCACGACGACGGAGGCGTCGCGAACACCTTGGTGTTGTACATCAGCACGTTCGGGCCCCACTGGTACGGCGTGCCGTAATGCTTGCCGTCGACGAAATGCCAGGCGGCTTGCCGGAGTCGTTCGTCGACATTCTCGTAACTCGGCACGCGGTCGATGTCGACCGGCTGGACGGTGCCGCCACGAATCAGTCGCAGCGACGCGTCGCCCGAGGCGGTCACGAGGTCGTAGCCGCCCTGGGTCATCAGCGACACCATCTCGTCCGACGTGCCCGCCGTCTTGACGTTGACCTTGCAGCCGGTGTCCTGTTCGAACGCCGTCACCCAGTCGTAGTTCTTGTCGGTCTCGCCGCGTTCGATGTAGCCCGGCCAGGCCACGATGTCGACCTGCCCTTCGAGTGCGTCGGAGACCGGTGCAGGCGTCGCCGCCGGCGCTGCGTCGCCTGCCGCGCCCTGTTCCTGCTTCTTTCCGCACCCCGTCAGCGCCAGCGCCGCGGCACACGCGAGCAGCAGTCTTGCATCGAACGTCATGGAACGTGGAGACATGGCCGGACACCCCCGTCGCTTGAATTTGCAGATGCTGCCCATCCCGCAGCCGGTCAGATTCTAAGCCCGTTTCGGTCGCCGGGATGCATGAAAGGCACGCACGCGTGTCCGGCGCGAGCCCGGGCGTGAAGGTGCCATGCGCGGCATCGAGGCAAGGGTCAGGAGCGCGTGAACGGCAACATGCGCCGCAACGTGGCGTCCTTGAGGACCCAGTGGTGATACAGCGCGGCCGCCACATGCACGATCGCGACGGCGACGAGCACGTTGAACAGCGTTTTGTGCACCGACTCCATGGTTTCGTGGAAGTCGTGGTTCTCGGCGGTGAGCGCCGGGAACTCGAACCAGCCGAAGAAGCCGATCGGCGATCCGCCACTCGAGACGACGAGCCAGCCAGTCAACGGCTGCAGCAGGATGAGCAGGTACAGGATGCCGTGGCCGGCCGCGGCTGCCTTGCGTTGCCACACCACCTCGCCGAGCACGGCGGGCTGTCCCCTGTTGATGATCTTCCAGCCGACGCGGACGAGCACGAGCATCAGGATCAGCAGGCCGGACGAAATGTGCCAGCCCATCAGCGAGGCGCGCTCCGGCGTGCCCTTGCCCGCGTCCTCGGCCGCTTCCGCGAGCAACCACTGGCCGACGATCAGCAGCACGATGGCCCAGTGCAGGAATTTCGCGACGCTTCCGTAGGCTTCGGCGGTGTTACGAAACGGCATGGCAGGACCTCGACGGGGGAAATTCGATTCTACGCTTCAGACTGTACGAGCAGCACTTGCACGGCGTCCGGCGCGTGCAGCACCGCTGCCTGTCCCTGCTGCAGCGACCGCGGCACGCGAGATGCGAACGCATGACCGCGCCCGCGCAGGCGGGCGATCCGCTGCGCCATGTCGGGCGCCGAGAAACAGAGCATCGGTGCTGCGAGGTCGGCGTCGACGAACGTGACGTTGACGTCGCGGTGCGAAGCGACCAGCCGCGGGGTCGCGTCGCCCTCCGCGTGCAGGAACGCAACGAATCCGAGTCGTTCCCAGAACTGCCCTGTCCTCACAAGGTCTGTCGCGCCCGCCACGTACCCTTCGAAGTATCCAAGCTCGCTTTCGAACACGGGTTCGAGCGCCGGTGGAGAAAACGTACGGGCTTCGAGCAGGCGCACGTGCAACCCGGTCGGGTCGCGGAACTCCGCCTCGTTGAGCGAGACGTCGTCGAGCCGCGCGCGCTCGACCTCCAGGCCGGCCCGCGAGAGTTCCTCGAGGCGTGTGCGCAGTTCCGGGGTCACGAACGTGAGTCGCGGCTCGGCCGGATCCGCCAGCCCGTGCAATCCCAGCGTCGCGCGGCCGTCCGTCACGACGGCGTACGGATGACTCCACGCATCGCCGACCGAGGCCTGCACGAAACCCAGGGACTCGTAGAACTCGAGGGCTGCGGCGACGCTGGCCGCGGACACGCTCAATTCGAGGAAGCGAGCTGGCACGGACCGTGCGGCGCGTCAGCGCGCGGCACCGA
Source organism: Steroidobacteraceae bacterium (assembly GCA_036277615.1). Lineage (GTDB taxonomy): Bacteria > Pseudomonadota > Gammaproteobacteria > Steroidobacterales > Steroidobacteraceae > RPQJ01. The sequence continues at coordinate 8,451 of DASUMQ010000312.1, forward strand.
GGGCGAGTGCACGCGAGCGGGCCCGGGCTCGCGCCGAGTCGTCATCACCCGCGGGAAGCAGTTCAGGCCATCCCTGCGAGTGCTGCAGCACGACCTGTTCCAGCACGTCGACGTGGGCCGGCCCCGCGTTGAGGCAGGGCACGTAGTCGAAGGCCTCACCACCTTGCGCCAGGTACATCTCGCGATTCTGCATGCCGATCTCCTCGAGCGTCTCTAGGCAATCGGTCGCAAACCCCGGGCACACGACCGTGACCTGCTTCGGACCCGTCCGCGCGTACTCCTGCAGCAGCACGTCGACGTACGGCTTGAGCCATTCCTCGCGGCCGAACCGCGACTGGAAACCGATCGACCACTCGTTCTCAGACAGTCCCAGGCGTGTCGCGACCGCCCGCGCCGTGCCTTGGCAGAAACAATGGTAAGGATCGCCCGCGAGGAAGTAGCGTCGGGGGATCGAGTGGAACGAGAACAGCAGGTGCTTCCGGCCGTGGCTGCGCCAGTGTTCGGCGATGCTCCCAGCGACGGCGGAGACGTAGCGATCGTTCTGCCAGTACTGGTTCACGAACCGCAGCTCGGGCATCCAGCGCCAGCGGCCGAGCTCGCGCGTGACGAGCTCGAAGATGCTGCCCGTCGTCGTCGAGGAGTACTGCGGATAGAGCGGCAGCACGAGCAGGCGCTGCACGTTCTGCCGGCGCAGGCGCTCGAGCGTGCCCGCGAGCGAGGGCTCGCCGTAAGTCATCGCGAGTTCGACGGCAACGGCGTCGCCGAACCGCGCCTGCAGCCGTTGCGCAATCGCGTCGGTCAGCGCCCGCGATTCGAGCAGCAGTGGCGAACCTGCGGGCGTCCAGATCTTGCGGTAGGCGTGCGCACTGCGCTTCGGGCGGATCCGCAGGATCACCCCGTGCAGGATCAGCCACCAGAGGACGCGATTCATCTCGATGACCCGCGGGTCGCGCAGAAACTCCGCGAGGTACTTGCGCACGGACCGTGGCGAGGGATCCGCCGGCGTGCCGAGGTTCACGAGCACGACGCCGACGCGTGCGGGTGAGCCGTGGGTGTAGTCCGGTGTGCCGAGGTACTGGGTCATCGTCGTCGTCGGTCGTGAGTCGAACGCAGTCGAAGCGGAAACGATAGCACGCGCCACGATCCGCTCGCCGCCGTGCAGGGAGTGCAGCGTTCCGCCCTGGCGCCGAGTCACCGGTCCATGCGGGGCGACAGTCGCAGCACCGCGAGGTGGAACAGTGCCGCCCCCGCCACGAACGCCAGCATCGGAAACGCGCTGTCCCCGCCGACCAGGCCCATCGCCTGCACGCACACCGCCGACGCGAGCTGGTTCAGGAAGCCCAACGTGCTCGCGCCGACACCGGTGGCGTGCGGGGGCGCTAGGTTCACGGCAATCGCCGTCAGGTGGGGCATGAACAGGCCCTGGCCGAAATAGAGCACGCTCATCGGCGCGAAGATCCACAGCGGGTGCCGCAAGCCAAGTGCAAAGAACATTATTGCCACGGCGGCGGCGAGCAACTGCAGGACCACGCCGAACCGGATCAGGCGATGCTGGCCGAACGCTGCCCAACGACCGAGCGCCCAGTTGCCGAGCACGTAGCCGACGGCGATGAACGGGTAGTAGAGCCCGTACTCCGTCGCGGGCCGGCCGAGCGCGGTCACCATCACGTACGGCGCGAGCGAAATGAACACGACGAACATCGCGTAGGCCGAGGACGACTGCAGCACGCAGCTGAGGTAGAGCGGCTTACCGAGCAGCCCACGCGCCACGCGCAGCATCTCGCGCACGTCCGGAGGCGTCACCGCTGCCGGTCGCGTCTCCGGCAGGTACTTCCACGCGAGCCAGCCGACCGCCGCGCACGTCGCGATCAGGGCGCCGAACACCGAGCGCCAGCCGAGCCACGACGTCAGGAACCCGCCGACGATCGGCGCAGCAGCGCTGGCGAACACGGCCACGACGGCCAGCTGCGCGAGTGCGCGCGCCATGCGCTCGGAAAACAGGTCGCTGACGATCGTGCGCGAGACGGTGATGGCCGTCGCTGTCCCGAACGCGAGCACGGCGCGCCCGAAGATCAATGCACCGAGGCTGCCGGCGAAGGCACAGACGAGCGAGCCCGCCGCGGTCAGGCCGATGCCCGCGAACAGCGCCTGGCGGCGGCCGTAGCGGTCCGCGTACGGGCCCCAGAACAGCATCCCGACCGCGAACGTGAGCAGGGCGACCGAGAACGTCGCCTGCACTTCGCCGACGGTCGCGCCGAAATGGTCGCGGACCGCGGGCAGGGCCGGGATGTAGATGTTCGTCGCGACCGAGCCGATCGTGACGATGAACGACAGCAGCAGGATCAGCGCGCGTTCGCTCAACGAAGCGGTCGCGCCCATGCGGGAGCGGATCAGAGGTCCCCGATGCCGCCGATGCAGAGATACTTGAGCTCCGTGTAGTCGAGGATGCCGTACTTCGAGCCTTCGCGTCCGACGCCCGATTCCTTGACGCCACCGAACGGTGCGACCTCGGTCGAGATGAGCCCGGTATTGAGACCGACGATGCCGTATTCGAGCCTTTCCGCGACACGCAGCGCGCGGGCAAGATCCCTCGTGTAGAAGTACGAGGCGAGGCCGAACTCCGTGTCGTTCGCCATCCGGAGCGCTTCGGCCTCGTCCTTGAACGAGAACACCGGCGCGACCGGGCCGAACGTCTCTTCGCGCGCGAGCAGCATGTCCGGCTTGACGCGGGTCAGGACCGTCGGCTCGAAGAACGTCCCGCCGAGTGCGTGACGCTTGCCGCCGAGCGCGACCTGGCCGCCCTTGGCGAGCGCATCGGCGATGTGCTCCTCGACCTTTGCGACTGCCTTGTCGTCGATCAGTGGACCCTGCTCGGTCGCGCCCTTGAGGCCGTCACCGACCCGCAGCTTGCGCACGGCGTCGACGAGCTTAGCGACGAAGGCGTCGTAGACGCCGTCCTGCACCAGCAGCCGATTGGCACAGACGCACGTCTGGCCGGTGTTGCGATACTTGCTCGCGATCGCACCCTGCACCGCGAGGTCCAGGTCGGCGTCGTCGAACACGATGAAGGGCGCGTTGCCGCCGAGTTCGAGCGAGAGCTTCTTGAGCGTGCTCGCGCACTGCGCCATGAGCTTCTTGCCGACGTCGGTCGAGCCGGTGAATGTGACCTTGCGCACGATCGGGTTCGACGTCATCTCGCCGCCGAGTACGGAAGACGGTCCGGTGATGACGTTGAAGACCCCTGGCGGGATGCCGGCGCGATGCGCGAGTTCGGCCATGGCGAGGGCCGAGTAGGGCGTCTGCATCGCCGGCTTGCAGACGAAGGTGCATCCGGCCGCGAGGGCCGGGCCGGACTTGCGCGTGATCATGGCCGCCGGGAAGTTCCACGGCGTGATCGCCGCGACGACCCCGACCGGCTGGCGCAGCACGAAGATGCGCTTGTCCGGCTGATGGCCCGGGATCACGTCGCCGTACAAGCGCTTGCCTTCCTCGGCGAACCACTCGATGAACGACGCCGCGTACAGCACCTCGCCGCGAGCCTCGGCCAGCGGCTTGCCCTGCTCGGCCGTCATGAGCACTGCCAGGTCGTCGGCGTTCGCCAGCATCAGGTCGTGCCAGCGCCGGAGCAGCGCCGCGCGATCCTTCGCCGTGCGCGCAGCCCAGCCAGGAAACGCCGCGCTCGCGGCCGCGATCGCGGCACGCGTCTCGGCCTGGCCGAACTTGGGCACCGTGCCGAGCACGTCCCGCGTCGCCGGGTTGTGGACCTTGACCGTCTCGCCGCTCGCCGCGTCCGACCAGGCGCCGTTTACGTAGCATTGCTGGCGCCACAGCGAGGCATCTTTGAGGTTCAGCGACATGTCGGTTTACCTGATCGACTGCGAACGAATCTGCAAGGGTACGGGCTCCGTCAACCGCCGCTGCGCGGAGCGAAGGTCGTCGGACGCCTAGCCAATGTGGCTCGCGAAGAACGCGAGCGTCCGCTCCAGCGCCAGGTGCGCGGCAGCCGCGTCGAAGCTCGCGCGGTCGGTGCAGTTGAAGCCGTGCCCGGCGTCGTAGACGTGGTATTCGCCCTGCGGGAACGCGGCGCGAATCTTCTCGACGTCCGCGAGCGGAATGTGCGTGTCGTGCCTGCCGAAGTGAAACAGCATCGGACAGCGTGGCGTCGGCTCCAGCACCTGGGTGATGCCGCCGCCGTAGTAGACGACGCCCGCCGCGAGGTTCGTGCGGCTGCCCGCCATGTACACGACGCGACCGCCCCAGCAATAACCCACCATGCCGACGGCGCCGGCGTGCGCCACGGCATCGATCGCGGCAGTCAGGTCGGCCATGAGTGCGTTCGTGTCCGCCTTCATCGCGTACTCGAATCCGACCTTGACCCCGTGATCGTCGTACGGAAGGTTCACGCCGCGGTGCTGACGGTCGAAGAGCGCCGGGGCAATCGCGAGATAACCTTCGGCGGCGTACCGCTCGGCGACGCGCTCGATGTGACCCGTGACACCAAAGATCTCCTGCACCACCACGACGGCACCGCGCGCCGGGCCAGGACCGGCGGGCTTGGCGACGTACGCCTGGAAGGTGTGGCCGTCCGTGGCCCTCAACTGCAGGTGGCTCATGAGATCGCGCTCCGTGCCGCACCGGGCAGGCTGTGCACTGGACAGGGGATGCCGCAAGGATAGCAGGGTGGCACTGCGCCCGGGGATGAGGTCGCGGCGGGACTGGCGTACGCTTGCGGCTTACATTCGACCGAAAACGGCAGGGACGGCAGGAACATGCTCGTCGGTCACGCTACGCGCCGCGTCGCCATCGTCGGCAGCGCACGGATTCCATTTGCGCGCTCGATGGGGGCCTACGCCGAGTCGAGCAATCAGGACATGCTGACGGCGACGCTGCAGGCGCTGGTCGACCGGCATGGCCTCGGCGGCGTGCGGATCGGCGACGTCGGCGCCGGCGCGGTCCTGAAGCACCCGCGCGACTTCAACCTGACACGCGAGGCCGTCCTCGGCACCACGCTCGATCCGCACACTCCGGCCTTCGACCTGCAGCGGGCCTGCGGCACCAGCCTCGAGACGGCGATCGGACTCGGCCTCAAGATCGCCACGGGGCAGATCGACTGCGCGATCGCGGGCGGCGTCGACACCGCGAGCGATGCGCCGATCGGCATCAACGAGAACCTGCGTCGCATCCTGCTGCGGAGCGCACGTGGCCGCAGCCTCGGCGAGCGAGTCGCGCCGTGGGCCAGGCTGAGGCCCGGGCACTGGAAGCCGGATTTCCCGGCCGTCGTCGAGCCGCGGACGGGGCTGACGATGGGCCAGAGCTGCGAACTGATGGCTAAGCGCTGGGGAATCACCCGTCAGGCGCAGGACGAACTGGCGCTCGAGAGTCACCGTCGCGCGGCGGCGGCCTACGATTCCGGTTTTTTCGACGACCTCGTTTTTCCTTATCGCGGGCTGCGGCACGACGACAACCTGCGCCGCGACTCGACGCTCGACAAGCTCGCGCGGCTGAAGCCGGCGTTCCCGATGGAGGGAAGCGCGACGCTCACGGCCGGCAACTCGACGCCGATGACCGACGGGGCGGCCGCGGTGCTGCTCGCGAGTGAAGACTGGGCCCGTGCGCGCGGCCTGCCCGTGCTCGCACGCCTCTCCTACGCGAAGGTGGCCGCCGTCGATTTCGTGCGCGGCGAAGGCCTGTTGATGGCGCCGGCCTACGCGGTTGCGCGGATGCTCGAGGATGCGCGGCTGTCGTTGCAGGATTTCGACCTGTACGAGATCCACGAGGCGTTCGCGGCACAGGTGCTCTGCACGCTGCAGGCGTGGGAATCCGCGGAGTTCTGTCGCGAGCGCCTCGGGCTCGATCGGCCGCTCGGTTCGATCGACCGCGCCAGGCTCAACGTCGTCGGCAGCAGCCTCGCCGTGGGCCACCCGTTCGCGGCCACGGGCGCACGAATCCTCGGCACGCTCGGCAAACTCCTCGAACAGCGTGGCGGAGGCCGCGGGCTGATTTCGATCTGCACGGCCGGCGGGATGGGTGTGACCGCGATCGTCGAGCGCTGATCGCGGGACACTCCGAGGAAAAATGGGGACACTCCGAAAAATGGGGACACTCCGAATTTTCGGGCTTGGTGAGTTGCGCAACGAAAATTCGGAGTGTCCCCATTTTTCTGTCCCCATTTTTCACGGAACGGCACGGAGCGGGCATAATCCGCGCCTCGTACACCGCAGGAAGTCCGTCGCATGCACCGCACCGCCGCCACGCTCGTCGGCCTCGCCGTCTCGCTCGTGCTGCAGGGCTGTGCGACGCCGGGTCCGTCGACCACTGCTGCGGAAGCTTCGACACCTCCCGGAGCTGCTGCGACCGAACCGACGGTGGACCAGAAGCAGCGACTCGATGCGCTGTTCGAAAGCTATTTCGAGGATGCGCTCGAACTGAGCCCGATCCTGGCTACGTTCATCGGCGATCATCGCTACGACGACCGTCTGCCCAACTCGATCGGTCCGGAGTACATCGCGGCGTCGCGTGCGTTGAACCGCAAGTACCTCGACGCCATCCGCGCGATCGATCCTGCCGCCCTCGCGCCGGCGGACCGTATCTCGTACGACATCTTCGTGCACGAGCGGGAACGAGAGCAGCGCGCCGAGCGGTTCCCGTCCGAGCTGCTGCCGCTGAACCAGGCGGGCGGGTTGCTGACACTGATGCCGGCGCTCGGGTCGGGCACCAACGCCCAGCCCTTCCAGACCGTGCAGGACTATGAACACTGGCTCCGCCGTCTCGACGGGCTCGTCGTCTGGATGGACCAGGCGATCGCCAACATGCGCGAGGGTGCGGCGAAGGGCATCGTGCAACCACGTGCCGTCATGGAAAAAGTGCTGCCGCAACTCGAGGCGATGATCGTCCCGCGCGCGCAGGACAGCCAGTATTACGCGCCGGTCAAGCAGTTCCCCGCCTCGATCGCGCACGCCGATCGCGACCGGCTCACGGCGCAATACACGCAGGCGCTGGACACGAAGCTGTTGCCCGCGTACCGCCGGCTCCACGATTACGTGCGCGACGAATACCTGCCCAGGACGCGCTCGACCGTCGCCTGGACCGCGCTGCCGGACGGCGAGGCCTGGTACGCGTTCCAGGCGCAGGAACACACGACGACGACGATGAGCGCGGAGGAGATCCACGCGCTCGGGCTCACGGAAGTCGCGCGGATCCGCAACGAAATGGATCAGGTGAGGCAGCAGGTCGGTTTCAAGGGCGACCTGGAGGCGTTCTTTACCTTTCTCGAAACCGATCCTCGTTTCTACTTCACCCGCGGCGCCGACCTGCTGAGTGGTTACCGCGAGCTCAAGGCCCGCATCGACGCGGCGTTGCCGCAACTGTTCTCGGTGTTCCCGAAGGCGGATTACGAGGTCCGCGAAGTCGAAGCGTTCCGCGCGGCGTCTGCGGCGGGCGCGTATTACCAGCAGCCGTCCGCCGACGGCTCGCGCCCCGGCATCTTCTACGTCAACACGTACAACCTGAAGGCGCAGCCGAAGTTCGGCATGGAAACGCTGTCGCTGCACGAGGCGGCGCCCGGCCATCATTTCCAGATCGCGATCCAGCAGGAGCTCGAGGGCGTGCCGCGGTTCCGTCGCTTCGGCGGCGAGTACACCGCGTACGTCGAGGGCTGGGCGCTCTACGCCGAGTCGCTCGGCAAGGAACTCGGCATGTTCACCGACCCCTACCAGTGGTTCGGCCGGCTCAACGACGAGATGCTGCGTGCGATGCGCCTGGTCGTCGACACCGGGTTGCACGCGAAAGGCTGGAGCCGCGAGCAAGCGATCCGCTACATGCTCGACAATTCGACGCTGGCGGAAACCGACGTCGTGTCGGAAGTCGAGCGCTACATCGCGTGGCCCGGGCAGGCGCTCGGGTACAAGGTCGGCGACCTGCGGCTGCAGGGGTGGCGCCGCGAGGCGCAGTCGGAGCTCGGCGTGAAATTCGACGTGCGGGATTTCCACCGCGAGGTCCTCAGCGACGGCGCCGTCCCGCTCGACGTGCTCGAGGCGAAGATCGATCGGTGGGTCGCGGCCCGACGCTAGACCGTTGACGAGCGAACCCCGACCCCGTCGTCCCGCGTTGCGCCGGCTCTTCCGCGCGGCCACGTGTGTCGCCGCGACACTTGGCACGCTGCTCGCTGGTTGCGAGTTCCCGAGCGAGCCTCTGCCGCGGCCCGAAGACACGCCGTCGCCGATCGCGGCCTCGTTGCAGGCGACCAACGCCGAGGCGGCTGAGCTCTACCGCGTCGTCGAGACGTACTTCAACGAGTATCTTGCGCTCAACCCGATTTACGCCTCCGAGCTCGGCGACCCTCGCTTCGACGACCGATTCGGCGATTACGCGAGCCCGAGCTGGATGGCGAACTCGCTCGGCATCGAGCAGGAGGCGCTCGAGCGGCTCGCGTCCGTCGACCCGACGCAGCTGCAGGGCGAGGACCTGATCAGCTTCGAGGCTTTCAAGCGTCAGCGCGAACTCAACGTCTACGGCTATCGGTACCCGAGCGAGTTGCTCGCGATCGACCAGTTCGACAACTGGGCCACGGTGTTCGCGCAGCTCGCCTCGGGCTCGGGCGCGCACGTCTTTCGCACGACCCGGGACTACGACGAGTTCCTCGCGCGGATGGACGGCTTCGTCGCGTGGTCGGAGCAGGCGATCAACAACCTGAGCGCCGGCATCAGCAAGGGTGTCGTACTGCCCAAGGTCGTCGTCGAACGGACGCTGCCGCAGATCGAGGCGCTCGCGGACGTCGAGGACCCGCGCCAGACGATCTTCTGGCGCCCGCTGCTCAACCTTCCGGCCGGGTTGTCGATCGCGGATCGCAAGCGACTGCTCGCCGCCTACGACGAGAAACTGCGGACGCGAGTGATTCCGGAATACCGCCGGCTGCACGACTACCTGTCGACGGAATACCTGCCGCACGCGCGTGACACGATCGCATGGTCCGACTTGCCGAGCGGCGACTACTGGTATGCCTGGCTCGTGCGCCGGTACACGACGACCGACATGACGCCCGGGCAGGTGCACGAACTGGGTCTGCGCGAAGTTGCGCGTTTGCAGGTCGCTCTCGCCACCCTGCAACCGGAGCTCGGGCTCGCCGGCGATGCGCGCGCGACGTTCGACGCGATGCGGGCCGATCCGAAGTTCCGCTTTCCCGACGCCGCGGCCCTGCTCGCCGGATACGAAGCCCTGCGCAGTCGTGTCGACTCGAACATGCCTTCCCTGTTCCTGCGCATGCCCAAGGCAACATTCGTGATCCGCGCGGTCGAGCCATACCGTGCAGCTTCCGCCGCGTCCGCGTCGTATCAGTCCCCGAGTGCCGACGGTACGCGACCCGGCGTCTTCTACGTCAACACGTCCGAGCTCGCGGCACGGCCCTCGTACCTGATGGATGCGATCTACCTGCACGAGGCCGTGCCGGGGCACCACTACCAGGGTGCGCGCGCGCAGGAGACCCCCAACCTGCCGAGCTTTCGACGCTTCGGCTGGGACACTGCGTACGGCGAAGGCTGGGCGCTGTACGCCGAATCGCTTGGGACACGGCTCGGGCTGTACGCCGACCCATACGCGCGGTTCGGCGCGTTGACGATGGAGCTGTGGCGTGCCGCACGGCTCGTGGTCGACACGGGTATTCACGCAAACGGCTGGACCCGCCAGCGCGCGGTGGACTACCTGCGTGCGAACACCGCACTCGGCGAGGCCGACATCCAGGCCGAAGTGGATCGATACGTCGCGCGCCCGGGCCAGGCGCTCGCGTATAAAGTCGGGCAGTTGAAGCTCCTCGCATTGCGACGCAAGGCCGAACAGCGACTCGGCGCTCGCTTCGACATTCGCGAGTTCCACGAGCAGGTCGTCGGGAGCGGCTCACTGCCCCTCGACGTGCTCGAAGCGAAGCTCGAACGCTGGATGGCGACCCGCGACTGACCGCAGGCCGCAGCAACGACGCAAGCGTTCGCTTCGGTGGCCGGACCGCTGTGACAGCTGCATGCCGCCGTCCCACAGCGAAGCGAACTGGCAATTCGCGGCCTGGCGCACAAAACACGCCAAAAACCAGCGCAGCGAACCTGTCTCCGTATTGCGACAAGCCACCCCAAAACGGTGTAATCCCGCCTACAGGGTGTCGGTGCTCGTGATGCACTAGCTCTGCACCGCGGGGCCGGCGACGCAACGTCCCCCGCGCGTCGGGTAGGACGCTACGGAGAGGAGATGGGCCAGCACGTTCGCCGCCACCTGCGCTGGATCGCGCCCTTCGCACTGTGCGTTGCCAGCATGGTGGGGTCGACGCAGGCGAACATACCCGACGGGCGCCCCGACGAAGATGCATTCGACGCGCCACGCCGCGCGCGCGACGAATCGTTGCCGCCGCAAGCCCGACGCGGCACCGGCATGCTGGGCCTGCTGAGTCCGCGCGCACTCGACGCCGTCGCGCTGTCGTTCACGCTTCCGGACGGGCGCGTCATCCACGCGCGCCGGCAGCAACTCGTCGATGATCGCGCGCGTCAGGTCAAGACCTGGGTCGGCACGTTCGAGGAGCAACCCGGCAGTCTCGCGGTGCTCGGCACTTACCGCGGCGCAACGACCGGCTTCCTCGCGTATGGCGCCGAACTCTGGGAGATCCTGCCGGCACCGGACGGCCGGCACCTGATGCTCTATCGCTTCGACGATTCGCGCATGCCGACCGCGGAGCCCCTCGTGTCGGGCCGCAAGCCGACCGCGGCCATGTCGGCGCCCGTGGACGTGCGTGCGAACGAAGCGACGCCGGAGATGCTCGAGGCGGGCTACGTGCACGACCTGCTTGTCGTCTACACGCCCGCCGCGCGGAAGCGCTACGGCCAGGCGACGCTCGAGAGCATGATTCACAACGCCGTGCAGGCCGCGAACCAGGCCTATCGCAACAGCGGCATCGCGATCACGCTCGACCTCGTCGGGCTCAAGGAAGTCCAGTACGAGGAGAGCGGCGACATGAAGGCGTCGCTCAAGGTCCTGCAGGGCCGCAACGACGGCAAGCTCGAACGCGTGCATGCGATGCGCGACCAGGCGGGCGCGGACGTCGTGACGCTGATCGCCGAGGACGCGGACTCGTGCGGCATCGCCTGGTCGATGCGCGGCGAATCCACCGGTGCGGCGTCCACCGCGTTCAACGTGGTCAACGCCGGCTGCCTCAGCAACCAGTCCCTGGCGCACGAAGTCGGCCACAACCAGGGCAACATGCACGACCGCGACAGCACGACCAACACTGGCGCGTACCCGTACTCGTACGGCTTCCGCCGCTGCACCACGGACGGCGCGGGCTTCCGCACGGTCATGGCGTATGCCTGCCAGGGTGTCGCGCGCGTCGCGCGATTCTCCAGTCCCTCGCTGACGTACGCCGGGCAGGCGATGGGCGTCGCGTACGAGACCGATCCCGACAATGCGTCGGACAACGTACGCTCGATGAACAACACGGCCGACACGGTCGCCGCGTTTCGCACGGCCTCGGGGCTGAGCCCGGCGCGCGCGCCGGCGAGCCTGTCGGCCTGGACCAGCGGGCCGGGCACCGTCGTGCTGCACTGGTTCGACGCGAGCGACAACGAGAGCGGCTTCAAGGTCGAGCGCTCGAGCAACGGTATCGACTTCGTGCAGGTCGCCGTGCTCGGCGCGGAGGCGACCAACTATGTCGACAACGACGCGGCCGCGGCCACGCGCTACTACTACCGTGTGCGCGCGTTCAACGGTCGCGGCAACTCGGGGTTCAGCGAGACGCGCGACGTCGCCATGTGGTGACGAAGGATCTGGGGGTGGGAGCTCTGCACGGGCGACGTCCGGGATGAACGGTCGCCGCGATGCAGTCGGGGAAGCGCCTCGCGCGAGCGAGGCGCTTCGTTCGTCCGCCACGTAGCTCCGCGGAGCTTGGCGCGGCTCGTCAATAGCCGTAGCCGTCGGTCTCGATTTCCTCGAGCTCGTCGCCGACGAAGCGCAACTTGCGCAGCAGCTTGTGCGAGCCCAGGTTGTACGTCCAGATCTCGATCGGCATGTCGACCCAGCCCGGCCCGTAGTACTCGTACCGGTTGTAGCCGAACCCGTATTCGTAGACCGGCGCACGTCGCACGAAGCCGCGCAATGCGACGTCCGTGGGCTCGCCGCACAGCGCACGAACCTTGTCTTTCGCGTCGCCGCGCGTCACGAGGCGGCTGCCGCAGCGCATCGAATCTTCCGCAAACACCACGGTCGGCAGCACGAACGTTGCGCCGGTGAAAACTACGCACAGCAGTAAGTGCTTTACAACCACCATGGAAGCATAGCCCCAAAACCCTATTTCTTCAGGGGTTTCCGATGCGTTCGTCATCAGTCCCGAGGAATTGTCTCCACATTGCGACATAATTCTGGTGGTCATGGCGCGGTGCAACAACTAAGGTTCGCGCCGGTCCGCGGTTGACATCAATACGGATGAAGACTGCGGATTCCCTCGGGCCAATCTGTGACGCAGTCCCGCCGGAGTTGCGGGCAAGCACCCACAATGCGCACCAAGGGCAAACCCATCGAAAGGTGGGGACGCAAAGCCTCCGGGCTAACGGCTCTCACGGGACGAGAGAGTCAACGCTAGCGGGGTTGCCGGCCGAGTAGCCGCCTTCTCGACGCGCATTGTCGCTGTCGTGACGAAGACTGACTACGACGCCGTCAGTGCGTCCTGCGCGCAGGCATCTTCGCTTGCGCGTTCCCGGTTCTCACCGGGCCATCACTTGATCGATGCGTTTTCCCCTGGCGCGGTCGGGACTGAGTCACGACCAGTTACGGAGTAACTCACGACAGTGATGAGCGCAAACATGAAAACCTCTCGCACGACTCGATTCGTGTCCCTGATTACGGTGGCCACGGCCGCCGTATTCAACATGTCGATCGCCGATGCCGCGCCGAAGTCGGGCACCCCGGTGCTCGACGGTGTGGTTCCTGCAGCGTCGGTCACCTTGCCCGCGCGCGCGAAGGCGGCGTCGGGCATGGTCGGTGCTATCAACGGCAAGGCGCTGGGTGCTTCTGCCCTGGAGTTCCAACTGGCGGATGGCCAGACGATCACCGCGGAGTTGCAGCGCGTCGCGCGTGACGACAGGAAGGCGACACAGTCGTGGATCGGCACGTTCGCCGATTCGCCTGGCAGCCTCGTGGTGCTGTCCAAGGTGAAGGGCGTCGTGACGGGGTCCGGCACATACAAGGACAAGACGTTTGAAGTCCTGCCGGCCGCCGGCGGCAAGCACCTGTTGTTCGAAATCGACGACCAGCGTCTGCCGCAGGCCAAGGACCTCGTCGAGAAATCCGTGGCCGGTGCCGCCGAGCTGTATTCGACGGGCCTGACTGAGTCCGGCACGGCGGCGACCACGGCCACCACGGCCGGTGCGGTCGTACAAGACGTGCTCGTGGTGTACACGTCGACGTCGGCAGCTCGATGGGGCGCCTCGACGCTTCAGAGCATGATTCAGAACGCGATCCAGGCCGGCAACCAGGCCTATATCAACAGCCACGCGAACATCACCGTCAACGTCGTCGGCGTGACGCAGGTGTCGATGAAGGAGTCCGGCAGCGGGATGGTCACGACGATGTCCACGCTCGAGAAGGACTCGGAGGTGGCGGGCCTGCGTAAGACTCTCTCAGCGGACATGGTCGTGCTGGTCTCCGAAGACAGCAATTACTGTGGTTACGCGAAACTCACCAAGTACTTCGCGAACGGCGTGACGACGTGGTGGGACGCGAACGCGATCGTGTACTCGAACTGCCTCAGCAACCAGGTTGTGGCCCACGAGCTCGGCCACCTCCAGGGCCTCGACCACAACAAGGAGAACACTGCGTACAGTGGCTGGTACCCGTACTCGTACGGCTACCGTCGGTGCACGACGGACGGGTTCGTCGACGTCATGTCGTACATGTGCTCGGGCGCGCCGAAAATCGGCGTCTTCTCCAACCCTTCGGTCACGTACAACGGCTATGCGACAGGGATCGCCGGTGTCGCCGACACGGCCCGTACGTTGAACGAAACCGCGACGACCGTTGCCGGCTACTGGATGACGAGTTCGAGCACGACCCCGACAGTGCCTGCCAGTCCCTCGAGTCTGGCCGTGTCGAGCGCGGCGTATAACAGCGTCAATCTGACCTGGCTTGACAACGCGACGAATGAATCGGGCTATAAGGTCGAGCGCTCGCCCGATGGCGTCACATTCACCGAGCGAGCCAGCCTTGGAGCAGGCGCACGCAGTTTCACGGACAGTACGGTCAGCGCATCGAGCCGCTATTACTACCGTGTCCGTGCGTACAACAGCGCCGGCGTGTCGGGCTATTCGAACGTCGTCAACGTAACGACGCCCGCGGCCCCGACCCTGCCCGCGAGTCCGTCGAGCTTGACGGTGACCAGCGTCACGTACAACAGCGTGAGCCTGAGTTGGCTCGACAACGCGACGAATGAATCGGGATACAAGGTCGAGCGGTCGCTGGACGGGGTCAGTTTTGCCGAGGTGGCCACGCTGGGCGCGGGATCACACACCTACACCAACGGGTCTCTCAGTGCCTCTACGCCCTATTCCTACCGTGTGCGTGCGTACAACAGCGCCGGCGTCTCGGGGTATTCGAACGCGGTCAGCACGACGACTCCGGCGGCGCCGACCGTGGCGGCCGCACCTCCAGCGCCCACGAGCGTGGCCGCGTCCAACCGCGGCGACGGTTCCGCACAGGTTTCCTGGACAGCCGACGTGACCAACGTCTCGAGCTTCGAGATCCGCCGCGAGACCTGGGATTCGCGCAAGCAGGTCTGGGGCCGCTCGGCACTCGTGGGGACGGTGCCTTCGTCTCTCCTGTCGCTGATCGATTCCACCAAGGCTGGGACGTACCGTTACTTCGTGCGTTCGGTGAATACGAGCGGCAAGTCCGGCGAGCGCGGACCGGCTCAGGTCACGGTCTCGGGTGGCACGGCGTCCAACAGAAAAGCGGGTCGCTAGTCCAGGCCGCACGACTTTCGCGACCTGAAAACGGCCCCGCAGGTTTAGCGACCTGCGGGGCCGTCTCTTTTCCGGGAGGCTCCGATGCCGGCGCTGTGAGGTGCAGTGCAGCGGCGGTGGCGTCAGATCACGCCGGGGATAAACCGGTATCGCACCCTGGCCGCGTACGCGTCGTAGTCGCCGTCGACGCTGCGCAGGTGATCCTCCTCGGTGACGGCACGCAGTACGTAGATGGCTGCCCAGCCGACGATGGAACCGACGATAAGAAGCGCCTTAACCAAGGACTCCTCCAGCGCCGTCGCGATGACGGGAATCGAGCCGATCCACCATGCCACGTTTTTGCAGATATACGCGGGATGGCGTACGAACGCGTAAGGGCCGCGGGTGACGACGCCACGATGCGTCAGGTTACTGGCTTTCAATCCGAGAGCGAGCGAGGCGCTCGTGTAGATCGCCAGGAAAACCAGCACGAGCACATTCATGACGATGTGGACGGTGGGGTCGGCAAACTGCGGAAACTCCTCGCGTGGCGCGTCGAGCAGGTAATAGGTCAATGCGCTGAATGGCGCGTAGCACATCAATGCAGCGGCCCAGCCGAGATACGTGGGGTCCACCGATCGGATCTCGTTACCGAGGCGCTTCGATTCGACGAGGTAGCCAATCGTGAACAGCAGCACGTCGAAGAACAGGATGAAACTCATCAGGAACCAGAAGCCGAACCGGTCGAAGACCTGCAGCGGTCCGTCCGAGGGCTCCAACGTGCCGAGCAGCGCGGCGCCGCTCATCCAGGCGTTGACGCAGTACTGCATCAGGGTGAGGGCCATCATCGGCCCGAAATAAGCCTTGAGCAGGGTGCTCAACAACGCAAGTCTGTCAGCCCGGTCGATCTCGAACGTGCGCAACCCTGACCGGGCCCAACGAGCCATGAGCTGGAAGCATCGCAGGCACTTCGACACGCCTTGCGCGCGCGGATGCAGGAAAACGACCGCCAGCGCCAGCGAGTAAAGCGAGACCGCGACCCAGAGGAAGCGGTACCCCGTGAAGGCTATCTCGGGAGGGCCGTAGAGGCGCTCGAAGTATCCACGGAAATAGGGCGCCCAGGAATAAAAGGCAGTGGCTGCCAGCGCCACGGTGATCGATGCAGCGGCGTTGCGGACCCGCAAGCCCAGGCTACCGATGGAGACCGCCTCGTGCACTTCGCTCATCGAGCCGACTTTAGCGGCGAGCGTCCCGGCGGGCTAGCGATGTCCCGGCGACGGGTCTTGTGGTCACGTGCCCTCAAAAGCAAGAACCCCGCGCGAGGCGGGGTTCCTGCATCGACCCGAAGGTCAAAGAGCGCTTGGCTTAGATCAGACCGACATCCTGCGGCGGCGCATGAAGCCGATCGCGATCAGGCCGAGACCGAGCAACGGCAGCGTCGAAGAGGAGGCCGGCGTCGTCGTGCTTGTGGTCGAGGTCGTCGAGGTCGTCGAGGTCGTCGAGGTCGTCGAGGACGTCCCGCCGAACAGTTCGGTGTGCGACAGTTCCTGTTGACCCGAGTAATCCCACGTGATCGTCTCGCCGTCCACAATGCTGTTGAGCTCAAACACGAACCACCACAAGTCTCCCGGACCGCCGCTGCCGAACTTGAACAGCAAATAGAGCGGGCCGGTCGCGTCGGCGGTGCCCGTGAAGGTGCCGCCAGTGCCGGCATCGTTCGTGCCCGAGAGGAAGCTGGAAAACACGTCGGTATCGTCGGTGCCGGACGGCAGCTGCACGATCTTGTCGTTGAATACGACGGCAGCTCCACTCGTATCGATCGTCGGGTTACCGGTGTGGTCGCCCGTTGTGCCGTAGTCGTAGCACGACGCGACGATCGTCGTCGTCTCCAACGTCATGAAGTTCAAACCACCAATGGTCGGATCCGGGCAGGTGACCGACGCCGCATACGTAGGGCTCACCCACAATGCCGCCAAGCCTGCCAACGCGATGATCTTTTTCATATCCTTCTCCTGCATCCCCTGTTTCGACGATATCCGTTCGCTGGTCTACGGTGCCGCACTATGCGGGTCCGCGCCCTTCACGTGAATCATTGCATTCGGCGTGCCAAGTGCGTAACTCGTTGATAATTCACATCAAGACTTCGGCCGACTGCCAGGTTCGATTCCGCCCTGTAAAAAAAACCGACGACCTTGCGGTCGTCGGCTCTTGGACATGGCGCGGGCGTTTGCCCGCTGTTCGAGGCGATTATGCCATCGGGGTGCGACGCCGCATGAAGCCGATGGCGATCAAACCGAGACCCAGCAACGGCAGCGTCGAAGAGGACGCCGGCGTCGTTGTGCTCGTGGTCGACGTGGTCGACGTGGTCGACGTGGTCGAGGTAGTGGAGGTGGTCGAGGACGTGCCGGTCCCGCGGCCGAACAGGTAGATGTTCGACAGCCCGTTCGCGAGGCTCTCCGGCACCAGCGCCCAGAGCCCGGTCAGGGCATCGGGCTCGAGCTCGACGATGAACGAGTCCGGGTTCCCCGAACCGTTGCCGAAGTGGAAGGCGATGAAGATCTCGGCGTAGTCTTCCCAATAGTTCTCGGCCATGACCCAGGTGCCGGCCGTGCGATCTGCGTTGAACGTATAGAACAGACCACCCTCGTCGCCGTCGTTCGGCGCGACGTCCTTGTCGATCTGGGTGTAGGAGCTGCCGAGATACGCCGAAACGTCGTCGCCCTGAAAGTTGCCGACCTTGTAGTAGCACTCCCCACCGGCCAGTGCGCCGGTGACCTGCACCTGGCGGGTGAGTGTCGGAGTCAGTGAGCCGGGGCAGGAGACGGTCGCCGCGACACTCGTCGTGACCGAGCCGAGGCAAGCAAGCCCCGTCAACGCGGCCAGCTTGCCCAAGTTAAGTATGCGCATCTTCGGTTGTCCTTCGTTGTTTCTTAGATTCGCCGCCTTCGACGAGCGGCGGGTTAGTGCACGAAGAAGCAAGCTTCGTGCCATCGACGTAATGTTATGATCTCAAATACCTTTTTTACTGACCATCAGTCCCGACCGCACCCCCTGTATACGAAACCGACGCACCGCCACGAAACGTTTTCACTTAACCCAAGCCAGAGTTTGCATAATCGGCAGCCGCCTCCTGCGCGAAGGGAATGATCAACCCGGCTTGCTGCAGGATCTTGGGTGAAATGCTCCGCAGTTCTTGTCCGCATCGAGTCGGCCCGCCGCGCGGCGGCTTTGATACCCTTGCCGCCCGTTCCGCAGTGTCCACGCCTCGTCCGACCATCGCATGCCCCTCGACCGTACCTTCGAGCGCCGGCTCGCCGGCCTGATCAACGCGCGCGCGCCGGGTGTATTGCAGGGCGGGCTCAAGGGGGTCGAGCGCGAGTCCCTGCGAGTCACGCCGACCGGGCACATTTCGGCCGCCCCGCACCCCAGGGCGCTCGGCTCGGCCCTGACCAACGAGCACATCACGACCGACTACTCCGAAGCCCTGATCGAGCTCGTCACGCCGCCGTTCTCGCAGACCTGGGAGCTGATCCAGTACCTGGTCGACCTGCACCAGTTCGTCTACCTGAACCTGCCCGACGAGGAGCTGCTCTGGGCGACGAGCATGCCGTGCGCGATCCGGGGCGACGACAGCATCCCGATTGCGCAGTTCGGCTCGTCGAACGTGGGTCGCATGAAGACCGTGTACCGGAACGGCCTCGGCCATCGCTACGGCCGGGTGATGCAGGCGATCTCGGGGGTGCACTTCAACTATTCGTTCCCGGAGCACTTCTGGCCGGTGCTCGCCGAGACCTTTCAGTCCAGCGACACGGGCCAGGCGTTCCGCTCGGACACCTACTTCGCGCTGCTGCGCAACTATCGTCGGCACGGGTGGATCGTCCTGTACCTGTTTGGCAATTCGCCGGCGATCTGTCCTTCGTTCCTGCAGGGTCGCAAAGTCGATTACCTGGAACCGCTCGAACCCGGCAGCCTTTACGCGCCGTACGCCACCTCGCTCCGCATGAGCGACCTGGGCTACCGCAACAAGAGTCAGGCCGGCCTCAGCGTCTCGGTCAACAGTCTCGAGCATTACGTCCGCGACCTGACCGCGGCGATCACCACTCCGAATCCCGACTACGAACAAATCGGCGTGAAGGTCGACGGCGAGTATCGGCAGCTCAACGCGAACATGCTGCAGATCGAGAACGAGTACTACAGCTTCATCCGGCCGAAGCGTGTCACGCAGACCGGCGAGCGACCGACCCGCGCGCTGCAGCGCGGCGGGGTGCAGTACGTCGAGATGCGTTCGCTCGACTGCAGCGCCTTCGACCCGGTCGGCGTCAACCAGAACAAGCTGCGCTTCCTCGAGGCCTTCGCCGCGTTCTGCGTGCTGCGCGAAAGCCGATCGATCGAAACCTCCGAGCAGGCGGACCTCGACGGCAATCACGCGATCGTCGCACGCGAGGGGCGCAAACCGGGGCTGATGCTACGGCGCGAAGGGCGCGCCGTTGCGCTGCGCGACTGGGCCGCCGAGATCGTCGATTCGATGCGTGGCGTCTGC
>DASUMQ010000313.1:0-7942 GCA_036277615.1 Steroidobacteraceae bacterium
ACGTCGGGACGCCACTTTCGGCGGAGACGCCTGCACCCGTCAGGACGCAGACGTGCCGCGCCGCCCGCAGCGCGGCAACGGCCTGGGCGAGGGAGGAAGTGGCGATGGGGATGCGGTTCCTCTCACGCTGCCTTGCCCGGACTTGCGAGCTGGCGGATCACGTACTGCAGGATGCCGCCGTGCTGGAAGTACTCGCGCTCCTTCGGCGTGTCGATGCGCACGCGCGCCTCGAACTTGATCGGCGTGCCCGCACCGGCGGGTGGCGTCGCAACGACCGTGACGACCCTGGCCGCGCCACCGTTCAGGCCGATGATCTCGAAGCTTTCCTTGCCGGTGAGGCACAGCGAGCGCGCGCTTTCGCCTTCCTTGAACTGCAGCGGGAGCACGCCCATGCCGATCAGGTTGGAGCGGTGGATGCGCTCGAAGGTCTCGGCGATCACGGCCTTGACGCCGAGCAGCATCGTGCCCTTGGCGGCCCAGTCGCGCGACGAGCCCGTGCCGTATTCCTTGCCCGCGATCACGATCAGTGGCGTGCCTTCGGCCTTGTACTTCATCGCCGCCTCGTAGATCGACATCTGCTCGCCCGTCGGGATGTGCAGCGTGACGCCGCCCTCGGTGCCCGGCAGCAGCAGGTTGCGCAGCCGGATGTTGGCGAAGGTGCCGCGCATCATCACCTCGTGGTTGCCGCGACGCGCGCCGTACTGGTTGAAGTCCGCCGGCTGCACGCCTTGCGCCATGAGGTACTTGGCGGCCGGACTCGACTTCGCGATGTTGCCGGCGGGGGAGATGTGGTCGGTCGTGACCGAGTCGCCGAGCACCGCGAGCGCGCGAGCGCCACGGATGTCCGCCACGCCGCCGGGCGTCATCGTCATGCCGTGGAAATAAGGCGGGTTGCGCACGTAGGTCGAGGTGGCCTCCCACTGGTAGACCTCGTCCTTGGGCACCTCGATCGCCTGCCAGTGTTCGTCGCCGGTGAACACGCTGGAGTAGCTCTTCTTGAACATCGCCGCATCGACGGACGCGCCGACGGTCGTGGCGACTTCGTGCGCCGACGGCCAGATGTCCTTGAGGAAGACCGGCTTGCCTTCGGTGTCGGTGCCGATCGGTTCGTTGTTGAGATCGATGTCCATCGTGCCCGCGAGTGCATAGGCGACGACGAGCGGCGGCGAGGCGAGGAAGTTCATCTTCACCTCGGCGTGCACGCGGCCCTCGAAGTTGCGGTTGCCGGACAGCACGGAGCTTGCGATCGTGTCCGCGGTCCTGACGCCGTCGGAGATCTCCGGGCGCAGCGGGCCCGAGTTGCCGATGCAGGTCGTGCACCCGTAGCCCACGACGTAAAAGCCAATGGCCTCGAGGTCGGCGAGCAGGCCGGCCTTCTCCAAGTAATCGGTCACCACGCGCGAGCCCGGGGCGAGGCTCGTCTTGACCCACGGCTTCGCGACCAGACCGAGCTTGCGCGCCTTGCGGGCGAGCAACCCCGCGCCGATCAGCACGCTCGGGTTCGACGTGTTGGTGCAGCTGGTGATCGCGGCGATCAGCACCGCGCCGTCGACGAGATCGAACGTCTGGCCGCCGCTCGTCACGGTCGCCGTGCCCGTGGCGCCAGGATTCTTGGCTGCGCGCTCGGTCGCCATCGCGATCAGGTGCTTGCGGTAGATCTCCTTCGACGACTTGAGCGGAACGCGGTCCTGCGGACGCTTCGGGCCGGCGAGGCTCGGCTCGACGGTCGCGAGGTCGAGTTCGAGCACGTCGGTGTAATCCGCTTCACGCATGCCGTTGCAGCGCCACAGGCCCTGTGCCCTGGCATAGGCCTCGACCAGCGCAACCTGCTCGGGCGCACGACCGGTCAGCTCGAGATAGCGGATCGTCTCCTCGTCGATCGGGAAGATCGCGACCGTGCTGCCGAATTCCGGCGACATGTTGGCGATCGTCGCACGGTCGGCGAGTGGCAGGTTGGCGAGGCCGTCGCCGAAGAACTCGACGAACTTGTCGACCACGCCCTTCTTGCGCAGCATCTCGGTGACCGTGAGCACCAGGTCCGTGGCGGTCGAGCCGGCCGGCAGGTTGCCCTTGAGGCGGAACCCGATGACCTGCGGTATCAGCATCGTGACGGCCTGGCCCAGCATGGCGGCTTCGGCCTCGATGCCACCGACGCCCCAGCCGAGCACGCCCAGGCCGTTGATCATCGTCGTGTGCGAGTCGGTGCCGACGAGCGTGTCGGGAAACGCGCGCTTCACGCCGTCCCTGGTCTCGGCGAAGACGACGCGCGCGAGGTGCTCGAGATTGACCTGGTGCACGATGCCCGTCGACGGCGGCACGACCTTGAAGTTGCGGAACGCGTTCTGACCCCAGCGCAGGAACGAGTACCGCTCGCCGTTGCGCTCGAATTCGATCGTCGTGTTCCTGAGCGCCGAGTCGGCCGCACCGTAGGCGTCGACCTGCACGGAGTGATCGATCACGAGCTCGGCCGGCGCGAGCGGATTGATTTCCTGCGGGTCGCCGCCGAGGCGGACCATCGCCTCGCGCATCGCGGCGAGGTCGACGATCGCGGGGACGCCCGTGAAGTCCTGCATGATCACGCGCGCCGGCGTGAACGCGATCTCGTAGCTCGGTGTCGCCTTGGCGTCCCACTTGAGCAGTGCCTCGATGTCCTCGCGCGTCACGTTGACGCCGTCCTCGAAGCGCAGCAGGTTCTCGAGCAGCACCTTGAGCGAGAACGGCAGGCGGTCGAGGTCGTGGCCCTCCAGCGCCGGGAGGCTGAACACCTCGTACGACTGGTTACCCACCGCCAGCGAGCTGCGGGTCTTGAAGCTGTCTCTCATGGAACCTCCGGGGCGGGAATCGGCGCGACCAAACCGACGAATTATAGACCGACGGCCTGGCTGGATTCGACCTCGCGCGGCGTTTCGCCAATCCCGGCGATGATGGCGCCGCCGAGACAGACGGGACCGGCGTAGAACACCGCCGACTGTCCGGGCGTGACCGCTCGCTGGGCCGCATCGGTGCGAACGATGCAGCCGCCGTCGGCCAGCAGTTCGACTTCACAGGGCTGGTCGGCCTGGCGGTAGCGCGTCTTGACGGTACAGCGGAAGCGACCGCCCGTGCGCACGGGCGCCACACCCTCGACCCACTGGGCCGGCTCGGTCGTGATCACGCTCGCGAGCAGCAACGGGTGGTCGTGCTGCTGCACCACGATCAGCGCATTGCGCTCGACGTCCTTGCGGGCCACGTACCAGGGTTTCTCGGCCGCGCCGCGCACGCCGCCGACCTCGAGGCCCTGACGCTGGCCCAGCGTGTAATACATGAGCCCGCGATGCGAGCCGAGCGCGCGGCCGTCCGGAGTCTCGATCGGGCCGGGCTGCGCAGGCAGGTACGTCTGCAGGAACTCGGCGAACGGCCGCTCCCCGATGAAGCAGATACCCGTGCTGTCGCGCTTGTCGTGAACGGGCAGCGCGTGCTCGTGCGCGATACGACGCACTTCACTCTTGGACAGGGCGCCCACCGGGAACAGCGTGCGTGCGAGCATCGCGCCTGGCACCGTGTGCAGGAAATAACTCTGGTCCTTGGCCGCGTCGAGGCCGCGCAGCAGGCGCGCGCCTGCGGTTCGCGCGTAGTGCCCGGTCGCAAACAGGTCCGCGCCGAGCCGCATCGCGTGTTCGAAGCAGACGCCGAACTTGATCTCGCGGTTGCAGGCGACGTCGGGGTTCGGCGTGCGACCTGCGCGCAGCTCGTCCAGGAAATGCGTGAAGACCCGCTCGCGGTATTCCGCGGCGAAGGTGACCGTGTGCAGCGGAATGTCCAGGTCGTCGCAGACCTTGCGAGCGTCCTGCAGGTCCGCTGCAGCGGTGCAGTAGCCGTCCTCGTCCGCGTCCCAGTTGCGCATGAACAGGGCGTGCACGTCGTAGCCGCCCTGCCTGAGCAGGATCGCGGCAACGGCGGAATCGACACCACCGGAGATGGCCAGGACGACGCGCGAGGGCATCCGGGGATTCTAGCGGATCGCGGACAGTGTCTCGCGGATAGCCGGAAACGGGCCCGCGCCCTAAGTGCGCCGCAGCCGCGTTTGTTGCCAGCCGCTATCCGCTGGCCGCTTTCTCTTCTCCGCGGTTGCGCATCAGGTGCGTGAGGACCTCGAGCGGATGCCGCGATCCCGCGAGGTAATCGTCGACGCAGCGGAGCACGAGCGGGCTGCGATGCTTGGGTTGCGCGGCAAGCAGCTGGTCGCGGTCGAGCCAGCGCGTGCGTACGATGCCGTGATCGAGCGGTCGCGCAGGATCGTGGCCTTCGAGCCGGCCGCGGAATGCGATGCGGAGGAACGTCCGCGCGAGGTGCTCGGGCTGCCAGACGTAGAGTCCGACGACGTGCTCCGGCACGAACGACCAGCCCGTCTCCTCGAGCGTTTCGCGCGCGACCGCTTCCAGCAGCGTCTCGCCGTTTTCGAGGTGACCGGCCGGCTGGTTCAGCACGACCCGGCCGCCGGCACGCTCTTCGACGAACAGGAACTTGCCGTCGCGTTCCACCACCGCGGCGACGGTCACGTCGGGTTTCCAGACCATGTCGGCCATTATACCGAGCCTGCCGTGGCAGGAGCCGTGGTGAAGCAGGGAGTGGCGGCGCGCCTGCAGGCGCGCGCGTGCCGTCGTGTCAGAGGTCCACCGCCGTCGCGCGCATTTCCGGCTGGATCAGACTGCCGGCCCAGACCTCGTCGAAGTATGCGAGGTAACGCTTGACGATGGACGCGTCGTCGTACTCGACGATGCCTTCCCATTTCGAAGCCTGCTGGCGGTAGGCGATCGCCTTGTCGTCGGCGACGATGAACGAGCAGGGATTGGTGCGGTACTCGGGCGCGACGTTGCGCAGGTCGATGTAGCTCGTCAGCCGGCGCGCCATCATCATGAAACGATTGCCATCGCGCGAAACGCGGCCGGGATTGGAGATCAGCACGCGCAGCCGAGCATGGCTGCGTGCGAGCACGAGGCGCTTGACGGGCTCCAGGAACAGGTCGGTGTCGTAGATCTGGGGTTCGAGGTCGGTCGTGTAGATGGACAGCGAGCGGCGCGCGCGCGTGGCGATTTCCGCCACGGCGATGCGGTACTCATCGAGGCTCGCCAGCAGGCTGCGCGTCCCCGTCGTGTCCAGCCGTTGTTCCATCCCGATTCCCGACCGCCCGGCGCATTCGCTGGTGCGGTATCCCGACCTCATCGAATTCCGGGCCCTCTGCCCGGAAACCCAGCCGCTCGTAGAATCCGCGGGCGTACGTCTGCGCGTTCAGGTACACCTCGGTGAATCCGCGCTCTCCGGCGAGGTCCACGAGGCGGCGCATGATCGCGAGTCCGGCCCCGGTGCCACGGTACTGCGGCAGTACTGCGACGCGGCCAATTTTACCGGTCGGTTCCAGCCGGCCAGTGCCAACCAGGTCACGTTTTGCCGCCGCGGTGACAGCATACGCCACAACGTGCGGGACGACGGGGTCGAGGTCGTCCCATTCCTCGTGCTCGGGAACGTGCTGTTCCTCTATGAAAACAGCCCTGCGGACGCCTTCGATCGCCGCGCGATCGTGCCGCCAGGTCGCGATTTCCAGGACGAGATCCTGCCCCAGCGACGACGTCATTTCCGTGACGCGAGTCCGGTTATGTAAAAAGTACGCGGGCGCCGTCAGACGTCGCGCGCGAGTCTGGCGGCCAGGCCGACGTAGGCCGCGGGCGTGAGCCGTTTCAGCCGGTCCTTTTCGGCCGGGGGGATCGGCAGGCCCTCGACGAACCGAGCGACCGATTCCGCGTCGATGCGGCGGCCCCGCGTCAGGGCCTTGAGCTGCTCGTATGCTTCCGGCACCGCGTAGCGACGCATGACGGTCTGGATCGGCTCGGCGAGCAATTCCCAGTTCCGCGCGAGCTCGTCGGTGAGGGCGGCACGGTCCACCTCGAGCCGCGCGAGCCCGCGCGAGACGGACTGTACGGCAATGTCGGAGTGAGCGAGGGCGA
This sequence comes from Steroidobacteraceae bacterium, assembly GCA_036277615.1. Lineage (GTDB taxonomy): Bacteria > Pseudomonadota > Gammaproteobacteria > Steroidobacterales > Steroidobacteraceae > RPQJ01. Next base: position 5,982 of record DASUMQ010000313.1, read on the forward strand.
CACCGATGTTCCGCTGTACCGTCGAGTCGGTCAGGTCGCGCTGCCAGCGCGAGATCGGCAGTTTCTCCGAGAGGAAACGCAGCAGCACGTTGGCGAGGCCGAAGTTGCCTTCGGCGTTCTCGAAGTCGATCGGGTTGACCTTGTGCGGCATGGTCGAGGAGCCGACTTCGCCCGCGACGACCTTCTGCCGGAAGTAACCGAGCGAGACGTAGCCCCAGAAGTCGCGGCAGAGGTCGATCAGGATCGAATTGCAGCGCGCTAGCGCGTCGAAGTACTCCGCATCCCAGTCGTGCGGTTCGATCTGGGTCGTGTACGGGTTCCATTCGAGCCCGAGCGATTCGACCAGCCGTTGCGCGAGTTTCGGCCACTCGACGTCGGGATACGCGGCGAAGTGCGCGTTGAAGTTGCCCACGGCGCCGTTGATCTTGCCGCGGATCGGCACGGCCGCGAATGCGGCCCGGGCGATCCGCAACCGGTGCACGAACACGGCTACTTCCTTGCCGAGCGTGGTGGGGGTGGCGGCCTGGCCGTGCGTGCGCGACATCATGGCGTCGTCGGCGTGGGCGTGCGCCATCGAACGCAGTGCGCCCAGCAGCGCGTCGATGTGCGGCAGGAGCACCTTCGTGCGTGCATCGCGGCACATCAGTGCGTAGGAGAGGTTGTTGATGTCCTCGGACGTGCAGGCGAAGTGCACGAACTCGATGCGCGACTGCCAGGCCGGATGTGCGCCGAGCTTCTTCTTGACCAGGTACTCGACGGCCTTGACGTCGTGATTGGTCTCGCGCTCGAACGCCTTGACCGCGGCGGCGTCAGCCGCGTCGAAGCTTTCGGCGACGTGCTGGGCCACGGCGAGGTCGTGCGGCGTGAGGCCGCGCAGTTCCGGGATCCTGCGATCCGCGGCGAGCGCGTGCAGCCACGCGATCTCCACCCGCACGCGCGCCCGGATCAGACCCTGTTCGCTGAAGATGTCCCGGAGGTCGGCGCAACGCCCGGCGTAACGCCCGTCCACGGGCGAGAGCGCAGTCAGCGGGGTGAGACTCATGCGGAAATCCGGGAGATGTTACGATCCACGATGATACCGCAGGGCCCGGTCCGAGCGCCTGCGCGGGTCCCGGAGCGCAGATGACCGACACCGACTACCGCGTCGAACGCGACAGCATGGGTGAGACCCGCGTGCCTGCGCAGGCGCTCTGGGGCGCCCAGACGCAACGTGCGGTGCAGAATTTCCCGATCAGCGGTCTGCCGATGCCGCGCGGATTCATCCGGGCGTTGGGCCTGGTGAAATGGGCCGCGGCGGGGGCCAATCTCGCGCTCGGCGACCTCGACCGTGTGCGCGCCTTCGCGATTCAACGCGCCGCGCTCGAAGTGGCCGAGGGCCGGCACGACGCGCAATTCCCTGTCGACGTGTTCCAGACCGGCTCGGGCACGAGCAGCAACATGAATGCGAACGAGGTCGTCGCCCGCCTCGCCACGCAGTACGCGGGCGGTGGCGCCGTGACGGTGCACCCGAACGATCACGTCAATCGCGGCCAGAGCAGCAACGACGTGATCCCGACGGTGATTCACCTGAGCGCGGCGCTCGCGTTGTCCGAGTCGCTGCTGCCGGCGATCAAGGAGCTGATCGACACGATCGCGCGCAAAGCCGCCGACGTGGGTGATCACGTGAAGACCGGACGCACGCACCTGATGGACGCGATGCCGGTCACGCTCGCCCAGGAAATGGGCGCGTGGCGCACCCAGCTCGAGGACGCCGTGACACGACTGCAGTCGTGTCGACCACGCCTGCACGCGCTCGCGCAGGGCGGGACCGCGGTCGGCACCGGCGTCAACGTCGATCCGCGGTTTGCCGAGAATGTAGCCCGACTGCTGTCACAGCAGACCGGCCTCGACTTGCGACCCGCGCGGGATTTTTTCGCTGCACTCGCGTCGCAGGACACAGCGGTCGAACTGTCGGGCCACCT